>NZ_SOGF01000057.1:0-196845 GCF_004402355.1 Cryobacterium sp. TMS1-20-1 | reverse complement strand
GAACAGGCCATCAGAATCGCTCATAATCAATTTTCCCAGACCAACACCCCAACCCCGGGAAATCGACCGGCGTTTTAAACTTTGGTACTACTGACCCACGCTCCTAGTGCTTTCAACGCATTGAGCCGGTCGACAAGGACCCCGTCACTCTGAACTCGGGCCGCGGCGGCGCGAGTCTTCCATGCCCGAAATGACCGTGAAGTGACCGTGACGCCCTGCCCGCGCAGGACGCCGCACGTCAACTCGACTCCATGGCCGTTCGCCTTCATCTGGACGATGAAAGCGACTAGGGACGGTTGCGAGGGTCGAGCTCCCTGAGCTCAAGAAAGACGCGGCCGCTTTGAGGATGTCGTTCGTCTCGCGCAGGTCACGGTGCTGGCGCTTGAGGCGTTTGATTTCCTCGAGCTCCTCGGTCGTGGGACCGGTGCGTTCGCCGGTGTCGGTCTACGCCTGGGTGACCCACTTTCGGAGCGTCTCGGCGCCGATGTTGAGCTTGGGGGCCAAGTCGCGGCACGCGGACCACATTGACGGGTAATCCTTCAAACGATCAAGAGTCATACGGACCGCTCGTTCGCGAACCTCTGTTGGGTGTTTCTTGGGCATAACCGAATCCTTTCACCAGAAAGAAAGCGGCAGGAAATCAGGGACGGTTCAGTCAGAGACCAAAAGAGTCACGCAGCCCACACGAATCATGACCAGCCTGCCAGCTGATAACCAGACCAGCTACAACCATTACAGAGACACCGCGAGCCAACAATCCTCCTGTGCATAACCCCCACCATGGCCGCACCCCGTGCCACGATCGCCGCATGCCTTACATGTGCATCCTCGAATGCCACGATGGCTCCTTCTATGTGGGCAGCACCTGGGACATCGACCGCCGCCTCTGGCAGCACAACGCCGGCGAGGGCGCCGCGTACACAAAACGCCGCCGACCCGTCAGGCTCGTCTACCTCGAAGAGTGCTCTCACATAGCAGATGCTTACGCCCGCGAAAAGCAGGTCCAAGGCTGGAGCCGCGCAAAACGCATTGCCCTGATCGAGAGCAGACTCAGCGATCTTCCCATCCTCAGCGTGCGCTCCAGCAAGACCCGGCCCGACGCGTCGCCGTCCGAGCCTGAGTAGCCCCCCGCTGGTCGAGGAGCCGGAACGCACTTCCCCGGCGTCTCGAGGTCGGCTCACCAGGTTTTGACTGCTCGCACGCTCGCGCTCAACCAGCGGCACGCACCTCGCCGGCGCCTCGAGACCTCATGAGCCGCGCGAGGAGGGCGAGCAGCCGCTAGCCGCGGGCCAGGGACACGCCCGACTCGGCGGCGAGCGCCTTGATCAGAGCAGATGCGTTCTCCTCCGACCACCCCGCGTCCACGGCAGCATCCACATAGTGTGCTGCGGCGGTGACACTGGGTACGGCTACCCCGAGTCCCGCCGCAAAGTCCTGAATCAGGCCCACGTCTTTCTGCATCAGCTTCAGTGCAAATGACGGCGCGTAGTCGTCGGCAAGGACCGCCGGGCCGACGCCATCAAAGATCGGCGACCGAAAATCGGTCACCTTCAGCACCTCAAGCACCTTCGGCAGATCCAGCCCCGCCTTCGCGGCGAGCGCGAGCGACTCCCCCAGTGCCAGCAGCTGCGAGGCCACCACCAGGTTGCCCACGAGCTTCATGCGCACTCCCGAGCCGCCGGGGCCCATCAGATGCACCGTCTCACTGATCGGCTCGAACACGTGCGCCGCCTCCGCAAACACGTCCGCGTCACCGCCCGCCACGATCCACAGTCCGCCACTGTTGGCCTCACCGCGGGAACCGAAAACGGGTGCATCGAGAAAGCGGATGCCGCGCGCGTCGTACGCCGTACGCTCAGCCGCACTCACCTCGGGGCTGATGGTCGACAGGTCAATTATGATCGAGCTGGTCTCCACGACGGAAGCCAAACCACCCTCGCCGAGCACCACCGCGCGAACGGCGGCGTCATTGCTCAGACAATACATGACGATGTCGGCCCCCGCCACGGCGGCGGCGACGCTCGGGGCAGCGGTGGCGCCCGCGGCAACCGCTTCTGCCACCGGAGCCGCCGAACGGTTCCATACCGTCACGGTGTGAGAAGCAGCGAGCAGATTTTTCACCATGCCGAGCCCCATGGTTCCGAGGCCGAGGAATGCGATCGTGGTCATTTTGTGTTCTCTCCTACTGTGATGAGCGCTGCCGGGGTGTTCGTGGCTTTCCAGGACTGTAAGAAACGAAGGAATGCTGTGGCGCCCGGATCCTGCAGCCCAATGCTGCGCTCCTGCAGCCATGAGGCACGGCCTCGACGGGACTGCAGTTCCTTTGATGCGATGACTCCCGCTTCGGCGGCGTTGATCGCCGCGTCGAGGGCACTCTCGCCCGCCGCAGCGTTCACCAGGGCGTCCGCGGCCGGGAACATGGCATCAAGAATGGTCTTGTCGCCGATCTTCGACTTGCCTCGCTGGCTGATCGATTCCGCCGCGGCCACCGCGAAGGCACCAATCTGGCCATCGGCGAGCGAGGTGGAGGCACCCCACACTTTCGAGCCGGCCAGCAGTGCACCGGCTACCAGAGCAGCCATGGTGGACGGGTTCGCGTTGGCGAACGCCTTGGCGCAGGCCAGCACCACCTCGGCGGGAGTCGAGTCGGCCGGAAGCACGGCCAGGGCCTCTTCCACAGCTGCGGCTCCGAGCGACACGGTGATACCGAGGTCACCATCGCCGAGGGCACGGTCAAGCTCGCCGAGTTCGTCCGAATAACTGGTGAAATCCCCGAGGCAATTGCGAATTGCGGTACTGAGGTCGTTTCCGTTCATGGGTGTCACGCTTCCTTGAAGAATGGGGATTCCGCTGGCGCGTTGAGCAGCGCGAGGCGCTCGTCGTTCAGCGCGAGCAGCGAGATGGAGGCTCCGGACATTTCCAGGCTTGTGGCATATTCACCGATGTAGTTCTTGTCGATGGTGATTCCCTGCTCGGTGAGCAGCTGGTGCACGCGGCGAAAGAGCAGGTACAGCTCCTCGAGCGGTGTCGCTCCCATGCCGTTCACGAGCACGGCCACGCGGGCGCCCGCGGTAATTCCAAGGTCGGCAACGAGGCGTTCCATCAGGGTTTCCGCGATTCGGTCGGCTGTTTCCACGGCTCCACGATGAAAACCGGGTTCCCCGTGGATGCCGATGCCCACCTCCATCTCACCGTCATCGAGGTCGAAGCTCGCCTTGCCCGTGGTGGGCAGAATCGTCGGCGACAGGCCAATGCCCATGGTGGCGGTGTTGTTGATGATGTCTTCCGCCACCGCCGCAACCTGCTCGAGGGAATCTCCCCGCTCGGCAGCAGCGCCGGCGGCCTTGAAGGCGAACATGATCCCGGCCACGCCGCGGCGGTCTGCCGCGCGTTCCTTGGGCTGGCTCGCCACGTCGTCACGGCCCACCGCGGTGAGCGTGGCGATTCCTTCCAGTTCCGCCATGTCGGTTGCGAGGTCGAAGTTGAACACGTCGCCGCCGTAGTTGCCGTAGAGGTAGAGCACTCCAGCCCCGCCGCTCACGGCTTTGGTCGCTTCGAGCACCTGAGCGGACGAGGGTGACGAGAACACGTTTCCAATCGCCACGCCGTCACACAGGCCGCGGCCCACGTAGCCCTTGAAGAGGGGAAGGTGTCCGGAACCGCCACCCGTGACGATGCCTACCTTGCCGGCGACGGGCGCATCCGCTCGCACCAGCACGCGTCGGTCTTCTCCCGGGGTTTTGAGAAGGCGGGGGTGAGCCAGCAGGATGCCCTCGACGAACTCGTCCACGAAGGCGCTCGGCTCATTGATTATCTTTTTCATGCGTATCTTGGTCCTTTTCCAGCTCAGGTTCGTATCAGGGAAGTGTCAGACGTCGGCGTCGCAACACCAGTCGGAGGGATGGTCTTGTGGGGTCGTCTCGTTCGCGTTGACATAACCGAGTCAAGAATCATGACCGCAATGAGGATCACACCCTGGGCGATGGCGTACTCATACGACGAGAGTCGAATGGCGGTGAATCCGCTCGACACCACCTGCAGGGTGAGGGTGGCCAGCACAACGCCGAAAACCGAGGCAAAGCCGCCGGTGGGATTCGTACCTCCGAGCACCGCGATCACAATCACCAGCAGAACGTACGACGAGCCGTAATCAGCGGATGCGGTGGGGTTGCGCGCCAGAAACAGCACACCAGCCAGGCCCGCGAGCATGCCGCCCACGGTGTAGGTCTTCATGAGCACGGCGCGCGTCGGGATGGCCGAGTAGCGCGCTGCCACGGGGTTGGCGCCCTCCAGCTGAATCATGCGACCCAGCGCCGTGCGGTTCACGAGCACCGCCACCAGAATGGCCGTGATCACGAAAATGATGAACAGCACCGGAACGTTGGCGAGCGCGGCTTGACCGATGGCGCCCAGCACCGTCGGCGCCCCGTAGAGGGTCGACCCGCCGGTCCACACGATCGCGATCCCGTTGTAGATCTGCATGGTGGCCAACGTGGCCAGAATGGGCGTAATCCCCACCACGCTCACCAGGAATCCGTTAAAGGCTCCCCCGAGCATCCCCGCCACGATCCCGGCCAGCACAATCAGAAACCCGAGGCTGTTCGCCAGATCCGGGTTCGTGGCGGCAATGGCCGTATGCAGGGTCGAGATGGTGATGGCTGAGAAGTTGGCAATGGCCACGAGAGACAAGTCAATACCGCCGGTGAGCATCACCAGCATCATCGCGATGGCAATGATGCCAATTTCGGGAGCGGCAACGGCAATGTTCTGCAGGTTGATCGGGCTCAAAAACACCCGCGGGTTCAGAAACGTGAAGAGGGCCATGGCGAGCAGGAGCGCCGCCACCATGCGGCCGGCTCCCCGTTGAGCGCCGCCGGGGCGCACGAGGCGTCTCGTGAAGCGCCCCAGCTGATCATTGAGGTTGCGCAGCGGCGGGGGGTTCGGAGCGGATGCCCTGGCGCGCTTGTCTGTTGTCGGCGTCATGAGGCCATCTCCTGCTCTGTCTTCTGCTCCGTGTCGAGGTCCTGAATCACGCGCATGCGTCGGGCGTCCCGTCTCCCGGCAATGGCCTGGATACCCACACCCACGACGAGCAACACGCCTACGGCGGTGCGCAGCCAGGCGCTCTGCACGCCCACGAGCAGCAGGCTGTTCTTGATCACCTGCACGAGGAGAACCCCGAGCACGGTGCCGGTCACCGAACCGCGACCACCGAAGATGGCTGCACCACCGAGAATCACGGCGGCGATGATGTCGAGTTCTCCACCCACCAGGTCACGGGGATTGGCGCTGCGACTCAGCACAATATGAATGACACCCGCGATCGCGGCGAGTGCACCGACCAGCATGTACACCGAGATCTGTGTGCGCTTCACCTGAAACCCGGCGCGGCGGGCAGCTTCAATGTCGCCGCCGATGGCATAGAGGGAACGCCCGAACATGGTGCGCTTCAACATCCACCCCACGGCCAAGCACAGCACCAGAACGGGAACAACCAGCACGTGCAGGTAGGCCCGCCCAATGTCGGTGGTGATGTCGAACAGGTTGCTGGTGGCGAGGTCGGCCATCGATTTGGGCAGGTCGGCGTAGTAGGTGGCTCCCACGTAGGTGTACATCGCGCCGAAGAAGATCCCCTGGGTGCCGAGGGTCACAATCAGCGTGGGCAGGTTGAACCGGGCAATGACCACGCCGTTGATGAGCCCCAGTGCCGCTCCCACCGCAATGGCGATGAGGAAGATGCCGGGCAAACCCGGGTCGAAGCCGGCGCTCAGACAGAACGTCACCGTGGAGTAGCCGGCAAAGATGGCGATCGCGGCGAAGGACACATCGATGCCGCCGGTAATCACCACGATCAGAACGCCGAGGGCAAAGATCACTGGAACGATGGAGCTTCTCAAGATGGAGAACCCGGTGTTCAGGGTAAAGAATGTGGGGTTGGCGATCGACATCGCCACAATGAGCCCGAGGAGCACCAGGGCGAGGACGCCTTCGTTGTTGGTGCCGCGGAGTTTGCGCACGAGATCCATTAGGCCGACATCCGCTCTTGAATGGTGTCGACAGAGATTTGATCTCCGTCGAGAACGTGGGTGAGTCGACCATTTCGAATCACCAACACGCGGTGGCATGACGCCACGAGTTCCGGGGCGTCATCAGAGATGATGATCACCGACATGCCCGTGCCCGCCTCACCGCGCAGCAACTCCAGAATCTCTTCCTTCGAGCCGATGTCGACACCCACAGTGGGGCCGTTCAGCATGAGCACCGTGGGGGCCGTGGCCAACCACTTGGCGAGAACCACACGCTGGGCGTTTCCGCCCGACAGCGTTCGAACGGGTGCTTCTGCGTGGGGGGCGTTAATCTTCAGCCCCGTAAAGAAGCGTTTGATGGTGGCCGCGGTTGCGGTGCGGCTCAGCATCCCCCACCGGGTGCGGTGGGAGTTGAGTGAGGCGGCCACGATGTTGTCGGCAATGGACTTGTTCAGGAACAACCCCTGGGACAGGCGGTCTTCGGGTACGTAACCGATTCCGGCCCGAACGGCGTCTTGAATGGTGCGAATGGTCGCCACCTCACCGCCCACCCGAATCTCCCCCGCGTCGGCGGGCGTCACGCCAAAGAGCGCCTCCGCAATCTCGGTGCGGCCCGATCCCAGCAGACCCGTGACGCCGAGGATTTCGCCGCGGCGCAGTTGGAAGGAGATGTCACGAAACGCACCGGCCAGAGACAGGTTGCTGACTTCGAGAGCGAGCGGTGCGGAGGCATCGAGCTCACTTACCACCCGGGATTCATCAACCTGACGCCCGGTCATGTGGTGTGAAATGGATCGCTGATCGAAATCGGATGTCGGACCGCTCACGACGCGTTGACCCGAGCGCATGATGGTGAGCCGTTGGGAGATGGCGAGCACCTCTTCGAGCTTGTGCGAGACAAACATCAACGCGACGCCCCGGGCGCGCAGGCGCTCTACGAGAGCGAAGAGTCGACTGACTTCGGTGTGAGTGAGGGCCGTGGTGGGCTCGTCCATGATGATGGCGCGCGCATCGTTCACGAGTGCGCGGCAGATGGCGGTGAGCTGCTTGTCGGCCACCGACAGGGAGCCCACTTCGCGGTCCAGATCGAGGTCCAGATCGAGTTCCTGAATGATGGCCGCCGCACGGGGCCGCACGGAGCGGGCCGAATACAGGCGCCGCCCGCCGGCGACCTCGGCCGTGAGCACGATGTTCTCGGCCACGGTCAGGTTGGGAAAGAGCGAAAAGTCTTGGTAGATCACCTGGATGCCGCCCTGAATGGCCGCATGCGCATTGATGTGGTCGAACGAGACACCATCAATGATGATTTCACCGGAGTCGGGTCGCTCGGCGCCCGAAATGATCTTGATCAGGGTGGATTTGCCACAGCCGTTCTCGCCGGCGAGACAGTGCACCTCGCCGGGAATCAGATCGATGGACACATCTCTGAGTGCGGGCACGCCCCCGAAACTCTTATTAATTCCTCGTGCCGAAACGAACGGGGTTGTCGTCGAAGCAATCGTCGTGGAATCCACAGCACTACCTTTCTCACCAGAGCGCTGGGGTGTGCACGTGTATCGTGCACACCCCAGCCGGTCGAACTACTTAGAAGTTGTACTTGGCCGCCGTGGCCGCGTCAGCTGCTACCGAAGCAGCACCGACGAAGACGTTGTCGTAGCCGTCCAGCTTCTTGAGCGAGTTGTAGCCCTCAATGCCGAGGTCGGTGCCGTCTTCGATGGTTCCACCGTCGGCGAGGATCAAGGCGATGGCCAGCTGTGCTTCACCGGCGAGAGCAGGATCCCAGAAGAAGATCTTGTCGATGGAGCCGTCGGCCAGGTACTGGTTGGCGACCGAGGGGATGGAGGTTCCCATCACGCACACCTGGTCTTCGAGGCCGGCTTCCTGCACGGCGCGGGCGATGCCGGGAACGTCGTTTCCGGCCGATCCCTGGAAGCCAGCGATGTTCGGGTACTTGGCCAGAACTTCCTTAGCTCGCTCGTAGGCCGTGCCCTGGTCATCCGTGCTTTCGATCGGCGTTTCCACGCGCGTCATGTTCGGGAAGTTCGCCTGCTGGTTGTCGTAGGCGGCACCCACCCACTCCATGTGGGTCTTGGCCGTCAGTCCACCCACGAACTGCACGTACTCACCCGTGTCACCCATGCACTCGGCGAGGTTGTCCATGATCTCGGAACCGTAGGAGGGGTTGTCAAACGCCTCAATGTCGATGTCCACGTTTTCGATGCCCGTTGCCTCGTGCGAGACCACGATGATTCCCTGGTCCCGTGCCTGCTTCAGCACCGAGCTGAGCGCCTCGGGCGAGTTGGGCACCACGGTGATGGCCGTGGGTTGCTGCGCAATGAGGTCCTGAACGATCTGCACCTGCTTCTCGGGGCTCACGTCGTCGGCGCCCTCCTGACGTGCATCGATCCCGGTGCGGTCGGCGAAGGACTTGACGCCCACCTCCATGCGCTGAAACCACGGGATGGTTTGGGCCTTCACGACCGTCACCATCACCATGTCGTCAGCGGCCGGCGTGGAGCTCGATCCGCTTGCAACGCTGCCCACTGAAGAGCAACCGGTGAGAGCGAGAGCGGCTCCGACGAGTAGTGCCGTGCCCCGAAGGGCGTGCTTGTGATTCATTCCGTTAACTCCTTTGTAAACGCTTCGTGACTCGGCCACGATCGGGGGCGGCACGTTTGCGATGCGCGCTCTTCGAGGAACTTATCCGCAAACTGCACGGTACGTCAAGCGATAACGAGCATAATTTGCGCAGTTTCACGCAATTGTGTGCGTACTGTGACCAAATTCTACGCGCACGAATGCCACATCCGCCGGGTTGAGTGCATGAAAAATCCTGATCATCTATGTATTCGTGCCAGATCACGAGCAAGGCCGCTGGATGTCATCACGAGAAAAGAAATCTCACAAACCTTCGTCTGCGCGTTTTTATTCGTAAATGTGCGCGTTTTCGCGCAGAAGGTTTACAGTGGAATGATGGCGCAGCGAACATTCGTCAGAACAACCTCAGGGGAGCCACACGCATGTCCAGACAGCTAGAGATTGCCGAGATTCTCAAAGCTCAAGGGTTCCAGTCCGTCAACAGCCTCGCCACGCACTTTGCCGTGACCACCTCCACCATTCGGCGAGACCTGGAACGACTCGAATCGAAGTCGCTCATTCAGCGCACACACGGCGGAGCCATTCCCGTTGAGCCAGCGGATGCCTTCGACACGTTCACCGGTCCGCTGCACCACGCCGAGAAGTCGGCCATTGGGCAGGCCATGGCGGATCGCATTCTCGACGGCCAGATTGTGCTGCTCGATGGCGGAACGACCACGCTCGAGGTCGCCCGTCACCTTACAAAACGGCGCCTGACTGTGGTGACCAACGACCTGGCCGTGGCCATGGAAATCGCGCAGAAGCGGTCGGCGCACCTGGTGTTCATCGGCGGCGAACTGCTCCCCGACGTATACACAATGTGGGGGCCCGCCTCCGTGCTGCAGCTCTCCAACCTGCGGGTGGATGTGGCCGTGTTTGGGGCAGACACCGTCTGCGACGACGGGCTGTACCACACGAGCAGCTACGAGGTGGAGCTCAAACGGCTGATGCGATCCATCGCCAAAGAGGCCTTCTTCGTGGCTGATAGTTCCAAGTTCGGTCGCGAGGCACTCTTCAAGGTTCTCGAGGTGAAAGACTTCACCGCCGGCATCACCGACGACCTTCTCGACCCTCTTCGCGCTTCCCAATTCCCTATCCCCATAATCCAAGTCCCCAAGCACCCCACCCTTTAGCCCCGCCCGCAGCTCCCCGCCCGCTGGTCGCCGCCGCCCCGCTGGTCGAGGAGCCGGCACGCTTTTCGGGAGTGTCTCGTTAACGGTGTTTCCGGCGTTTTTCATTAGTAGGATTCTGCGTTCGGCCAGCGGTCTCGGAAGGTGATGGCGAACGCGTTGAGAGCTGGCTTCCAACGCATCGTCCACCGCAGTCGGCCGACCCCGGTCGGGTCGAGACTTCGCGTGACCAGATACAAGCATTTCAGTGCGGCCTGCTCGCTGGGGAAATGCCCTCGAGCACGCACCGCCCGCCGGTACCGGGCGTTAAGCGACTCGATCGCATTGGTGGAGCAGATCGCCTGACGAATCTCGGGATCGTAGGACAAGAACGGAGTGAACTCTTCCCACGCCGATTCCCATAACCGGATGATCGCACCGTATTTATTGCCCCAGATCTCGGTCAGATCATCCAACGCCGCCCGCGCCGTGTCAACGGTCGGAGCGGTATAGATCGGTTTCACCGCTCGTTTCATCGCATCCCAACCCTTCTTGGCGGAGAGCGTGAACGTGTTCCAGATCAGGTGAATGATGCACGTCTGCACCGTGTCAACGGCCACACGTTCCCGACAACGTTCGGCAATCCTTTCAACCCGTCACAGACCAGGAAGAACGTGTCGGACACACCACGATTCTTGATATCGGTCAGGACAGACATCCAGAACTTGGCGCCCTCACCGCCAGTGCCGGCCCACAACCTGAGAATATCCTTATCACCATCTAAAGTCGCGCCGATGGCCGCGTAGATCGCCGCGTAGATCGCCGCGTAGATCGCCGCGTAGACGCCGTCCAACGGGCGTGCCTGCCACGTCTGCATCTCCGCGATCACCTTGTCCGTGATGCGGGAAATGGTCTCTTTCGATACCTGCGCACCATAGATCTGGTTGTAGCGTGCGCTGATCTCCCCGGTCGTGAGGCCGCGGGCATACAACGACAGCACGATCTCATCGACCCCGGTCAAACGGCGTTGTCGTTTCGGCACGATCACCGGAGTGAACGTGGCGTCCATGTCGCGGGGCACCTGAATGGTCACCGGCCCTGTCGTGGGACTGATCACCGTTTTGGGCCGAGTCCCGTTGCGCACGTTCGAGTCGTCGCGCTCGTCCGGGGCACGGTTCTTTTCATGGCCAAGGTGATCGGTCATTTCCTCGTTCAGCGCGGCCTCAAGAAATGTTTTCGTGAACTGGCCCAGCAGCCCATTCGGACCGTCCAGGGCCAAGCCTTGCTCCTTAGCCAGGCGCACCCATTCCTTCGCCGCCACCGCCTCACGGGTCGGCTCAGATTTCGTTTTTTCGTCACAGCATCAAGCGTCGTCATCACGGCACCGTACCCGCCAGACCCACGTCCAGCGCGTCAGGCCGGAAACACCGTTTAAGAGACAGTCCCACTCAGCCTCCCGTAAAAGACGCATGACTACGCGTTCGCAAGCACCAGTGACACCGATAACGAGAAATGAAATCAGAAGATATCGACTTATGTGAGGTTCTCTTTCGAATGATTCTACGAATCAATGTAGCCGTGCGTCTTGACATGATTTCTGGGGCGGGGATACCGTGAAGAAGGTTACCTACCAAGAGTTTCTGTAGCGAGGATCATAATTGTGAGTGCATTGGGAAAGACACAACAACCGCCCTCGACTGTGAGTGCGCGGCCGGAACGTGAAATGTGGTCCGGGCGGAGAGTGTTCATTCTCGCTGCCATCGGGTCCGCCGTGGGACTGGGTAATATCTGGCGCTTCCCCTACGTTGCCTACGAAAACGGCGGCGGGGCGTTCATTATCCCGTACCTGGTCGCCTTGCTCACAGCCGGAATACCGCTACTCTTCCTCGATTATGCCATCGGGCACCGATTTCGTGGGTCACCTCCGCTGGCAATGCGGAGACTGCATCCCAAAGCCGAAGCCATTGGCTGGTGGCAAGTCGGAATCTGTTTCGTCATTGCTGTGTACTACGCGGTGATCATTGCCTGGGCCGGCATGTACTTCATATTCTCCTTCACCACCGCTTGGGGCGACGACGCAGCGGGTTTCTTTACCGGCGAGTTCCTCCAGGTCAGCGATCAGGTGAACCTGGGCTTCGACTTCGTGCCCTCCGTGCTCATTCCGCTGATTCTCGTGTGGGGCGTGGTTATCGCCATCCTCGCTTTGGGAGTGCAAAAGGGAATTGCCCGCTCCTCCATCGTGTTTATGCCGTTGCTATTGATCATGTTCCTCATTCTGGTCGTCCAAGCGCTGTTCCTTGAGGGTGCCTGGACCGGACTGGACGCGTTTTTCACGCCGGACTGGACCCGACTCGGTGACAGTTCTATCTGGGTGGCTGCCTATGGGCAGATCTTCTTCTCACTGTCGGTGGCCTTCGGGATCATGATCACGTATGCCTCCTACCTGCGGCGAAAAACCGATCTGACCGGTTCCGGGTTCGTCGTCGGCTTCGCCAATTCCGGCTTCGAGCTGCTGGCCGGCATCGGGGTCTTCGCGGCCTTGGGATTCATGGCGGCATCGAGCGGGGTTGGTGTGGACGAAGTCGCTGTCAGCGGTATCGGTCTGGCATTCATTGCGTTCCCGACCATCATTGCGCAGGCGCCGGCGGGTGTTCTGTTGGGAGTGCTGTTCTTCGGTTCGCTTGTGTTCGCCGGTCTAACGTCGCTGATCAGTATCGTCGAAGTCATCATTGCCGCCGTTCAGGACAAGTTAGGCTGGCGGCGGGTGAAGGCAGTGCTGGTCGTCGGCATCCCTATTGCCCTGATATCGATCCTGCTGTTTCCAACGACGACGGGCCTGAACCTGCTCGATGTAACCGATGCCTTTGTCAATAGCTTCGGAATTGTAGCCGTCGCACTGGTGGCCGTAGTGGCGATGTCCGCTGGGTTCAGCGCTCTTCCCCGGCTGCGCGAACACATCAATGCAACGTCCTCGGTTAAGCTGGGCCGCAGTTGGCAGATTTTCATCGGCGGTGTCACTCCGGTGGTCCTGGGTTACATCCTGATCGACACCGTCACCACCAGGATCAGCGAGGGCTACGGCGGTTTACCGGACTGGTTTGTCGGCGTCTTCGGCTGGGGCATGGTGATTGCCTTGGTGCTGATCGCCTACCTGCTTTCGAAGATTCCGTGGAGTCATCGATCCGCCGCTTATGAGATAAATATCCATGAACCGATCCTGGACGCCGAACTCGATGCGAATAAATCCGCCACGGATAAGATCATGGATGGCGAAACTCGCCTGCCCGAAACCGCCGCATCCGGATCCGCAGCGGGGGAAAGGAAGAACCCATGAGTACCTCCGCGGTCGTCATGATGATCATCGCTTTGTTGGCCGTATGGGGAGGGCTGGGGATGGCCCTGCTCAATCTCAAGCGGCATCCGGAAGTCATCGACGACGAGGAAGCCGACGCCGTTTTGCACGACGGCGCATCCGTGTCGTCATTACGATAAGTTCGTGACCCGCAAAGTGACGTTGATTCGCCCGCGGCTGAGTCGGTTCGCCAGATCGGCTGTTCGCGGATAGTTCTTCAGCACGCCCCGCTGCCCGGAGCGGGCGACCTTTGTATGAGCTTGAGAAAGCGGGCTCGCGCGACGACGGCCGTGAGGAGCAGATTTTCTGAAAGCGACGAAAATTTGGCACCCGGACCCCTAAGCCACCTGTTCGTAATGCCACAAATCCGCGTTGTTCGGTGGCCGGGAGGGCGGTTCGACTGCGGCGTGCTTTGTCCCTCCGCCACGACAGGTTCCTGCTGGTGAGGTCCCCGTCGCGGCAGAGACCGTTGCTCGTGTAAAGGATCACGGCAGCAGGATGGTCCCAACGGGTATTCCACCGAACGAGAGCTCATCGGGGTATTCCGCGAAGACTTCAACCTTTGGGCGCAGTTTGCGCCGAATTGAGATTCGTAGAGCAGGTAGATGCCGAGTTGAACGTAGTCGACCTCGATGCCGTCAAAGAGGTTTTGGGTAGCGGGCAGGGTCGTTGACACCATCGTGTCGGCACGCAGGTTGTGGTGGACGGCGCGACAGAAGCTGCGCCAGCGATATCCGGATGCTGGCCCAGTCTCGTTGACCGTCCAGCGCGGCATCGGCCAAAGTGCGCCACACTATCTCCACGTTCGTCATCGCATACTCATAAAAATACGGAAGGCAGTATCGGTATTTACATGGACGAAGACAGTGGGTCTTGGATTCTTGATGTTGGCGGGAGCACTGCTCGAATCCCTTCCGGCGCACCGCTTAACCCCGTTCGCCACGTGTCGGACGGGGTGCTTTGTGTCTTTTATCGGCGGGGATAGAATCGGCATCATGTCCCTGCCGCGCTTTCTGTTTGTCGACCAGCTCGGTCCCCACTACGACGACGGTGGGCCCATTGTGCTGGTCGAGGCGGCTGCCGTTCTGGGGCGACGCACGTATCACCGGGCTAAAGCCCACCTCATCCTGAGCGCACTTCGCCACCGCGCGCGGGAGTTGGGTGATCGCGCAGAGTTTCTGCGAGCCGAGCACTACCGGGACGTGCTCAAGGGCCGTAATCTCGAGGTGATCAACCCCACCTCGTGGGGCGCACGCGCGCTGGTCGCAGAATTGGGCGCATCCGTTCTGCCGAGTCGAGGCTTCGTGACGAGCGAACAGGACTTCGCCAGTTGGGCCGACGGCCGGCCCGCATCCCGGCTTGTGATGGAGCAGTTCTACCGCCACGTGCGCACGACCACCGGCACACTTATGCGTGGCCCTGAGCCGGAGGGCGGGCGCTTCAACTTCGATCACGAGAATCGACAGCCGCCACCGAAACGTGCGGCCAGTCTCGGCCTGCCCGACCCGTGGGCCCCGGTCGAAGACGACATCGACGAGGAGGTGCGCCGAGACCTTGACCGCCTCGTCGCCGAGGGCCGAGTGCACTTGATCGGAGCGGATGGCCCGCGCCGATTTGCGGCCACCCGCGAGGAAGCGCTCGCGGCGCTGGATGATTTCGTCGAAACGCGACTGTCGGACTTCGGGCCCTTCGAGGATGCCTCGCTGATCGGGGATAGCACGATGGCCCACTCGAGGTTGAGCGTCCCACTCAACCTCGGCCTCCTGCATCCGCAGGAAGTCATCGACGCGGTCGTCCTGGCGTACCACTCCGGTCAGGTTCCGTTGCCCAGCGCCGAGGCCGTGGTGCGCCAAATCATGGGCTGGCGGGACTGGGTCTGGCACCTGTACTGGCACCTCGGTGAGAACTACGTCGCGGAGAGCAATTTTCTTGGAGCCCACGAGCCGCTTCCGCCAGCGTTTCTGGAATTGAACGGTGCCGCCGTCGAAGCGCGGTGCTTGAGCCACGTGCTCGATGAGGTTTCCCGCACCGGGTACGCGCATCATATTCAGCGCCTCATGATTCTGGGCAACTGGTCATTGCAGCGAGGCTACGAACCGTCGGCACTGTCGGATTGGTTTATCAATGCCTTCGTCGACGGAACACCGTGGGTCATGCCGGCCAATGTTGTCGGCATGTCGCAGCACGCCGACGGCGGCATTGTCGCGACGAAGCCCTACGCCGCCGGTGGCGCCTATATCTCGAAGATGACTGATTTCTGCGGGGGCTGTCGGTTCAATCCGAAAATTCGGCTGGGTCCGGAGGCCTGCCCGTTCACGGCCGGATATTGGGCATTCCTGGATCGCGTGGAGCCGCGCATCCGCGGTAATCACCGCATGGCCCAGCCGCTCGCCGGCCTGAGGCGTCTTGTGGACCGCGACGAGGTTGTGGCTCAGGAGCGCACGCGCACGGACTGGTAGGGACTATCCGGCGAAGGCGGTGCTCGGCAGGTCGCGTTCGCCGGAGATGATCGCGTCGACGACGCGTCGGGCGACATCCGCTGGCTGATAGCCGGTAGGTAGTGGCGGTGCTGACCCCTGGATCGGTCGGGTGGCCAGTCCCGTTTCGGTATGGCCGGGTCGTGCATCAAGAAAGCGGATGCCGTCCCGTCGCATCTCCCGGCCCGCCGCTTGCGCGAAGGCCGCGAGGGCTGCCTTCGAGGCCGAGTATGCCGCCATGTTCGCGGTTGGGCGCTCGCTCACAATGCCGCTGAGCGTGACAAAGAACGGATCACGATGCCCGCCGGATGATTCGGTCAGAGCGGGACGGGCGGCCCGGAGCAGGCGCATCGGTGACGTCGCGTTCACCGCCATCAGCGTATCTATTGTTTCGTCAGCGACATCCGCTAGGGGGCCGAACGCTACGACTCCGGCGGCGTTGATGATTCCGTCGAGGCGGCCGTGTGCGGCTAGGGCGGCGGACACGAGCTGTGCGGCCGTGCTCGGATCACTCAGGTCGCCAGTGACCGTCGCTCCAAAGATGCCGAGTTCGGCGAGACGCTCAGCGCTGCGCCCGTGCAGGGTGAGCAGAGCGCCCTCTTCGCTCAGAAGCTGGGCAATTTCGCGGCCCAAGCCACCGGTAGCGCCGACGATAAGAACGGATGAACCGGAGAGGGAAGCCATGGCTTCATGATAAACGAGATGCTGAGTGCATGCGCAAGATTAGGGTTTCCGTCCCCAAGTTGGGATAGCATCGACCAAAGCGAGCATTCCTCAACTTGTCGGCGTTCGTTTTGTTCCCAGGGACCGGTACGTGGTTGCACCCGATTTTCTCGCCGGGCAATGTTCGGGCGCACGGTGAGGAAGGCATTCCTGCGAGGGACTGCCTCGGTGGGACGAGGGGTAGGGCCCTCGTTCCATCGCCCGACCTTTCGATGGCCGGCGTGGGTTAAACGTCGAGTGTTGGGTCCTCGTCACGCTCGCCAGGGCAGCCGACGCGCAGCTTGTCGCACAGTGCGGCGAGCTGCAGCAGTTCGGCCTGAGTCAGGGACTCGCCAATGCGCTCGGTGATCGCGCCCATGTGCATAACAGCGACCCGTCGAAACAGAGCCAGGCCTGCCTCGGTGAGCTCGATGATCGCGCCGCGCCCGTCGCTCGGGTCGCTGAGCTTGTGTAGATATCCGCGCGACACGAGCCGATCAACGAGGCGACTCACGCTCGGCTGAGTCAACAGCACGTGCTGATTGAGATCACGCAAGCGGATGCGTCGCTCCGGCTGCCGAGACAGGTTGAACATCACGTCGTACTCGTTGAGCGAAATCTCCTTGGACGGAAAATTCGCGGCCAGGCTGCGCATGATGGCCACCTGGGCGCGAAACAGCGATTCCCACGCGCCCACCGCGATTGTTCGATCCACCACCTGCGGCTCCTAACCTCGTTCTATCAAGGATAGAGACTCGGCGGGGCAGGCCGGGCCAGGGTCGGTGGCTGGGCCGGGAGCATCCGCTTGCTGAGAAAAAACGGATGCCGTGCATGAAACTCGCAGGTGATTTTCTGGCCCAAAGGTGGCGCCCGTTACCTATTCGTTATATGTTTTAGGTGCGTCAACCGTTTGCTGTGGCGGACGACGTGAAATGTGATTGCAGGACACTCTTGGTGCAAGGGAAGAGGGTCAGTCGTAGCCTCTGCGACTGGCCCTCAGTCCTTTTAACCGGCAGCACGTGAGCGGCCGTTCAGAACAGGTCGGGGCTCGGCGTGGTCGACTGGCGGATAGCGACGTCCGCGTGGCGGTCGAAGCGGTAGCCGACACCGC
This sequence comes from Cryobacterium sp. TMS1-20-1, assembly GCF_004402355.1. Lineage (NCBI taxonomy): Bacteria > Bacillati > Actinomycetota > Actinomycetes > Micrococcales > Microbacteriaceae > Cryobacterium > Cryobacterium sp. TMS1-20-1. The sequence continues at coordinate 179,431 of NZ_SOGF01000057.1, read as the reverse complement.
GCACTGTGCGCACGATGTCTTCGTAGCGGCCGAGCTTGGAGCGCAGACGGCGAACATGCACGTCGATGGTGCGTTCGTTCGGGGTGTCTTCCTCGTCGGCGGAGTTCCACAGCGACGAAATGATTTCGGCCCGGTCAATGGTGCGGCCCTCACGCAGCACGAGGTACTGCAGCAGCTCGAACTCCTTGTAGGTCAGTGCTGCCGTCTCGTTATCGAGAATGACGCGCTTGCGGGAGATGTCGACGACGACACCGCTGCGGGCTCGGTCGAGTTCTTCGGGCTCGGCGCGGTGGGCGGCGAGTGCGGCCGGATCCTGCAGGGCCAGGCGCACGACGTCAACGTCGCGGCCGCCGGCGCCCTGGGGGGCCAAAGCGACGGCGGCGTAGGTCTCGGACGAGGGGGCGATGTCGGCGGCGAGGGACTTGAGCGCCTCGACGATGCGGTTCAGGCTTGTGCCGGCCGCGGCCGCCTTGGCTTCATCGATGCCGACGTAGAGCACGAAGCCGCGAGCCTCGGTACCGCTGGGCACGGCGCGAATGCGGGGGGTGGCCACCGGCGGGGCCAGGGTCAGGTCGGGGCGGTTGAACGTGGGGCGAGTGGCGTGGATGTGTGCGAGAGACATGGGAGAGGTCCTTGACTGTTCGATCGACGGGAGCCCGACGGATGCGCGAAGCGCCTATTCCGTGCCGGAGACTCGAGGTGTGGCCCGTGGGGCCGGAAGGCGAATGCATCGAAAAGCATTCGGGGCGTCAGCCTGAACTGTCAGGCAGTGAACGCGAGGGGGAACGTCGCGGTTAGCGGCACATTCGGCAACAGCGGATGGCGGGGGTGCCGGCCATCATCATGGCGGCAGTCCCGGGGGCCTCGAGGGAGGTCAGGGGGCGTGCGCTGGTTGTCATAACTGTGAGTAAAGCGGAATGTGACGCCGCGTGTCAATTTGGCGTCGCGGCAAGTCGCCGAATGACGTGCAACACGTTCGCAGCGTGCTGCCCGTTTAGGCGATTCCGTGCAAAATCACGTCTTTGTGAAATATTGCATGATGAAACGTGGATCGATCAAAGATTATTGATGTGACCCGGGCCCAGCGTGTTGTCGGTCGCAGGACCTGCATGAGATCAGACGAGGCCGTACAGGCGGTCGCCCGCATCACCGAGGCCGGGCACGATGTAGCCCAGCTCGTTCAGCTTCTCGTCGACGGCGCCCAGCACGATCGTGACTTCGCGGCCGGCCAGTGCCGCCTCGACGGCGGCGAGGCCTTCGGGGGCCGCCAGGATGCAGATCGCCGTCACGTCGACCGCGCCGCGGTCGAATAGAAAATTGATCGCGGCGATGAGCGAGCCGCCGGTGGCGAGCATCGGGTCGAGTACAAAACACTGCCGATCCGACAGATCGTCGGGCAGGCGTTCGGCGTAGGTCGTCGGCTGCAGCGTCTCTTCGTTGCGGGCCATTCCGAGAAAACCGACCTCGGCGGTCGGCAGCAGCTTGACCATACCTTCCAGCATTCCCAGGCCGGCGCGCAGAATCGGCACGACGAGCGGCTTCGGATCGCTGATCCGCACGCCCTGCGCGGCCGATACTGGGGTCTGCACGGTCACGGCTTCCACCCGCACGCCGCGCGTACCTTCATAGGCGAGCAGTGTCATGAGCTCTTCGACCAGCGATCGAAACAGCGGTGACGGCGTGTTCTTATCGCGGAGCACGGTGAGCTTGTGCGTGATGAGCGGGTGGTCGGCAACGTGGACTCGCATAGGCTCGATTCTACTAGACGGGTTGAGGTGAGACATGGGTGCACGAGACCAACACGATGAGTGGATGCTGCTGGCCCTGACCGAGGCGCGCGCCGCCCTGGCTTCCGACGACGTGCCAGTCGGCGCCATCATCGTCGACAGCGCGGGCCAGGTGATCGGCCGGGGCCGCAACGAGCGCGAACTGCACCAGGACCCCACCCTGCACGCCGAGGTCGTCGCCATTCGCCAGGCCGCCGCGCACACCGGGGACTGGCACCTGACCGAATGCACCCTGATCGTCACGCTCGAACCCTGCGTCATGTGCTCCGGCGCCATCCTCGCCGCCCGGCTGCCCACGGTCGTCTTCGGCGCCTGGGATGAAAAAGCGGGAGCGGCCGGGTCGGTCTACGACGTGCTGCGCGACCGCCGACTCAACCACCGGGTCGAGGTCTTCGCTGGCGTCAACGAGGTCGAGTGCGGCACCATTCTGCGGGAATTCTTCGAGGATCCGGCGCGCAGAAGCCGGCGCTGAGTCCTACTCGAGTCCCTTGATCACGAAGCTGTCGGTCGGCGGGTCGGCCAGGTTCGGGTCGAAGTAGATATCCGGCTCGAGATAGATGGTGCGGGCCAACGGCACGGCGGCTCGAATGCGGGTCTCCACGGCGTTGATATTCGCGGCGACGTCGGTAAAGCGGTGGTCGCCGTCAAAGGCGAGTTTGGCGCCGACCAGAATCTCGTCCGGGCCGAGATAGAGGGTCTTGAGGTGAATGATGCGCCTGGTCTCCGGGCCGTCGAGAATGGCTGCCTCGATGGCATCGAGGTCTCTCCTGCTGGCGCCTTCGCCGACCAGCAGGCTCTTGGTCTCAATGCCGAGAATGATCGCGACCAGCACGAGCAGCGCGCCAATGGCGAGCGTGCCGATCGCATCCCAGATCGGCTCGTCGGTGATGATGGTCAGGCCGACACCCACGAAGGCGAAGGCCAGGCCGGTGAGCGCCGCGACATCTTCGAGCAGTACGACGGGCAGCTCGGGCGCCTTCGCGTGCCGCACAAACTGCACCAAGCTCTGCTTCCCTCGCACATGGTTCGATTCCCGAATCGCGGTGCGCAGCGAATAGCCCTCGAGGACCATGGCGATAGTGAGCACCAGAATCGGTAGCCAGGCATTTTCGAGCGGATGCGGGTGCTGCAGCTTGTCGAAACCCTCATAGAGCGAGAACACACCGCCGATCGAGAACAGGATGATCGACACCACGAAGGCGTAGACGTAGCGTTCGCGCCCATAGCCGAACGGATGCTCCAGATCGGCCCGCTTTTTAGCCTTGCGACCACCGAGCAGCAGGAGCAACTGGTTGCCGGCATCCGCTACCGAGTGCACCGCCTCCGCCAGCATCGAGGAGGAGCCGGAAAAAGCCCAGGCCACGAACTTGGTGATGGCAATGCCCAGATTGGCCGCGAAGGCCGCCACGATTGCCTTGTTTCCGCCCGATGCGCTCATGGGATCATCTTAGAACCGGCGCCAGCTGGCGGAGGCTGCGCTCAGGTGGGGCGTTTTGGGCACCTCGATGACGGAAAAAGTAGACTGGTCGGATGACTTCTTCCCCGAATGTGACTCTGCCCACGATCGCCTTCCTCGGCGCCGGCTCCATGGCTCGCGCCATTCTGGCCGGCCTGCTGAAGCCCGGCGTCACCGTTGAGGGCGGCATTCGCGTCACCAACCGCACCGCGGTCAAGGCCGCCGAGCTGGCCGACACCGACGGTGTCACCGCCTACGCGACCGAAATCGACGCTGACGCGAACCTCAAAGCCATCGACGGCGCCCAGATCGTCATTATCGCCGTCAAGCCGTACATGGTCGCCGATCTGCTGGCGGAAATCGGCACGTCGCTCGCTCCCGGCACGCTCGTGCTGAGCGTCGCGGCCGGCGTCACCATCGACACCTTCGAATCGCTCCTGCCGAGCACCGTACACGTCGTCCGCACCATGCCGAACACGCCCGCCGTCGTCGGCATGGCCGTCACCGGCATCAGCGCCGGCACCCGATCGAGCGACGCTGACCTCGAACTCACCCGTGCCCTGTTCGCGACCGTCGGCGACGTTCTGGTCGTTCCCGAGAGCAAGCTCGACGCCCTCAGTACCATCAGCGGCTCCGGCCCCGCGTACGTGTTCTACCTGATCGAGCAGCTCACCGAAACGGCCATCGCCAAGGGGTTCACGCCCGAAGAAGCGGCCATCATGGTCAACGGAACCTTCCTCGGTGCGAGCTCGCTGCTCGCCGTTTCGGACAAGTCGCCGAGCGAACTGCGCCGCCTGGTCACGAGTCCGGCCGGCACCACCGAGCGCGCCGTCTGGGAGCTCGAAAAGGGTGGCCTCAAGGAACTCTTCGACACCGCAACGGATGCCGCCCTGGCGCGTGCGAAGGAACTCGCCGCCTCCTAGCGCCTACAGCCCCTCGGCGATGGCGGCCGTCGCCTGCAACCAGGCTGAGCGGGTGCGGGGCGCCAGCGCGTCGACGTTGAGCGGTCCGCCGCCGACCAGCGAAGCGTCGTAGGGAACGTCGACGACGGTGCGGGTGAGCTGGCGAAAGTGGTCGTGCAGGCGCGCGGACAACTGCTCATCCGCGGTCTTCGACGGTGAAGCGAGTACGGTCACCGCCTGGGCGACCTTGTCGGCGTGCCCCTTCTGGCGCAAGCCGTCGAGCAGCGAGGCTGCACCGTAACCGGTGTCCTCGCGGATGGTCGAGACGATCACGAGCTGGTCGGCGGTCTCCACGGCCGCCTCCCAGTTACTGGCCCGCATGTTGTTGCCGGTGTCGATGACCAGCACCCGGTAGAAGCGGCTGAGCGTTGTATGCAGTTTGCGGAATGCGACATCGTCGATGCTCGCCGCTCCGGCCGGATCGAGGTCGGAGGCGAGTGCATCGAACTGGGCGTCGCCCTGCGACCGCACATAGTTGTCGAGGTCGCCCACCCGGGAGCGAGCATCACCGAAGCGATCCAGGTCGCGCAGCAGATCGACGGCCGTATTGGTGTGCCGAGCGGCCTGGGCGCGTACGCCCAGGGTTCCCATGGTCTCGTTGTTGTCCCAGGCGAGGGTATAGCCGCCGCGATAGATGCCGAACGTTGCCGCAATGAGCAGCGTTGCGGTTGTTTTGTGCGCCCCGCCCTTGGGGTTGAGGACCACGATCGTGCGGGGGCCGTTCAGGCTGCGCTGCACGGCGCTGATGGCGCTGCGCTGCATCTGCTCGGTGGGACTCGGCGCGAGCGAGACCAGCCCGCCGGTGAGGCGGCGCATGGCGCCCTGCCAGCCGTGCTCGGCCGGACCGGTCGGTGCCGGCGGCCGCGAGCTCAGAAAATCGGCGAGGTTGGGCGGGACGGTGGTCGATGTCGCGGCGGCCGCGGCGGCGGCAGCGGGCGAGGTTACGAATGGCGAGGTGGCTGGACGTGATGTGACCGGCACCGATGTGACCGGCATTGATGTGACCGGCGCTGACGCGACTGGCAGCGACGGTGTCCGCTCTGCTCCGCCGACGGATGCCCGCGGCTCCGCGGCAACAGCCAGAGGAGCGAGCAGGGATTCGAACAGGCTGACGGGTTCATCGTCGGGTTCATCGGCGGCGGCTTCTGCGGCGGGCGGCTGCAGCAGCGCAGCAAACGGGGTGCGCGCATCCGCTTCGATCGGCACGGCAGGCCGCGGCGAACTGTTCTGCACGGGGAGCGGCACGGTGTGCGCCGGCTTGGGATGCCGCCCGACGACGACCGGTCCGGCGGACTCGACGCGTCCGTTCGGGTGCACCGTCAGCGGCCAGTCGCCCTGCTCGTCGCTGACCTGCAGCAGCACAGACTGCCCGCGGGTGCGGGCAGTCTCGACGACGAGACCGATGATCTCCTCGCGCACGCCGGCTTCATCGTTGCCGGTCACCGTGCGCGTTGCGCCGTTGATGGTGACCTCGCCCGTCGTACCGGTTTGCACTTCGGCGATGATGTCAGCGGTGGTGTCAGGTACCGTGAATCCGGCCTCGGGCGCAACGGTATCGGGGAGCGCGGGAACGTTTCGTGACATGGATGAGCCTTTCCGTCCTCGGACATGACGCCACAGGCAGCCTCGCCGAGCTGCGACGAGTTATGTCCGTAGTAGGAGAATAGCCGGTCGCCGTCCACGAATTGGAGGATTATTCACCGAATCCGGGTGCATTCCGCCAGAACGGATGCTGATCGGCTAAGATCCGAGCGCCGCGAACCGCTCGATGTCGGCTTCGGCGCCCGACACGATGATGAGGTCGTGGTTGGAGACCACCGTCTCAGCGGTGGCATAGGTGAACGGCTTTCCCGGACTCTTCACGCCGACCACCGTGACGTTGTACTTGCGACGCACGCCGGAGTCAACCAGGTTGAGGCCGCGGATCTGCTTCGGCGGGTACATTTTCACGAGGGCGAAGTCATCATCAAACTCTATGAAGTCGAGCATGCGACCCGACACGAGGTGGGCAACGCGTTCCCCGGCCTCGGCCTCGGGGTAGATCACGTGGTTAGCGCCGATGCGTTCGAGGATCTTGCCGTGTGACTTGGAAATGGCCTTGGCCCAGATCTGCGGGATCTTCAGGTCAACCAGGTTCGCCACGATGAGCACGCTCGCTTCGACCGAGGCACCGGTTGCGCAGACGGCGATGGAGAAGTCCTGGGCGCCGATTTGCTGCAGCGCCTCGAGGGAGCGGGCATCCGCTTGCACAGCGTGGGTGACTCGCTCCGACCATTTCTGCACCAGCGCCTCACTCGTGTCGACCACGAGCACTTCGCGGCCGAGACGGTCGAGCTGGCCGGCTGTGGCAGCACCGAAACGCCCGAGCCCGACGATGAGTACGGGAGCGTCGTGTTTGATGCGATCAACCAACGTTGGGCCTCTCTTCCGGGTGTTTAAACAGTGGCCTGCTCTGGCTTGCGGCCAATGCTGCCGCGAGAATCACTGTACCAACCCGGCCCATGAACATCGTGGCCGCCATCACGTACACGCTTTCCGGTAAACCACCATGCCGAAAATCAACAGGGCGATCGAGCGGTTCGACGGCCAGCGAGCCGGGCCAAAGTTGCCTGACTGAACGGACTACCCAATGATCGGGCGTTCTTCCGGGAGCGAGTAGAGAACATTGCGTTGTTTGAGCGCAAGGGCAGCAGCCAGACCGATCGGGCCAATCCGGCCGGCCAGCATGAGGAGGCTAAGCACGTATTTTCCCGCCGGGTGCAGCTCTTCGCTGAGCCCAACAGACAGGCCACAGGTAGCGAAAGCGGAGATAACTTCGAAGAGGATGCGATCCAGCGGCTCATCGCTGACCATCATGATGAGCCCGGTCGCCACGAGCACGAGCGTGGCGCCTAGGAATGTGACACTGATGGCGAGCCGCAGGGTGCCGTCGGGAATCGTCCGTCCGCTGATCATGACGCGCCTATCGCCACGCGCTTCCGCGACGATGGCGAGGAAGAGGACCGCGAGCGTGACCACTTTGATGCCTCCCGCAGTCGATGCGGATCCGCCACCGACAAACATCAATGCGTTCGTCATGAGGAGGGTGATCGGGTTCGATTCGCTCGTGTCCGTGATGGCGAATCCGCCGGAACGCATCATGGTCGAGGCGAATAAGGCGTGGAAGAGCTTGTCCGGGATGCTGAGGTGTTCGATTGACCGTTCATTTCCCCATTCCATGGCTCCCCAGGCAACCGCTCCGGCGATGAGCAGAAGTGTGGTCGTGCCGAGGGTTAGCTTGGTGTGCAGGGTCCAGCGCTTTCTATTCCACTTGTGTTGGATCAAGGTCAGATACACGGGGAAGCCGAAGCTTCCGACGAATACTCCGATCATGATCGGGGTCAGAATCCAGTAGTCGCCATCGAACTGGCCGAGGCCGCCCGCATGCGAGACGAAGCCGGCGTTGTTGAACGAGGAGATTCCGTAGAAGAGTCCGTGCCAGACGCCGTCCCACCAGTTGTCTTCGATCATCACGAACCGTGGGATCAGGACTGCCACGAGTGCCGCTTCGATCGCTAGCGTGGTCAGCACCACGGTGCGAAGCAGACTGCCGACCTCACCGAGCCTCGACGTGCCGAGGCTCTGCTGAACGAAGACCTTGTCGCCGAGGCCCAGGTGCCGAGTAACCGCCCGCGCCAGGAGCAGGGCAATCGTGACAATGCCGAGCCCGCCAATCTGGATAGCGAGCAGAATCATCGCCTGTCCGAAGAAAGACCAGTGAGTTGCTGTGTCCAGCGTCGTCAGGCCCGTCACTGTCACGGCCGAGACGGCGGTAAAGATGGCATCGGGCAGGGGTGTTCGGTTCCCATCTGCCGCAGCGATCGGAAGAGACAAGACGATGGCGAAGAAAAGAGCGGCCGCGACGAAGATGAGTGCTGCTGCCCGGGAGGGCGAACGCTTCACGAACTCGCGGATCAGGGACCGAGGCTCCTGCGTTTGACTTGGTTCGGAGTGGGCGTGGTGCATGGGGATTCTCCGCTCGACGATGAGGGTCGCTGACCAAACTCGTCGACACTCTAATGACTAAATTAAGCCGCAGGTATCGATCCGGCCCGCCATCGGTCCGAGAGTCGTGACCTTGGTGCGCAACTGCCAACGATATCGATCAGGGCAAGCTCATTGAAACCGTGTGTGAACAATCACGCCCTCACGCGGTCCCGGCTGCGCACCAAAATAGAGAGTGGGTGGGGGAGGGACGGGCCTGTCCCGGTTCTCGACAACACCTGGAACCCCCGATTGACCTGCGACCTGTGCCAGTTTGACATGGCACTACCCAGCGGTGGTTTTTACCCAGTACGAATGACTACCCTGAGGGTATGGCAGACATCTTCACCGTGGTGGCAGACTCGGCGCGACGCGACATTTTGCGCATCCTCTTGGAGCGGGCTGATCCCCCCGGCGAGCCCGGGAGCGCGGGGCGCAGCGAACTGAGCGTGTCCGACATCGTCGGTCATCTCGGGCTGAGCCAGCCGACGGTCTCCAAGCACCTCAAGGTGCTGCGTGAAGCCGGTCTGGTCACCGTGCGCGAAGACGGGCAACACCGCTTCTACCGACTGGAATATTCGCCGCTCGAGGAGATCGAGGATTGGCTGATCCCGTTCCTCAGCGTCGACTTCGATCAGGCCGTCAAGACCGCCGATCTGGAGGGTGAGGGGTTGAAAGACGAGCAGCGCGCCTTCGCCTCGGCCATCGGCAAGGCTTTCGCCGACGCCTCGCAGATGTCCCAGGTGGTCAAGGATGCGACCGCGAAGAAGTGGCGCAGAAACGGTTGAAATCGGGCGTTTCGCGTTCCCGCGACCGGCCCGATCCGACGGTTGAGTAGTTGGAGAGCGTTTTGTCCGATAGAATGGTGTTTTCGTGTCAGTCGCGGGCCCCGCGACTAAACCAATACTTGTGAGGTCCGTGTGGGTTCTGTAATTAAGAAGCGACGCAAGCGTATGGCGAAGAAGAAGCACCGCAAGCTGCTTCGCAAGACTCGCCACCAGCGTCGTAATAAGAAGTAGAGCGACTCCTCGTCGTTCTGTGAGCAAAGCGCTAGCCCTTCGGGACTGGCGCTTTTTGCTTGCCTGAGAGACGGCTGGGCGGAGTGGTGTTCCTGCGCGTTGCGCCGGTAGCATAGCGTCGATGTGCCATTACCCCGAATGGGGGTGGCGGTGCCATGGTGCGCGGCATCACTATTGATGGAATACGTGGGCGTTAGCGTCCGAGAGGCTACCCCCGTGAACCACGCTCCCTCGGCGCTCTTGCGTCGATGTACTGCTGCCATAATCATCCCGCTGCTGGTACTTGCTGGGATTGTACTGCCTACCAGCACTTTCACGGCACAAGCGGCTAGCCCGGCCGCCACGCTCGCAGCGAGCGCGCAAGGCGCTGCCATGGCTGCGAATCCTGCTGATCCCCGCCAATCAGTGATCGTGCAGGCGGCGTCATCCGCTGCCGGCGTCGCCCTCGCCGAGGCTCAGAGCCGGGCGGGCGTCAGGATTGACAACCGCTACCGCGCGGCATTCGCTGGTTTCTCGGCCAAGCTCACCGCGGCCCAAATCGCGCACTTGCGCAGCAGCCCCCTGGTCGAGCGGGTCGAGCTGGATACCGCAACTCACATCGACACGTTGCAGCCGGATGCCCCATGGGGGCTAGACCGCATCGACCAGCGTTCTTCGGCTCTTTCTGGCACCTACGACTACGGAACGTCAGGGGCTGGCGTGACGGTCTATGTGATCGACTCGGGAATCCGGCTTACCCACACCGAGTTCGGTGGCCGTGCGACGAGCGGCTATGACTTCGTCGATGATGACAGCGACGCCAGCGATTGCAACGGCCACGGCACGCATGTCAGCGGCACCATTGGCGGTACGACCTACGGTGTTGCGAAGTCCGTGAGCATGGTCGCCCTCCGCGTCTTCGATTGCGGAGGGAGCGGCTACGTCTCGGACCTGATCGCTGCCGTTGACTGGGTCGTTACCTACCGGTCAGGCCCCTCGGTCATTAACATTAGCGGCGGCGGCGAGTCCAATGCCCTGCTGGACGAGGCAGTGGAAAACGCCTCGGCAGCCGGCGTGCCGGTCGTCGTCGCTGCGGGCAACAGGTCGCAGGACTCGTGCGGCACCACCTCTCCGGCCGAGACGCCGGCGGCGATCACCGTCGGCGCAACCGACGAGGGCGACTATCGGTCGAGCTACTCCAATTTCGGGGAGTGCATCGACCTGTTTGCCCCCGGTAGCGGGGTTCGCTCCAGCTTCATCGGGTCGGATACTGACAGTACGCTGATGAGCGGTACATCCATGGCAGCGCCCCATGTTGCTGGTGCCGTAGCGCGGTACCTACAGGTCAACGCGTCGTCAACTCCCGCGCAAATCGACGACTTTCTTTCCGCACAGGCAACGCAGGGGGTGGTCTTCGACGCTCGGTCAACGAGCAACTATCTGCTCTACGTCTCGCCGGGGAACAGCGACGTCTCGCCGGGGAACAGCGACGTCACCCCGCCGACCGTGACTAGCCGGGTTCCGGTCGTCAATGCACGGTCGATCAGCCAGACGGCGAACATCTCGGCGACGTTTAGCGAACCGGTCATCAATGTGACGGCGAGCTCGTTCTCACTGCGCTCCCAAACGGCAACGGTAGCTGCGGCCGTGACCTACGCCTCGGGGACAAACGTCGCCACACTCAACCCGTCGTCGACCCTCGCAGCGGACACGCTCTATACCGTGACCGTGACCGGTGTGCGTGACATTGCCGGCAACGTGATCGCCGGCACGAGCTGGTCGTTTCAGTCGGGTCCGGCACCCACGATCATCGCGGCGGTCCCCAGAGCGGATGCCCGCGCAATCAGCCGGACCGCCAACGTCACGGTCACCTTCAGCGAGCCGGTGACGAAGGTTTCGACGACCACGATCACGATGAAGACGGGAACGACGCTCGTGCCAGCGGCCGTCACGTATGACGCGACAACCCGCACGGCGACGCTCAACCCCACAGCCACCCTCGGCGCCGACAGACTCTTCTCGGTCAACGTGTCTGGCCTGCTGGACGCCGTCGGCAACCCGTTAGTGCCCACCTCCTGGTCGTTCACGTCGGGGCCGGTGCCCACTATTACCAGTGTCAGCCCGGCATCGGGGGCGACATCCGTTAGCCGTACCGCCAACGCGACGGCGACCTTCAGCGAAGCGATCATCGGAGTGAGTGCGTCAACGGTGAAATTGACGAATGCTTCGACCGGCACGGTTATTACGGCAGTGAGGAACTTCAATTCGACGACGAAAGTTCTCACGATCAATCCCTCCGTGACGCTCGCGTCCAACACGCTGTACCGGGTGACGATTACGGGCGGTACCAGTGCGGTGCGGGATGCGGCCGGCAATCCCCTTGCAACGAAAACCTGGACGTTCCGAACCGGCAGTTCCATCTAGCAGAGCATGGTCTAGTCGAGTAACCGCGGCCTCGTAGGCTAGACCCATGCCCACCGCACACCTCACCCTGATCGGCAAGCCCGGTTGTCACCTCTGCGATGACGCACGCGACGTGGTCGGCAGCGTTGTGGCCAAGCTCGCCGATGACGCATCGGCCCTCACTATCACGCTCGAGGAACGTTCCATTCTCGATGACGCCGAGTTGCACGAGCGCTACCTGGAGGACATCCCGGTGCTCCTCATTAACGGCCAGGTGCACAATTACTGGCGCATCGATCCGGTGCGCCTGCGCACCGCCCTACTGGAGGTCTCATGACCATTCGTCACATCGTCTGCTGGAAACTCAGCGCTCTCACCCCGCGCAAGAAGGCCGACGACGCGGCCCAGATCGCTGCCGGCCTGAACGCCCTCGTCGGGGTTGTGCCCGAGATTCGCGCGTTGACGGTGGGTCCGGATGTTGCCGGTAACGAGAACTGGGACGTCGCGCTGATCGCCGACTTCGACGACCTCGAGGCCCTCGACCGCTACCAGAAGCACCCGGAGCACAAGAAGGCTGGTGCGTTCATCCGTACCGTCGTCGCCGACCGCCTGGCGGTCGACCTCGAGGTCTAGTTGATCCTTACGGCTCGAGGCGGGTCGGGCCGCGGAACAGGTAGGTGACCTCGCGAATCGATGCCTGGTGCAGCATGAGCATCAGTACGCGCGCGAGGCCCATGCCGAACCCTCCGTGCGAGGGCACGCCGTAGCGGAAGAAGTCCAGGTAGCCCTCAATCTCCTTCGGGTCAAGGCCCTTCTCGATCGCCTGCGCTTCGAGTACCTCGATGCGGTGCTCGCGCTGGGCTCCGGTCGAGATCTCGGTGCCGTTGAAGATGAGGTCGTAGCTCTTGGTAATCGACGCGTCGCCCTCGTGACGCATGTGATAAAACGGGCGAATACTCGAGGCGTAGTCGGTGAGGAACACGAATTCGTGTCCGTACTTCTCGGCCACGTAGGCGGCGATCTGACGCTCGCCCTCCGGGTCCATGTCGTCGTCGTCGCGGGGAACCTCGTAGCCGCGGCTCTTCACGATCTCCTTGGCCTCGGCCAGCGGGATGCGCGGGAACGGCGTGCTCGGAACGGTCACCTCGACGTCGAACAGGGCCTTGACCTCGTCGCCGTGCCGGGCCTTGACGGCGGTGAAGCCGGCGACCATGAGGTCTTCGTGCAGCTGCATGACGTCGTCGTGGCTGTTGATCCAGCTGATCTCGGAGTCAACACTGGTGAACTCGGTGGCGTGGCGGCTCGTGAACGAGGGGTCGGCGCGGAATGCCGGGCCGACCTCGAAGATCTTGCCGAAGCCGGCCGACTGCGCCATCTGCTTGAAGAACTGCGGGCTCTGCGCGAGGTACGCCTTCGTCTCGAAGTAGCCCACCTCGAACAGTTCGGCGCGACTCTCGCTCGCGCTGGCCATGAGTTTGGGGGTGTGCAGCTCGATGAAGTCGTGCTCGATCCAGTACGTGCGCAGCGCGTGCTCGAACGTGGTCTGAATGCGGAAGATGAGGTTCTGCTTCGGGTTGCGCAGGTCGAGGAAGCGCCAGTCCATGCGCTTGTCGAGGCTCGAGTCGGCCGCGATCGGTGTCTCGGGGATGGCGGCCGACACGACGGTGAGGGTGGCCAGCTTGATTTCGATGCCGCCGAGCTTGACCCGCTCGTCGTGCTTGAGCGCACCGGTCACCGTCACGAAGGTGCCCTGGGCGAGACCCGAGATACTGGTCGCCGGCTCGTCGGCGACGACCTGGCCATCGGCATCCGTTGTGCGGGGATTGACCAGCTGCACGGCGCCGGATTCGTCGCGCAGTACGACGAATTGCACTTTTTTCTGGTCTCGAACGGTATCGACCCAACCGGACACCGATACGGGGCCGTCGTCGAGAGCGGACAGGTTCTTGATTAATACGCGCGAAGTCACTGTTCGAGCTTAGCCGGAGCCGCCCAGGGTCCCCGCCGAGGGGAGCCCGGTGTACAAGTATTGAAGTTGCTGCCGATCGTGGATGACCTCGCCCGGAGCATCAGCATCGTTGACGTCTGAGCGCTCTCACGGCGGTTTCAAGGCTGGGGCCTCCGTAGACTGGTCGGGTGGTAGCCAGTCAAGTGCATCTCGTGCGTCACGGTGAGGTCTTTAACCCCGAACGCGTGCTCTACGGACGGCTGCCGAACTACCGGTTGTCCGAGCAGGGTGTGCTCATGGCCGCCACCGCCGCCGCCGAACTGGTCGAGCGCGGCCGCCCGGTCGTGCGCGTGATCGCCTCGCCGCTGCAGCGTGCGCAGGAATCAGCCGCACCGATCGCCGCCGCCTTTGGGCTGCCGGTCGACAGCGAGGAACGCATTATCGAACCGACCAACGCATTCGAAGGCAAGCGGATGCGCGGTCCAGACGGCGCGCTGCGCGACCCCCGCAACTGGCCGGCTTTGGTCAACCCGCTCCGGCCGAGCTGGGGCGAACCGTTTCGGGCTGTCTCGAAGCGGATGCTCGCGGCGATCGATGACGCCTGGAACTCGGTCGACGAGGGCGATGTTGTGCTGGTCAGCCACCAGCTGCCGATCTGGATGGTGCACCGCTCCCTCGCCCATGAACGACTCGCCCACGACCCGCGCAACCGGCGGTGCGATCTGTCGAGCATCACGACGCTGTCCTGGCGCGGCGACCACTTCGCGGAAACCGGTTATGCCAGCCCGGCCGCAGAACTTCTCGATCCGAGCAACGACGTGGGTGCCGTATGAGCCGCGTGAAGAGTCGCCGGGTCGCCCCGCTGGTGGCCGGTCTCGCCGCAGCCGCATTGTTGCTCGCCGGCTGCTCCTCTGACCCGCTCGCCGAGCAGTACCGCGAGGGCTCGAGCAAGGGCTTCATCGCCGGCGACGGCAGCGTCACCGAGATCCCCCTCGAAAGCCGCGGCGAGGCCATCGAGTTCTCCGGCGTGACCGAGACCGGTGAAACAGTCACCAGCGCCGACAAGCTTGGCGAGGTTCTGGTCGTCAATTTCTGGTACGCGAGCTGCGCGCCGTGCCGGGCCGAGGCATCCGATCTGCAAAGCATCAACGCGCAATTCGAAAATGAGGGCGCGAGTTTTCTCGGAGTCAACGTGCGGGACCAGGCGCCGAACGCGATCGCGTTCAACGAGACCTACAGCGTGACCTACCCCTCGGTGCTCGACGTCGACACCGGCGCCATGCAGCTCGCCTTCAGCGGCAGCATCCCGCCGAACGCGGTGCCCACCACACTTGTGCTCGACGCCGAAGGCCGGGTTGCCGCCCGCATTCTCGGCCAGGTCACCTCGCCCTCCATTCTGGAAACCCTGATTCGCGACACGATCGCGGAGACTGGCCCGATCATTGACAGCGGCACCGGCGAGTGAACAATCCCTTCGGAGAGATCGTCTTCAGCGGGCAGCTGCTCTTCGCTATTCCCATCGCGCTCCTGGCCGGGCTGGTGTCGTTCGCCTCCCCGTGCATTTTGCCGCTCGTACCCGGCTACCTCGCCTACATCGGCGGCTTCACCGACGGGCGCACCGGAACCTCCAAACGGGATCGGCGCGGCCGCAACCGGCTGCTGGCCGGGGTCGGCCTGTTCGTGCTCGGCTTCACCGTGGTGTTCGTGCTCACCGGCGTCGTTTTCGGCGCGGCCGGATTCTGGCTCAACTCCTACCGCGACCTGATCACCCGGATCGCCGGCGTCGTGGTCATTCTGCTCGGCCTGGTCTTCGTCGGCCAGTTCGGCGCGATGCAGCGCACCATCAAAACCAGTTGGCGCCCCAAGATGGGCCTGGCCGGAGCGCCCCTGCTCGGCGCGGTGTTTGCGGTCGGCTGGACGCCGTGCACCGGCCCGACCCTCACCGCCATCAACTCCCTCAGCCTTGGCACCGGCTCACCCTGGCAGGGCGGTCTGCTCGCGTTGTTCTATTCCCTCGGCCTCGGTATTCCGTTCCTGTTGATCGCCCTCGGCCTCAACTGGGCCACCGGATCGGTCGCATTCCTGAAACGGCATATACGTGCCATCAACCTGTTCGGCGGCGTTTTGCTCGTCGTTATCGGAGTCCTCATGGTGACCGGCATCTGGAATGCCTGGCTCCTCGACCTGCAAGGGGTGATTGGCAGCTTTGTCCCGGCCATCTGACCACTACGATTCCCGCCCGCAGACACCGGGGGTCGTGCAGCCCAAGCTCGGCCTGACCGGCTGGCTGCGCTGGTTCTGGCGTCAGCTCACGAGTATGCGCACCGCCCTGTTTCTGCTGCTGATGCTCGCTATCGCCGCCATTCCCGGATCGCTAGTGCCGCAGCGCAGCTCAGACCCGAACGGCGTCACCCAGTACTTTGCCGACAACCCCGACCTGGCACCGGTCCTCGACCAGCTGCAAGCCTTCGACGTGTACACCTCGGCCTGGTTCTCGGCGATCTACCTGCTGCTGTTCATCTCGCTCATCGGCTGCGTCATTCCGCGCACCAAACACCATTTTCTGGCCCTGCGTGCGAAGCCGCCGACCACTCCGGCGCGGCTCTCCCGCCTGTCGGGTTTCATCGAGCATGACGCGCCGGCTGAAACGGATGCCTCCGCCGCCATCACCCACGCCCGCACCCTCCTGAAATCCAGCGGCTACCGCGTCGCCCGGTTCGAGGCTGAGGGGGAGTCATCGGTCTCGGCCGAACGCGGCTACCTGCGCGAGACCGGGAACCTGATCTTTCACGGCGCCCTGGTAGGCGTTCTGGTCACCGTCGGATTCGGCGGCGGCTACGGCTTCAGCGGCCAGCGCGTGCTGGTCGAAGGCCAGACTTTCGTGAACACGCTGCTCGCGTACGACTCCTTCAACCCTGGACGTTTCTTCGACGACGGAACCCTCGACCCCTACACCCTGAGCCTCGACGACTTCGCGGTGGCCTACGAGCAGCTCAACCTGCAGGCCTACGGCCAGCCGATCGACTTCACCGCCGACGTGACCGTCACCCCCAAGGGCGCAGAAGCGGAGCCCAGCGTGGTTAAGGTCAATGGGCCGCTGCGCACGAACGGCACGAGCATCTACCTGCTCGGCAACGGCTACGCACCGACCATTCAGGTCACGGCCCCCGACGGCACCGTGGTGTTCTCCGATTCGGTACCGTTTCTGCCGCAGGACGCCAACCTCACCTCGCTCGGCATCGTCAAGGTGCCAGACGGTCTGGCCGAACAGCTCGGCATGATCGGTTTCTTCTATCCCACCCAGGACAAGGCCGAGTCCGGGGCGAACTTCTCCAGCTACCCCGACCTCGAGTATCCGCTGCTCACCCTGAACGTGTACACCGGCGACCTCGGTCTCGATGACGGCGTGCCGACATCCGTTTATGCCCTCGTCACCGACGATCTGACCCAGCAGAACGGCGGCACCACCGGAGTCGACTCGATCGAACTCAAGCCGGGCGAGTCCACCGAGCTGCCGAATGACCTCGGCACGGTCAGCTTCATCGACAACGACCCGGCCGCCTCGGCGGCCGGCGATCTCAAGCAGTCGGTTCCGCGCTTTGCCAGCTTCGACATTCACCACGATCCGACCCAGATCTGGCTGATCTCCTTCTCCGCACTCGTGCTGTTCGGCCTGTTCACCGGACTGCTCGTGCCGCGTCGCCGAGTCTGGGTCAAGGCGACCACGCGTGCCGATGGAACGGTTCACCTCGAATATGCCGGCCTCGCCCGTGGTGACGACCCAGCCCTCGGCAGCGCCGTCACGGCCCTGGCCGACCGACATCTGAAACTGCTCAAGTCCCACCAACCCATCGTCGCCACCCCCGAAACGACTTAGGCTTAGATCGTGAATCTGACTGACCCCGCACTGCTCAACTCGTACTCGCTCTACGCGCTGTATTCGGCGATGGGCGTCTACGCCCTCGCTTTCATCGCCTTCGCGATCGACCTCGCCCGCCGCTCGAGCGCGGTCGGCGTGATCGAGGCGGCCGACCTGGCGGAAACGGATGCCGCTGCTTCGGCCGGCGCCGCAGCATCCGCTGGCGGTACCCGCACCCTTGAGCGACCGGCCCTGAAACGGCCGGTGCTGTCCCGCCTCAGCGCGCGGATGGACAACGATGCGGCCATGCCCTACGGCCGCTCGTCGAGCCTGCGGGTGGGCGTCTCGCTCACCGTGCTCGCCTGGGCACTGCACCTCGTGGCAACCGTTATGCGCGGTTTCGCCGCCGACCGGGTGCCGTGGGCGAACATGTACGAATTCGCCATGACCGGAACCCTGCTCATCATGACGGTGTTTCTGCTCGTGCTGGTGCGCTCGGACCTGCGTTTTCTCGGAACCTTCGTCACTGGCCTCGTGCTCGTGCTGCTCGGAATTGCCGCCCTGCAGTTCTACGTCGAGGTCGCCCCGCTGCCGCCGGCGCTGCAGTCGGCCTGGCTGGTGATCCACGTTTTCGTGGCGTCCCTCGGCACCGGAATGTTCGCGCTCGGCTTCGCCCTGTCGACCGTTCAGCTGTTGCAGTCGCGGCGGGAGAACCACGTGCTCGAGGGAGCTGCCGCGCCGCGCGGGGCGATCGCATCCGCTCTGCGCCTGCGTTTTCTGGCCACGCTGCCGTCGTCAGTGACACTGGAGAATCTGTCCTACCGCATCAATATCGTCGGCTTCATTTTGTGGACCTTCACCCTGATGGCCGGCTCGATCTGGGCCGAACAGGCCTGGGGCCGCTACTGGGGCTGGGACACCAAAGAGGTCTGGACTTTCATCATCTGGGTCATCTACGCCGGCTACATCCACGCCCGTGCGACCCGCGGCTGGCGCGGATCACGCTCGGCCTGGCTGTCGATCATCGGTTTCAGCGCCGTCATGTTCAACTTCGGCATCGTCAACGTGTTCTTCAAGGGCCTGCACGCCTACTCTGGCTTGTAGCCCGCAGTCACCCGCTTTCGCGATTAGGTTGCGCGCTACTCGGCGGCGGCGAGGAGCGCGTGGGTGCGCGCGAGGCGCGCCAGCCACCAGTCGCGGCGCTCCGGACTGGCCGCGTGCTGCGTAAGCAGAGCAGGGTCGGGGGTGACCCGGCGCACCGGAATCGCGCCGTCGACCGGGAGCAGCGGGTGGGTCGTGACGTCCTCGGCCAGCAGCGAGGCCGTGCCCAGTCCGCAGTCGAAGTACAGGCCGGGAACGGATGCGGCCAGGTGGGCGCCCATGGACAGCCCGACGGAGGTGTCGAGGGCGCTGGAGACGACGACCGGAAGACCGGTCTGGCCGATGATCGACAGGGCGGCGCGAATGCCGCCGAGTGGCTGCGCCTTGATCACCAGGATGTCGGCGGCGCCGGCCCTCGCCACGGCGAGTGGGTCGCTGCTCTTGCGCACGCTCTCGTCGGCGGCGATCGGCACGCTCAGGTAGGTCGTGCGCTGGCGAATCTCAGCCAGTTCCGGCACGGTCAGGCAGGGCTGCTCGACGTATTCGAGATCAAAGGCGCTCAGGGCGTGAATGGCATGCTCCGCCTCATCCACATTCCACAGTCCGTTCGCATCGATTCGGATGCGTCCCTCCGGGCCGAGCACGCGGCGCACCTCGGCGACCCGGGCAACATCGTCGGCCAGAGTCTGATCGGGGCTGGCCACCTTCACCTTGGCTGTGCGGCAGCCGGGAAAACGGGCGAGCACTTCGGCGACCTTGTCGGCGGAGACGGCGGGCACGGTGGCGTTGACCGGAATGCTTGTGCGCAGCGGGTGCGGCGAGTCCTGCCAGCCGAAATCAATCGCGGCCCGCAGCCAGTTGACTGCCTCAGCGTCGTCGTATTCGACGAAGGGAGAAAACTCCGTCCAGCCCTGCGGCCCCTCGAGCAGCATTGCTTCCCGGCTGTCCAGGCCTCGAAACCGGTCGAACAGTTTCAGGGAGACGACGTGCGCGGAACCGAGAAGCTCTTCCAAGGGGGGGACCGTGGCATCCAGTGAGGTCATCATGGCTCCAGTCTGGCAGTCTCCGGCTGGGTAGTTGGTCAGAGCGAATCCTGATCGAGGTCATCGCCCTCATGATCGTGGTCGATGCCGTTCGGCCTGACATTGACCAGGGCGACCGCGATTCCGGGGGCGATGAGCAGATAGGCGTCTTCGAACCGGCCTTCCCCGCTGTTTACCCGCAACCAGTACGGCAGCCCGGCAGCGATGGCGCCGTCGATCTCCACCTGGATCGACTCGACCGAACGGCCGCCGAGGGAATAGGGCTTGCCGCCATAGACGATGTCGATGCGGTTCATGGTTCGTCCTTCGAGCTCAGTGGCGCGAACGGGGAGCGGGGTTCTGGAACAATTTGCAGGCCGCCGGAGGAGTTGGCCGTGGCCATGAGCGCCTCGATCCACTCGCGGTTCAGGGTGGGGGAGCGGCTGCCGAAATACTTGTATGCGATTGGGATGCCGGGGTGCAGCCAGATGGTGGTCCGCCCGTTGCCCGCCTGCGGGTCATTGCGCCAGGTGAAATAGAACGATTCGCCGCGCCGAAACTTGGCTCCGATGACCACCTGGATATGCGCCAGAACTCGATCGTCGAAGTCCGCGGTGAGGGTCGAGTCGTAGGTCAGCTTTCCCATGTCTCGCTCCAGCTCGCGTGCATTCGGTTGATCCTGACCTCGCTAGTCGCGCAGGTAGTGTTCCAGCCGGGGCACGTGCAGAAGAGCCAGGGCGCGTTTCTCGATCTGCCGCACGCGTTCCCGGGTGACGCCCTCGATGTGGGCGATCTGGTCGAGGGTACGGGGCTCGTTGCCGTCGAGGCCGAACCGGGCCCGCAGAATGGAGCGTTCTCGGGGCGGCAGTGTTTCGAGAAAGAAGCGGATGTCCGCGGCACGCAGGGTCAGGGTGGCGTGCTCGTCGGGCTGGGGCAGGTCGTCGTCGATGATGAGTTCAGCCATATCGCCGGCGCCATCGCCGACCGGGGTGTGCAGGGAGATCGGTTCGTTGTCGTACTGCAGCAGCCGCAGCACATCGCGCACTGAAAGCTGCGCGGCCTCACCGATCTCGCGTGCTGTCGGGTCGCGGTCGAGCACGCTCGTCAGATCACGACGGATCCGCTTGATCTTATTCAGCTTCTCGGCCGTGTGCACCGGGATGCGGATCATGCGCGATTTGTCGGCCATGCCGCGGTGGATGGCCTGGCGGATCCACCAGGTGGCGTAGGTGGAGAACTTGTAGCCGGTCATGAAGTCATACTTTTCGACCGCACGCACCAGGCCCATATTGCCGTCCTGAACGAGGTCCATGATGGGCACCCCGCGACCGGAATAGTGTTTGGCGATGCTGACGACCAAGCGCAGGTTGGCCTCGATGAACTGGTTCTTGGCGCGGCGCCCGTCTTGCCCGAGCCAGGCCAGGTCCCGCTGCTCCACCGAATCGCGCCGGAGGGCATCGCCGTCCCGCAGCAGTCGAGCCTCAGCGAACAGACCCACCTCGATGCGGCGCGCCAGATCAACCTCCTGCTCGGCGTTGAGCAAGGTCCCCTTGCCGATGCGGCGCAGGTAATCGCCGAAGGCATCCGTTGATGCGGCGCTGTAGCTGGCCGATGCCGCGGCGCGGCGCGGCGCGGTATTCGCTGCCGGGCGCGCCAGCGGAGCGGTGTTGGTGTTTCTCTCAACAGTCGTCGTCATGAGCGCTTGCCCCCGCACTGGCTGCTGCTGTCTGTGATATTCATGGCCACCTCCCCGTGTATTCCAAGTCATTAGTACACCCCCGAAGGGGGGTGGCGATCAAGGGCTTGACATATTGTTTGGTACAGGTTACCTGAGGTTATTTCGTCTTTACAACCGTGGGTATTACGAGTTGGTGAAGCCGCAAGCTGCGCGTCTGCCCCCGTAGGCTGACAGCATGAGCGAACAGGTATCCGAAATCTTCGATGCGAGCCAATGGAAGGCCGTTGCCGGCTTTGAAGACCTCACCGATCTGACCTACCACCAGGATCTGAGCGGCCGAATCGCCCGCATCGCCTTTGACCGGCCCGAGGTGCGCAACGCCTTTCGCCCGCGCACGGTCGACGAGTTGTTCAGCGCTCTGGAAGACGCTCGGCTGAACTCGAAAATCGGCGTCGTTCTGCTCACCGGTAATGGCCCGAGTGCCAAGGACGGCGGCTGGGCTTTCTGCTCCGGTGGCGATCAGCGCATCCGCGGCCGGGACGGCTACAAGTACTCCGAGGGCGAGACGGCAGCGGGCATCGACCGCGGACGCGCCGGGCGCCTGCATATTCTGGAAGTGCAGCGTCTCATCCGTTTCATGCCCAAGGTCGTCATTGCGGTCATACCCGGCTGGGCGGCCGGCGGCGGGCACTCCCTGCACGTGGTCTGCGACCTGAGTATCGCCAGCGCCGAACACGGCAAATTCAAGCAGACGGATGCCGATGTCGGCTCCTTCGACGCCGGTTACGGCAGCGCCTACTTCGCCCGCCAGGTCGGCCAGAAAGCCGCCCGCGAGGTGTTCTTTCTGGCTCGCGAATACTCGGCCCAGCGTGCGCTCGAGATGGGCGCGATCAACGCCGTCGTGCCGCACGCCGAACTGGAAACCGTGGCACTGGACTGGGCTCGAGAGATTCTGACCAAGTCGCCCACCGCGATTCGCATGCTCAAGTTCGCCTTCAACGCCGTCGACGACGGGCTGGTCGGCCAGCAGGTGTTCGCCGGCGAGGCCACCCGCCTCGCTTATGGCACCGATGAAGCCGTCGAGGGCCGAGACTCCTTCCTGGAGAAGCGTGAACCGGACTGGTCGCCGTACCCGTGGCAGTACTGACGTGAGGCCGCTGCTCGCGGTCGCGCCGGAGCATCCGCTCGACTTTTTGGCCGTGCTGCGAAACGCGCTCGCCGGCAGCGGGCCGGCCGTGCTGCCGCTGTCGACCGATCGGGCTGCCGGAATGCCGGTCCTCGGCGACGTGCCGAAGCGGGTCGCCGTGGTGATCGAGACCTCCGGGTCGACGGGGGCGCCGAAACGGGCCATGCTCGCCACCAATGCGCTGCTGGCCGGTGCCGCGGCGTCGGCGGTCGCCCTCGGTGGACCGGGGCAGTGGCTGCTGGCCCTTCCGGTGCACTACATCGCCGGGGTGCAGGTGCTGGTGCGCTCGATCGCCGCCGAGACCACCCCGATCGTGCTACCGCCTGGCCACTTCGATCCGCAGAATTTTCTTCGTCTGGCCGAGACCATGACCGAGCCGCTGCGCTACACCGCGCTGGTTCCGGTGCAGCTGGCCCGGCTTCTCGACGCAGCGGATGACCCGGCCCTGCTGGCCGTGCTGCGGCGCTTCACCGCGATTTTGGTCGGCGGGCAGGCCATCCGACCCGAGCTCATCGCGCGGGCGGCCGAACTGGAGGTGCGGGTCGTGCGCACCTATGGATCGTCGGAGACGGCCGGTGGGTGCGTCTACGACGGGGTTCCGATCGGGGACACCCTCGTGCGTCTCGTCGACGGGCAGCTCGAGCTGTCGGGCGCGGTGCTCGCCGAGGGGTACCTCGACGATGCACCGCGCACCGCTGACCGGTTCATCGTGGAGCAGGGGGTGCGCTGGTATCGCACCGGCGACCTCGGCGAGGTCGATCCCCTCAGCGGTCGCGTCACGGTGCGCGGCCGGGCCGACAACGTGATCATCTCCGGCGGCGAGAAGGTGTCCCTCGACGCCGTCGAACGGATCGTGCGGTCCTGTGTGGGCTTCGAGACGGCGGTTGTGCTCGGTGGCGATGACGCCCAATGGGGCCAGGTGCCGGTTCTGGTGGTGGCCGGGCCGGAAAGCGCGGCGGCGGATCTGGCTGTCGTGGGGGCATCCGTTGTGGCGCTGCTGGGGCGTGCCGCCAGGCCCGCGCGCGTCGTGCGAGTGGAGCAGATCCCGCTGCTGGCCTCGGGTAAGCCCGACCGGGTGGCGTTGGCCGGTATTGTGTTGGCCGGTACTGTGTTGGCCAGTACTGTGTTGGCCGGTCCTGGGCCAACAAGTAGCATGGTGGCGTGGCACAAGGAGCTCGGCCGGTCAGGCCCAAACAACAAAGACTGAACCCTGCGGCGACGCTGGCGGGTGCCGCTTCCGGCGGCAAGACCAACGGCAAGTCAGGCCATCCAGCCTTCAAAAACGTGCCGCGCAAGGGGCCCGCCGCGGTCAAGCCGGCCACGGCCGCAGACTGGATCGCCGGTGCGCGCCTGCGCACCCTGCCGCTCGCCATCGCTCCTGTGCTGCTCGGCACCGGAGCCGCCATCGTCGCGGCCGGCCCCGGCGTCTACCACCCGGTGCGCGCGCTGCTCGCCCTCGCGGTGGCCCTGCTGCTGCAGATCGGCGTCAACTACGCCAACGACTATTCCGACGGCATTCGCGGCACCGACGCTTTTCGGGTCGGTCCGGCCCGGCTGACCGGCGGCGGCGTTGCCAACCCCCGTACCGTGCTGCGCGTCGCCCTGGTCTTCTTCGGCCTCGCCGCCGTGGCCGGCCTGACCCTCGTCATTCTGACCCAGTACTGGTGGCTGCTACTCGTCGGCGTCGTCGCCCTGGTGGCGGCCTGGTTCTACACCGGTGGCAGAAAGCCCTACGGCTACCTCGGCCTCGGCGAACTGTTCGTGTTCGTCTTCTTCGGGCTCGTCGCCACCGCCGGCACCACCTACGTGCAGGTCGGCGACTTCACGACCGAGAGCGTGCTCGGCGGTGTGGCGATGGGACTGATCGCCTGTGCCGTGCTCATGGTCAACAACCTGCGAGACATCGTGCCCGACCAGGCCGCCGGCAAGCGCACCCTCGCGGTGCGCATCGGCCGCACGGCTTCCCGGGTCGTCTTCTGCGTCTTCCTGCTGCTGCCGTTCGTGATCGCCGGACTGTTCAGCCTGGTTTATCCGCTCGGGATCTTCACGTTCTTCGTGCTGCTGCTGGCGCTGCCGGCCTGCCTCATTACGGTCACCGCGACGTCGGCCAGGGAACTCATCCTTGCGCTGAAGCTGACCAGCCTCGCGGCGCTGGCCTACGGGCTGCTACTGGGACTTGCTTTCGCGTTCTGAGTTGGTGGTTTCTTCGGCATTCAGCGCCTGGTCCTCGACCTCAGAATCCGGGTTTACCGGCTCCTTGCCGGGGTGC
Organism: Cryobacterium sp. TMS1-20-1; assembly: GCF_004402355.1. Taxonomy (NCBI): domain Bacteria; kingdom Bacillati; phylum Actinomycetota; class Actinomycetes; order Micrococcales; family Microbacteriaceae; genus Cryobacterium; species Cryobacterium sp. TMS1-20-1. Next base: position 154,739 of record NZ_SOGF01000057.1, on the reverse strand, counting down.
CGCGCCCGGTACAGGTCACGCGCCACGCTCTCGCGGGACTTGCCGAGAAACAGGTAGGACAGGCACAGGCCGAGCATGGCAGCGATGACGGCCGCAGCCCAGGGCCAGAAACCGAGGGAGAGCAGGATCGCCAGCGGTACGGCAAACATCAGCACGCGCATCACGGAGTAGTACAGCCAGGGGGCCACGAATTTCATGAGCCAAGTTTAGAACGCCGCGCCTGAGCATCCGCACATGTCTCTCACGGCCAAGCGCCATACAATCAAGACATGCCCAAGCTCTTGATCGGACTAGGACTGGCCCTGGTCATTCTCACGGTCTACACCCTCGTAGACTGCGCCGTCTTCGACCGCAAACGCATTCGAGGTTTGCCGCGCTGGGTGTGGATTTTCGTCATCGTTCTGGTACCGCTGATCGGCCCGCTGCTCTGGCTGCTGGTCGGCCACGGACGCTCCACCCCCACCACCCGGTCGTACCGATCGGTCGCTCCCGATGACGACCTCGATTTTCTGCGCGGCCTGAACGGCGGCGGCGTGGCCACAGCAACCGGCGAAAACCGGCCATTCAACGAGAAAGACCAGCAGGAGCGCATCCGTCGGATGGAGCAGGACCTCGCCGATCTCGACAAGAACGATCCGACACCGGGCAATGGTACCGGCGTAGACCCGAAGAAGAAGAAAAAGGAACCGGGCGAAGGCGAGCAGCCTGGCCGTCGGGATGCCTGAGCCGTTCAACGGTAGCCCGGCGACCGATTTTAGTTTCTCCCTTCTAAACGAATTTATACGTCTCGGGCTGCGCGACCTCGTGCTCTGTCCCGGTGCGCGTTCGCAGGCGCTCGCGCTGGCCGCGGCCGAGCTGGAACGGGCCGGCGGTATCCGCTTGCATGTGCGCACCGATGAACGCAGCGCCGGCTTTCTCGCGCTCGGCCTTGCGCTCGAGACCGGTCGGCCCGCCCTTGTCGTCGTGACGTCGGGCACGGCCGTGGCCAATTTGCACCCGGCCGTGCTCGAAGCGCACCACGCCGGGGTGCCGATGATCCTGCTGACGGCCGATCGTCCGGCCGAGCTGCGCGGCATCCGTTCGAACCAAACCACCGTGCAGCCCGGCATCTTCGGTGTCGCCACCCGACTGTGCCTTGACGTTCCGGCGCCGGTCGGCGAACCCGACGAGACCGGCATTGCCCAAGCGTTGGCCCGCCAGGCGACGGATGCCGCCACCGGGGAAAGCACCGCCGCACCCGGCCCGGTGCAACTGAATCTGGCGTTTCGGGAGCCGTTGTCGGCCGCGCTTCCTGCTGGATTGCCGAGGGTGACTCCGGCTGCCCCCGTTGCACCTGCCGTCTCGACCGACGGCCCGACCATGCTGATCGCCCCCGGACCACGCACGGTTGTCGTTGCCGGCGATGGCGCCGGTCCGGAGGCCGAAGAACTCGCCCACGCCGGGGGCTGGCCGCTGCTGGCCGAAGTGTCCAGCGGGGCTCGGTTCGGCCCGAACCTGATTGTGCACTATCGCGAGCTGCTTGGCGCCGTGGATCTGGGCGGCGAGGTCGAGCGCGTGATCGTGTTCGGCCACCCCACGCTCAGCCGAGAAATTCCCGCCCTCATTGAACGCCCCGGTGTGGAGACAATCGTGGTCGCCCCGACCGGACTCGAATGGTACAACCCCGGCCGCTCCGCGCGCGCCTTCACCCGCTCGATTGGACCGGATGCTTCGTGCGCTGCGGCCGCGCGCACCCCGGCCGGTCGGGCGTGGCTGGGGCGCTGGGTGATGACCAGCCGGGCCCTCGCCGAGGCGGCGGCCGATGAGGGCCGGGCCCCGATCGACAAACGCGGTATCACCCGCGCCGAGCTGGCCGTGCTGCGGGCACCGCTGACCCGGGCGCTGCTCGTCGACGCGGTGTGGCGGGCGTCGTGGCCGCACGACCGGCTCGTACTCGGCGCCTCCCGGCTCATTCGGGAGGCGGACAAGCGCGTTCCCGGCAAGAAGATCACCGTGCTGGCGAACCGAGGGCTGGCCGGAATCGACGGCACCATGGCGACGGCGCTCGGAGTGGCGCTGGCCAGCCAGGCCGAACCGGAACCGCGCTCGGTCGGAGTGACACGGGTGCTAATGGGCGACCTGACGTTTCTGCACGACGTTGGCTCGCTGCTGCTCGCTCCCGGTGAACCGCGGCCGCGGCTGCAGATCATTGTCGGAGTCGACGGCGGCGGCAGTATCTTCGACGGCCTCGAGGTCGCGGCAACGGCTCCGGCCGAGGCGATGGAACGGGTGCTGTACACGCCGCGCAGCGTCGACCTTCAAGCCCTCGCTGCTGCCTATGGCTGGGAGTACGAGGTCGCAGCCACGCGGGCCGACCTGGAGCGCGCCCTCACCGGCGCCCCGACTGGTCCGGCCATCCTCGAGGTTCCGCTCGTTCGCTGAGTCTGAGGGGGTGCAAATCGCTCTTCCGGCGCGGGTCTAGGTCGACTTGCGAACCCTCGCGCGGTGGGCGCTGCGCCGCCACGCGCGCCGCGCGGGACCTCCGCCGGTGCGCGGGGGTTCGTCGAGTTCCCGCGCAGCGGCGCAACTCCCGCGTAGCGAGTGTGGCACCGGTCGAGGGTTAGCCGAAGGCCTCCACGATCGGCCGAAACTTCATCTTCGTCTCGGCGAGCTCGCGATCGGGCTTGGACCGACACCGCTCGCACAATATGAGAAATGGTGAATTGAGGCCGGGAATTGAGTTATCCACAGGTTTGCCGTAGGCGGTATTGCAAACCGGCGGCTTGCTACTTTGTGAGGCACACGGATGCCGGGAGGCCAAGATGACCACAGACTCGCACCAGGACAACGCTCAGCCGGGCGGCTCTTCTGAAGAAGCGCTCCAACAGGATCCCCGACCAAATTCCAATCGGCCAGGCGGCATTGCCCTCGCAGCGCTCATCGTGGGGATCGGCGCCTTCGTCACCGGCTGGATTCCAGTTTTGGGTCTGATCCTGGGCATCAACGGGATCGTCCTCGGTGTCCTCGCCATGCGCAGACCGGCCGGTAAATCCTTCGGGCGAGCGGGCCTGATCGGTTCGGCGCTGGCCGGGGTCACCAACGTGCTGGTGACCATGGTGATCGTGATCTCGCTGGCGAGTTCGGGAATCGGCGCGGTGATCATGGCCGGGGGCCAACCCATTGTCACCCCTTGTTACTCCTTCACTGGGCCCCGCGACTACACCAATTCTTTTGGGAACACGCGGGCCTGCGTCACGGCGCTGGAACTGTTGGGCGAACGCGACGCGGACGGTGTCATCCACAAGACGGGGTTTGGCAGCGTCTTAGGCCGCGTAATGGTGACACCGGACGCGATGATGATCACCGACGCAGGGGTACGGAACGGCAGCCTCGACGACGTGGTCGAGTCTGTGATCGAGACCTACTATCCCGAAGCCGGTGAGGTCACGAGCCCGAAAGAGGCCGTCAGCCTCGACGGCGTCGACGCCAACCTCACGCGCCTGAACGGCACCGCCGAAAACACCCGGACAAGGGCCTTCCTCACCGTCCTCGCGCCGAAGGCTTACCAGTTCGCCGCCGATCCGGTGAAGTTCTTCGTGATCTCCTTCGTCATTCCCGAGGACAACGGTGAGGAAATCATTGCCGCCGCGATCGATTCCTGGCGCTGGAAATAGCCGCGAGCTAGCCGAAGGCTTCGACAATCGGGCGAAACTTCATCTTCGTCTCGGCCAGCTCGCGGTCGGGGTCGGAGTCCAGCACGATGCCGCAGCCGGCGTAGGCGGTAATGCCGCCCTCGGGGGCGACCTGGGCGCAGCGCAGAGCGATCGCCCATTCACCGTCGCCGTCGGCGCCGACCCAGCCGACCGGCCCGGCGTAGCGGCCGCGGTCGAACGGTTCGAGCTCGCGAATGAGGCTCAGGGCTTCGAGGGTCGGCGTTCCGGCGACCGCGGCCGTCGGATGCAACGCAGCGATCAGGTCGAGCGAGGTCGACCCGTCGCTCAGCGTGCCCTCGAGGTCGGTCGCGAGATGCCACAGGTTCGGCAGCTTCACCGTGAACGGAATCTCACTGGTCGCGAGCACCGAGGTGTGCGGGCGCAGCGACTTGAGCACGCTCTGCACGGCGAACTCGTGCTCGTCGCCGTCCTTCGACGAGGTCGCCAGGGTCAGGGCTGCCTCGCGGTCGTCTTCGGCATCCGCTCCCCGCGAGATCGTGCCGGCCAGCACCCGGGCATTGACCGAGCCGTGGTCGGCGCGAATGAGGGTTTCCGGGCTCGACCCGATGAGGCCGTCGACGGCGTAGGTCCAGCAGTCCGGGTAGCCGAGCGCGAGCTTGCTGATGGCGCGGCGCAGGTCGGACTCGGCCGGCACCCGCCCGACCAGGTCGCGGGCGAGCACGACCTTGTTGACCTGTTGCGCGCGAATGCGTTCGATGCCGGAGCTGACCGCGGTGCGAAAGTCTGCGGGGGGTAACGCTCCCGGGAGCAGCGCGATGCGATACTCGTCGCCGAGCGGATGCAGCGCGAGCGGGTTCGCGCCGGCGCTCTGGCCGGTCACGTGAATGCGCGTCACCCAGCACTGGCCGTCTTCGCGGCCGACGATGATTTCGGGCACGATCAGCACGCTGGTCTGCGCGGAGGACTCGTCGAAGGCGAACGCACCGAAGGCCAGCAGCCCGGTGCCGGTGCGGGCCAGCGGGTCGGTCACGGTGGCCAGCGCGACGACTTGTTTCCACGCCGCCGCAGCATCCGTCATGCGGGTCGGGCCGGAGAATTCGAGCCGCAGCGCGCAGCCGATGCCAGCCAAACCCTGGTTGCGACGCATCCAGAGCAGGGGCGTGCGGCCATCGAGCAGCAGGATCAGTTGGCGGATATCGGCTATCGGGGAGGTTTCGACCGTCAAGGCCTGCACATTCACTTCTGTAGCCTACGCCCGCGCCGCTGCTCCTATACGAACGCGTACCCCGGCAACCATGCAGTTTCGCCCCGCCCGCGCGACCTAGAATGATGGGGTGAATAGAGCAGACCTGAACAAACGGCCCGCGCAGGTGGCTGCCATGTTCGACGAGGTGGCCGCCCACTATGACCGCACAAATGCGTTGCTGTCGGTCGGCAACGCGTCGCTCTGGCGCCTCGCCACCACCAAGGCCGTCAACCCGCAGGCCGGGGAGCGCATTCTGGACATCGCCGCCGGCACCGGAACGTCCAGCGCAGCCCTCGCCCACAGTGGCGCCCACGTCGTGGCCGCCGACTTCTCGGCCGGCATGATCGAGGTCGGCAAGACCCGTCACGCGCACAACCCGAACATCGAATTCGTGCAGGCCGACGCCACGGCGCTTCCCTTCAAAGACAACGAATTCGACGCCGTCACCATCTCCTTCGGGCTGCGAAACGTGGTCGAACCGAAGAAGGCGCTCGCCGAGTTCTACCGGGTGACCAAGCCCGGCGGCCGCGTCGTCATCTGCGAGTTCTCGACCCCGCCGCTCACGCTCGTGCGCCAGAGCTATTTCGCCTACCTCAACCACGTGATGCCGCGGGTCGTGCGGCTCGCCTCGTCGAACGCCGAGGCCTACGACTACCTCGGCGAGTCCATCGCGGCCTGGCCGACCCAGCCGGTATTAAGCGGATGGCTGCGCTCGGCCGGCTACTCCAGCGTCGCCTACCGCAATCTCACGCTTGGCATCGTGGCGCTGCACCGTGGAACCAAATCCTGATCAACTCGATAGGCTGACTTACGTGAAATCCAGAGCCCCCGTGATCCGCCGCAGCGCGTCGGTGACTAGCCAGGCGGGCCTCGGCGATCGTATCTTCTCGACTTCCGCCGATCGTGGCCTGGCCGCGAACATCGATTCCGGCATTGAACAGGTCGAAGCCGCCCTGCTCGCCGAACTGGTCTACGCCAACGAAATCGCCACGGTCACCAGCCGCTACCTGCTCAACGCGGGCGGCAAACGGGTGCGTCCCATGCTCGCGCTGCTCACCGCGCACCTGGGCGAGGGCATTCTGCCCGACGTGGTCACCGCGGCGACGGCCATCGAACTGACCCACCTCGCCTCGCTCTACCACGACGACGTAATGGACGATGCCGACAAGCGTCGCGGCGTACCGAGCGCCCAAACGGTGTGGGGCAACTCCATCGCTATCCTCACCGGGGACCTGTTGTTTGCCCGTGCCAGTCAGCTGATGGCCCGGCTCGGTGAGCGCGCCATCAAGCTGCAGGCGACCACCTTCGAGCGCCTCGTGATGGGCCAGTTTCAGGAGACGGTCGGCCCGCGCGCCGGCGACGACCCGGTCGAGCATTACATTCAGGTGCTCGCCGGCAAAACCGGCTCGCTCATCGCGGCAGCCGCGCAGGGCGGGGTGGTGTTCTCCAACGCTCCGGCCGAGTTCGAGCAGCCTGTCGTCGACTTCGGCGAAAAGATCGGCGTGGCCTTTCAGCTCATCGACGATGTGCTCGACCTGTCGCCGCAGCCGCAGGAGACCGGCAAGGTGCCGGGAACGGACCTCCGGGCGGGAGTGGTGACGTTGCCGCTGCTTCGGTTGCGGGAACGCGCCGTGAGCGATGGGGCATCCGCCGATCTGCTGCAGCGACTCGAACGCGACGTCATGTCGGCCGGCGCCGAACAGGGTGAGGCTGCCGATGCGGCCATCACCGCGCTGCGCGAGCACGCCGTCACCGCCGAAACCCTCGCCGAGGCGCACGGCTGGGCCCGCGACGCGGTAGCTGCCCTCGCCCCGCTGCCGAAGGGCTCGGTTAAGAAAGCTCTCACCCGATTCGCCGAGACCATCGTCGAGCGCTCCAGCTAGAGCGGGTTGGGGCTTGCCCCGACTGCTCGCGCAGTAAGGAAACTTCCGTGACCAAATTGAGACTGGCTATCGTCGGCGCAGGCCCGGCCGGCATCTACGCCGCCGATATTCTGCTCAAGGCTGAGCGCAACTTTGAGGTCTCGATCGACCTGTTCGACCACCTTCCCGCGCCGTATGGGCTGGTGCGCTACGGCGTCGCGCCCGACCACCCGCGCATCAAGGGCATCATCACCGCCCTGCGCGGGGTGCTCGACAGCGGCGATATTCGCGTGTTCGGCAACGTGCGGTTCGGTGTCGATATCACCCTCGACGACCTCAAGAAGCACTACAACGCGGTCATCTTCGCGACCGGGGCCGTGCAGGACGCCGACCTCAACATTCCGGGCGCCTCGCTCGACGGTTCCTACGGCGCAGCCGACTTCGTCAGCTGGTTCGACGGTCACCCCGATGTGCCGCGCACCTGGCCGCTCGAGGCGCGCGAGATCGCCGTGATCGGCAACGGCAACGTGGCCCTCGACGTGTCCCGCATGCTGATCAAGCACGCCGAGGACCTGCTTCCGACCGAGATTCCCGGAAACGTGTACGACGGGCTCGCGGCGTCACCGGTGACCGACGTGCACGTGTTTGGGCGCCGCGGGCCGACATCCGTTAAATTCACGCCGCTCGAGCTGCGCGAGATCGGCGAGCTGAACGACGTCGACATGATCGTGTACGACGAGGACTTCGACTACGACGAAGCAGCCAAGGATGCCGTCGCGAGCAACAAGCAGGTTTTCGTGATCGACAAGACGCTGAACGCGTGGCGCGCCCGCGAGACCGGCACGGCCAGCCGCCGCCTGCACCTGCACTTCTTCGCCAAGCCGGTCGAGGTCGTCGATGACGGCACCGGCCGGGTGGCTGCGTTTCGCTGGGAACGCACCATAACGGATGCCGCCGGCGGCGTCGTCGGCACCGGTGAGATTCGGGAGATCCCGGTTCAGGCCGTGTACCGGGCGGTCGGCTACTTCGGGTCCGAGCTGGCCGACGTGCCGTTCGACAAGAAGCGCGGTGTGATTCCCAACCGCGAGGGTCAGGTGCTGCGGCGTGACCCCTCGGCCGGGACCGGCGGGCTGTTCAACCAGCAGATGTACGGCGTCTACGCGACCGGCTGGATCAAGCGCGGGCCGGTCGGCCTGATCGGCCATACCAAGAGCGACGCGATGGAAACCATCAAGCACCTGATTAACGACCTCGGGAACTGGTGGCGGCCCGAGTCGCCGTCGGAGGAGAGCATCGTGGCGTTGCTTTCCGATCGCGGCGTGCGCTACACCGGACTTGACGGCTGGCACAACCTTGACCAGCACGAGCTCGCGCTCGGTGAGGCGGCCGGCCGCCTCCGCATTAAGGTCGTCGATCGCGACGAAATGGTCGCGGTCTCCCGCGCGGAGTAGCCCGCGCCGCCCCTCTCTTCTGACCGGGCCCGGGCCCGGGAACGGGGCCCATGATCCATCATGGGCCCGCTTCCATAAGGTGGGCCCGGCGACGGTCTTTCACGAGGGGGGTTCGCGAACGCCGGGTGGCACAGAATGCCCGGTGTCTCGCGCCGAGCAAGACTCCTATTCTGACCGGGCCCGGGCCCGGAAACGGGGCCCATGATCCATCATGGGCCCGCTTCCATAAGGTGGGCCCGGCGACCAAATGGTGCGGGAGGTGCGGGAGGTGCGGGCGTGCGGCTAGCGGAAGTTCGTGAACTGCAGGGCCACGTCGAGGTCCTTGCCCTTGAGAAGGGCCATGACCGCCTGCAGGTCGTCGCGGCTCTTCGAGCTGACCCGCAGTTCGTCGCCCTGAATCTGGCTCTTGACGCCCTTGGGCCCCTCATCGCGAATGATCTTGCTGATCTTCTTCGCGTTCTCCTGGTCGATCCCGGCCTTCATCGAGGTCTCGATGCGGTACTCCTTGCCGGAGGCGAACGGCTCGCCGGCATCGAGGCTGCGCAGGGAGATGCCGCGCTTGATCAGCTTGGACTCGAAGACCTCGAGGATCGCCTTGACGCGCTCCTCGGTGTTTGCCTTCATGAGCACCTTCTCGCCGCTCATCGCGATCGAGGCCCCCACGTTCTTGAAGTCGTAGCGCTGCGCGACTTCCTTGTGCGCCTGGTTGAGGGCGTTGTCGACCTCCATCGGGTCGACCTTGCTGACGATGTCGAACGTTGAATCTGCCATTCCCCCATGGTATCTGACCCGCGAGAGCGCACGAAGTGCGCGATTAAGCACTCCGAACGCGCTCTCGCGTTACTGATAGGCGTTTGATAGGCCACGGATGCCTCGGGCATAGACAGCGTCCTTAGGTTCGTTGTAGCGGCACAGGGAACAACGTGCCGAAGGTGAATATCTGAGGAGAACAATGAAGCTGCGCACACGCATCCGTCAAATGAAAGCCCGGTGGTGGATGCTCAGCGGCGGCGTCATCGTGCTCGCCCTGATCGGCGGCGGGGCCTGGTGGTTCATTGCCGCCCAGCCGACCAGTGCCGAGGCCACTCCGGCCACCCAGACCGTTGCCGCGAGTCTCGAGACCATGCAACAGAGCGTCACGGTGAGCGGCACCCTCACCCCGACCGTGCAGGAGGAGGTGTCCTTCGCGGCATCCGGAAACGTCACCGGGGTGAACGTGGCCGTCGGAACGGTGGTCTCGGCGGGCGACGTGCTCGCTACCGTCGACACCCTCACCGTCGACGCCGAGCTGCTCGCGGCCCGCGCCACCCGCGCCTCCGCTGCAGCGAAACTGGCCGACAGCGAGGATGCGAGTGACACAAGCACGGCCGATCTGGCCCAGATCGCCGCCAACGAGGCGAGCGTGACCACGGCACAGAACGGTGTCGATGAGGCCCTGGCCGCGCAAGCTGCCGTCACACTCACCGCGCCGGTCGCCGGACTCATCACCGTGGTCAACGTCGCCGTCGGCGAGGCCGTCTCGGGCGGCAGCACGACCGGCGGCGCAGCGAGCGGCGGCGCAGCGGCCGGAACGGCGGAAACCGGAGCCGGCGCGACGACCACCGCCAGCAGCGCCGCCTTCACCATCGCCGGCACCGACTCCTGGACCGTTGACTTCACCGTCGGTGAGACGGATGCCGCCCTCATCGCGGCCGATAACCAGGTCGAATTGGCACTCGATGACGGCACTGAGTTTTTCGGCACCGTCTCCGAGGTCGGCCTGCTGCCCTCAACGAGCACCGGTGTGGCCGCCTACCCGGTCGTCGTCGTGGTCACCGGATCCACTGAGGGCCTCTATGACGGCGTCGCGGTGACCGCGGACATCGTGTACGAACGCCGCACCGACGTGCTGACGGTGGCTAGCGCCGCTGTGACCATCGTGGATGGGGCATCCGTTGTGACCGTACTGGACGCCGACGGTAACGAGGTCTCGACGCCGGTCACCGTCGGGGCCACGATCGGCAACCTCACCGAGATCACCGAGGGACTCGCCGAGGGCGACGAGGTCGTCATGGCATCCTTCACCCCCGGCAGCGGCAAAACCGGCACCGACCGCACCGGCATGATGCCCCCCGGCGGCGACATGCCGGCCGGTCAGATGCCTGGAGGTCCCGACAATGGTTAACGCGAAAACTAAATCGGATGCCCCGGTCATCGAATTGCGTAACGCCGGCAAGACCTACCGCTCTGGCAGCATCGAATTCGAAGCCCTCACGGGCATCGACCTCGACATTCATGAGGGCGAATACGTCGCCATTATGGGGCCATCGGGGTCGGGAAAGTCCACCATCATGAATATTCTCGGCTGCCTCGACACCCTCAGCCGCGGCGAATACCGCCTCGGCGGCACCGACGTGAACGACCTCGACGAGGTCGAACTCGCCGAGATTCGCAACCGCCAGATCGGGTTTGTGTTTCAGGGCTTTAATCTGCTGTCGTCGCTGACGGCCTGGCGCAACGTGGAATTGCCGCTGATCTATGGGGGAGTGCCGCGGCACGAGCGCAAAGCCCGCGCCGAGCAGGCGCTCGACCGGGTCGGTCTCGGTGACCGGTTCGAGAACCGGCCGGGCGAGCTCTCCGGCGGACAGCAACAGCGCGTGGCCGTGGCCCGCGCCCTGGTCGGTGAGCCGACCATGATTCTGGCCGACGAACCGACCGGAAACCTCGACTCCGTCTCGACCCAGGACGTGCTCGCCCTGTTCGACGAACTGCACGCCCGCGGCCGCACGATCGTGCTCATCACGCACGAGCTCGAGGTCGCCCGCCGGGCCGCCCGCATCGTCTGGGTGCGCGACGGCGAAATTCTCCGGGACGAACTGACCGAGGAGGTTGCCGTATGAGCTGGCTCGAATCCTTCCGCACCAGCTGGAGCGCTGTCTACTCGCACGCACTGCGGTCGATCCTTACGGTGCTCGGAATTCTGATCGGAATCGCCGCCGTCATCCTCACCGTCGGCCTCGGCCTCGGCACCCAGAAAGACGTCAGCGCGCAGATCAGTTCGCTCGGCAGCAACCTGCTGATCATCGCCCCCGGCAGCAGCACCAACACCGCCGGCCTGCGCGGCGGCTTCGGCTCGACTTCGACGCTGACCATAGCGGATGCGCAGGCGCTTACGTCGAGCGTTAACGCTCCCGATATTTCCGCGGTCGCCGCCGAAAAGACCCTGTCGCTGTCGCTCGAAGCGAATGATACGAACTGGACGACATCCGTTACCGGCACGACCACGTCGTGGCTGGACGTGCGCGCCCGCACTCTCAGCATGGGCGCGTTCATCAGTGACGACGACGAGGAAACCTCGGCCGCGGTCGTGGTGCTCGGCCCTGAGACCGCCGACGAACTATTCGGCACCCAGCGGGTGGTCGGCCAGTCCGTGGTGATCAGCGACAAAACGTTCCAGGTGATCGGGGTGCTCGAGTCCGCCGGGTCGGATTCCTCGGCCAACCTCGACGATATGGCCATCGTGCCGTTCTCGACTGCGGCGAGCGTGCTGGTCGGCGGCACCGAAAGTTCCGCCGTGTCGACCATCTACCTGCAGGCCGCGAGTGACACGCAACTTTCCGCCGCGTATCAGGAGGCCGAAAGCCTGTTGCTGAACCTGCACTCCATCACCGACAGCACGGCCGCCGACTTCACCATCAGCAGCCAGGACGCCCTGGTGAGCACCGCAACGGCCGTTTACGAGACGCTCACGATTCTGCTCACCGGCGTCGCGGCGCTGTCGTTGCTGGTCGGCGGCATCGGCGTCATGAACATTATGCTCGTCTCGGTCTCGGAGCGCACCCGCGAGATCGGCCTCCGCAAGGCCCTCGGGGCGCCGCCAGGCGCCATCCGCCGGCAGTTTCTGATCGAGGCGGCCATTCTCGGCCTCAGCGGCGGACTGCTCGGCGCGATACTCGGGGTCACCGCGGCCCTGCTGTTGCCGGGTGTGATCGGCAGCTCGATCGTCGTCTCGCCAGCCGCGGTCGGGCTCTCCATCGGCGTCGCCATCGTGATCGGCATCAGCTTCGGCGTCTACCCGGCAACCCGGGCCGCCCGCCTCGCTCCCATTGACGCCCTGCGCAGTGAATAACTTCCATGCTTTCGAACGAAATGAGACCACTGACATGATGAAACTCAAGCGCCGGGCGGCATTCGCGGGCGGGGCACTCGCCCTCGCTGGCGCGCTGCTGCTCTCGGGCTGCGCCGGCACCTCTGACTCCACCGCCGCTGCGGCGACCTCGAGCGATACCGCTGCACGACAAGAGCGACTCGCGCCCGGCCTGAACGGCGAGATCGCGGCTCTGACCGGGCAAACCTTTCAGCTGCAGGACGGCGAATCGCAGACCGCGGTGACCTATTCCGACGCCACGACCTTCACCTCGACGCTCGCCGCGACACTGGCCGACGTGACTGTTGGCCAGTGCGTGAATCTGTCGAGTGCGGCAGCGGCCGACGGCACGGATGCCGCAACCGTCGCGACGAGCATCGCCGTCACCGACGCGGTCGACGGCGCATGCGCGTTGGGCCTGGGCGGACTGGGTGGCGGTGGCATGCCCGGTGGCACGCCACCGACCGATATGCCGACCGATATGCCAAGCGATATGCCCGAGGATATGACGATGGGTGCCGACGGGACCGCGCCGACCGGTATGCCGACCGATCTGCCAGCGGATGCCGGCGGCTTCGGTACCCGCACGAGCGGCCTCGTCACCGCGGTCACCGCAACCGCCATCACGGTCGATTCGACCGACGTTGACGGTGTGGTGGCGAGCGAGACGGTGACGGTCGACGACGCGACCAGCTACATCAAGACATCCGCTTCTGATGCATCGGCGCTTTCGGTCGGACTGTGCGCGAGCGCCCAGGGCGAGGCCGACGACACCGGAAGCTTTGCGGCTAGTGCTGTCGCACTCTCGGCGACCGGCGACGACGGCTGCGTGAGTGCCATGGCCGGCCCCGGTGGCCGAATGGGTGGCGACGCAAATGAGTAAGCGCACCGCGACCAACACGAGCGCGGCGGTATCCGCTGTGGAGAACCAGCCATCCGCTGTGCAGCACCAGCCATCCGCGAAGAAGCTGTGGGCAGCCCGGCAGCAGCACCGGCGGTTGCTCGCTGTGGGAACGGTCACGGCCGTGCTCGTCGCCTCCGGCGGTGGCGTCGCCTACGCCCTGATCCGTGCCGAGGGCGGCGACTACCGAACGGTCGCAGCCGCGCTCGGTTCGGTCAGCGAATCGCTCGACCTGGTCGGGACCCTGGCCTCAGCCAGCCGCAGCGACGCATCGTTTTCGGTCGCCGGCACGGTGAGCAGCGTGGCAGTGAGCCTGCGCGATACGGTGGCCGCCGGGCAGACCCTCGCCACCCTCGACGTTGCTAGCCTGAACGACGCGATCGACGAGGCAGAGGCGAATGTCGCGAGCGCCCAGCTCACTCTCGAGAGTGACCTCGACTCGCAGACGGCGACGAGCACGACATCGACCACGGATGCTGCGGCCACGTCGACGACGTCGGCTGCGTCGGGTGCCGGCGCTACTTCGGGGACCTCCTCTGCTTCGACCTCTGCTTCGACCGGCGCGGTCTCGGCCGCGATGACGGAAGCCGTCACGGCGGTCGGCGCTGCGCAAGCCGCCCTGCTCGCCCAGTACGACGTGGCCGTAACCGCGCTCGCTGCGACCGACGCCGCCATCGCGTCGACGACCGACGTGTGCCTGCCTTTCCTGGAAGCCGCGTTTGACGAAGCTGCGGCGGATGAAACCGTAGATACGACCACGGATACGACCGCGGATTCAACCACGGATACGACCGCGGATACGACTGCAGATACGACGACCGATACGACCGCCGCTACCCCCCTGACCGCAGCCGAGAAGCTTGCGGCTGCGAAACTCGCCCTCGCCGACTGCCAGAGCGCCATCACCGCAGTGCTCGCCGGCCAGACCGCGACCAACGAGGCTCAGGCCAGCGTGCTCACGTTCGTCGATGACCTCAACCAGTCCGTCAGCGCGCTACAGAACGCGGTAGCCGGCACGGCGAAGTCCGGATCGACGGGGAGTGCCGCCGCCACGGTTCCGCGCACCAGCGCGAGCGCCGGATCAAGCGCCGCGTCGGCGACCAGCGCGGCTGCGACATCCGCTGCCGAAGTGCCGAGCACCACCGCGGGTGGCGCTGCGGCCGCAACGGTCGCCTCGGCCGAAACCATTGTGGCCGACCAGGCCGAGATCGACGCGGCCGTCGCGGAGCTGGCGATCGCTGAGCGCAATCTGACGCTGGCGACGCTGACCAGCCCGATCGCCGGCACCGTCGCGGCTGTCGACCTCGCGGTCGGTGACACCGTCACGGCGTCATCGTCCAGTGCCGGGATCACCATCATCGGTGAGGACGGTTTCGTGGTGAGCACGACCGTCTCGCTCCCCGACATCGCCGGGGTCGTCGTCGGCCAAAGCGCAGCCGTCGATGTCGCGAGCGTTGACGACGAGTTGTCCGGAAGGGTCAGCGCGATCGGAATCCTGAACGTGTCATCGTCGTCAACGCCGTCCTACACGGTGCAGATTGCGCTGGAGAGCACCGACCCCGCCCTGTTGAACGGCGGCTCGGCCGCGGTCGCCGTTGCGGTGGCGAGCCTCGACGAGGTGTTTACCGTGCCGACTTCGGCCGTGCACCTGGCCGATGCGATTTACACGGTCGATCTGCTCGAGAATGGCGTTTCGATGAGTACCGAGGTGACGGTGGGTGCGGTCGGTTCCGAACTGACCGAGATCAGGTCGGGAATCGATATCGGTGACACGGTGATTCTGGCCGATCTGAATGCCGCCATCGCCAGCTCCGAGACCGAGACCGCGAGCGGACTCGCGGGCCTCGGCGGCGACACGTCGACCGAGCTGCGCACCCCGCCGGCCGGTATGGTTGGGCCGCCCGCCGGGTAGACGCCCGCCTTGTCAAACGTGCTGATTTCTCGGTGAGGCATTTCGTCTTGTATTGTTAACCCCGCGTCTCCGGTCAAGTGATTACACCTGGTCGGGAGCGTCTGGCGAGTTACCCAAGCGGCCAAAGGGATCTGACTGTAAATCAGACGGCGTAGCCTTCGTGAGTTCGAACCTCGCACTCGCCACACCCCCAGTTTTACTGGGAAGTAAGCCCCGCAAGGGCCTCCACGGAGGTTCCGAGCGGGGCTTCTTTTGTCTCCGTGAGCACACTTGTGAGCACACTAAGGCGCCGCGGCGGTAAGAGTGACGCAACGCCCTGCATCGTGTCGCGTGCTTTGTCGCCCACCAGGTGCGCGTAAAGGTCACGTGTGATCTGGCTGTTTGAATGCCCCATGATCTTCGACACAATGCCCATGTCTTCGCCGTTGGAGAGCGCGAGGGAGGCGAATAGGTGCCGGAGGTCGTGGAATCGCTGAGATCGGAGGGAGGTCTTCGCTTGCAGCTGTTCGAAGAGTCGGGACGGATACTCAGGACGGAGCCCGGCACCGTTTTCCATGGTGAACACTCGGCCGCTGTCTTCGTAGAGCTCGGCCCATTGGTCGCGCTCTACTGATTGCTGAATCTGCCAGGCGACGAGGGCGCCCACCACTCGATCATCGAGGGGCACGACGCGGTGTTGGCCGGCCTCGGTCTTGATGCTTCCCTCCAGGGCTTGCTTCCCGACGCGGACCACCTGCACGCTCACCGTGAGCTTGCGGGATGCCAGGTCTATGTCGGACCACCGGAGGCCCACGAGCTCGCCGCGGCGCAGTCCGGTAAGAATCGCTGTCTCGAATAGAGCGCTCAGCCGGTGCTCTGCTGCTACGTCAAGGAACACCCCAGCCTCAGACGGTTCCCACGGGCGCAGCTTCGTCTTCTCCACGCGAGGGAGCTTCACCCGTGCCGCTGGGTTGTAGTCGATGAGATCGCGCTCGAGAGCGTCATTCAGGGCGCTGCGCAGCGTCGCGTGAATCCGTCGAATGGTCGTGGCGCCGCGGCCATTGTCGATCAGGTCGTCGATGAAGTTGGCCACGTGGTATTTCCGCATGGCGGTGATTTGAAGGGAACCGAGCGCTGGCACAATGTCAGCCGTTATGTACCGGTCGTAGGAATTCGCTGTCGAAGGCTTGAGGTCACCGTTCTTGATCGCGCGTCGAATCCACGCTGTGAGATATTCCCCGAGTAGCTGCTTCTCGAATTTGAAGGTGCCGGCGTGCAGCTTCTTTTCGGCCTCGAGCTTCGCTGTCTTCGCGGCGTCTTGACTGTCGAAGGTGAACTCGGTGACGTAGCGCCGCTTCCCCGTCTCGGGGTGGAATCCTGCGCTCAGGCGATAACCCCAGGTGCCGTGCCGGCTGTTCTTGAGCTTCGGGCACTTGGCGCCGTACTGCTTGCCGTTCTCGTCGCGGCATCCGCAACGGCGTGAGAGGTCAGCCATTGGGTTCACCCGCCACGGGGCTGTCGTCGAATGGGGTGAAGTTGACTATTCCCTCGCCGAACTTGGCCGATTCAATCTTCTGAATCTGGATTGCGAGCGAGCGATCGGCCTGAGCATCGTCCTTTTGGATCTGTTCGAGCTGCTCGACAATCTGCTCGATTTTGTGGGTTCGCCGGTTCATCGTGGCCTTGATCTTGTAAAGCTGATCCTGGGAGTACTTCACCAGGTCTGCGCTGGGCCTCACTGGCTCTTTCCATGCGGCCTCATCCAAGAACTTCACCGCGGGAACGCTGAAAGTCTTCGCGTAGGCGGCAAGCTCATTAACGGTAATTCTGCGGGTGCCCTTGACCACCTTCTGAAGGGCGCTGGGATGGACCTTGATGTACGGGGACAGGCGCAGGGCCAACTCTTCGTAGGTCCAATTGTTCAGCCTGCGCTGTCGTTCGAGGAACTTCGCAACCAGGCTCTCAAGGTCGATCTCATCGCTGCCTCGATCTTCGTCTTCGGTGGGCATTGGACTCCTTTGCGATATTCGGGAAATTCCCTCGTATCGGTATCTTGACATATTGCTGACGCTGTGTCTACTATCAAGTATTGCGGAATAAGCGGAAATACCGAATATCGCATGAAACTGGAGTTGACATGACCATTCCATTCGAACCGGTGAGGGTGCCTCTCACTCTCGAAGACCTCAAGCGCGAGGCATCTACGGACGTGCCGACAGCCGGCCGCATGTTCTACGGCCTCGGCTCATCCTCGAGCTACGCCGCAGCACGCCGAGGAGAGATCCCCACGCTGCGGATCGGTAAGAAGCTCATTGTCCCGATCGCCGCCGTCTTGAAGCAACTCGGCATCACCCGTTGACCCACCCGGCCACCACGGCCACAAGCGACCAGGAGCCGCACATCATGAACACTCTCTCGACAACCTCCAATACCGCAGACCAGCGCGACGCTCAGGCATGGTTTGATGAGCACCCGCACCCCGAGAACGTGCTGCTGTCGTCTGCCATGCGCGATAACCGCGAGGGCGTATGGATGTTGATCCTCGATCGGTTCGACGAGATGCACGAAATCGCCTGCGCAAAGCGCGCAGAGCTGCGCAGGAATGCGACGGTCGCCACGACTGACGGCCTCGTCATCAAGCCCGACAGCCTGTTGCTCAGATCGCTCTGCAACGCCGACGAGGCACGCAGTCTCGACCGCAGCCGATACCTCATCACAGTAGGGGCGTAGCCATGGATGGAACACTGACCGCCGCAGATGCCCGAAATTTGGCGGCCGCGCTGCTCGCCTACGCCGACCGCCTCGAGGCTGTCGAATGACCGGGGGAGAGAGTGGCGCCTTACAGGGGGCTCCTCTCTCCACCACCGCGGCCGCGCTGATCGGCGCGACCATCGAAACGAGACTCGCCGTCGTGCTCGAACAACTGCAAACCGACACGATCGCGCTTGACGATCTCACGCCAGCACTGCAGGGTTTTGTGCTCCACGGTCACGGGCTCGCGCTGGCGTCGACGCTGCCTGAAATGACCCGCGCGGAGATCGATCGCGACCAGGCACGAGCAGACGCAGACAGGTATTACCAGCTTCTCTTCAATCCCCGCAAGCCTCTCAAGATCGGACCGTCGTACGTGGACATTCAGAAGACCCGACACGAGCTGTATTCAGGCGGCGCACGATGACCGCGCCGAAGACCAGCCCGACAGAATCACTCGGCTCGGTCACCGTTCTGGCTGCCGTCGGTTCTGCCGGTCCCGTCGGCTCCGTCGGTTCATTAGGGAGGGTCCTTGACGAGGTGCGAGCGTGGTTCGCGCGGTTTGTCTGCGTCATGGATGACCGCGACCTCGACCTACTCACTCTCTGGGCGGCCCACACGCACCTGTGTTTCGAGACCTACTCGACCCCCCGGCTCGTGCTCGATTCTCCGATGCACGGCTCAGGCAAGACGACGGTCTTGGAGCACCTCTCGCGCCTTTGCCTCAGCCCGATTCAGGCGGCGTCTCTGTCCTCTCCCGCTCTGCTCACGCGGATGCTGAACGCGGGCATGAGAACGATCCTGATTGACGAGGTAGACCGATCCCTCGATCCCAAGAAGCCGGGAGTAGAGGACCTGATCGCCGTTCTGAACTCCGGCTACAAGCGCGGCGCAACTCGCCCCGTGCTCGTTCCGGTAAAGGGTGGCAACTGGGAGGTTGCAGAGATGTCCACGTTCTCCCCCGTGGCAATGGCTGGCAACTCGCCCGCCCTGCCCGATGACACCCGTTCCCGCTGCATCACCGTGCTATTGCTCCCCGACCTTGAAGGAGTAGTCGAGTCCTCCGACTGGGAAGAGATCGAAGAGGATGCGAAAGCGCTAGGAGCCCGCCTCGCAGCCGCAGCCGAGACCGTGCGTGAACTCGTGCGGACCGCCCGCCCGAGCATCCCGGAGGGGACCGTGGGTCGCATCAAAGAACGTTGGTACCCGATCAAGCGGGTTGCGTCCGCAGCCAGTGAGAAGTGGGCCGGAATCGCTGACGATCTCATCATTCGCGACATAGCGGCCACGGCACTCGATCGCGAGGATGGCATCAACAATGTGCCCCCTGCCGTAGCGCTGCTCCGTGACGTGTACGCCGCATGGCCCGATAGCCTCCAATTCATCCCGACAGTGGAACTTGTAGAGCGGTTGATTCACCACAACCCCCAGATGTGGAGCTCTGAAAGCACGTTCGGCAAGGACCTCACCGTGCAGCGGTTCGGTCGAATGATGGTGACTAAGTTCAAGCTGCACTCTGAACGCCAGGGCGACAGCGCCCGCGGCTACCACCGCAGCACGATCGCTCCGACCTGGCGCCGCATGGGAGTTACCCCTCTGATTCGAACCGACGGAGCCGACGGAGCCGCCAAGACCGACGGCGAGACCTGCCGAGTCTGCGCAGCTCCCCTACTCGCCCCAGCATCCAAGACCGCGGGTATCTGCGGCAAACGAGACAACGAACATAAGGCCGGGAGGCTCGCAGCATGAAGACACCAATCCTTGTCACTGACCAGGGGGGAATGCCCCTCGCCTTCGTCGACCTCGACGAGATCAGCCGCCGTGCCGAAGCGCTCACCAAAGAGATCGTGACCGCCGCGTGTGTACGCCACGACCTCGATCAGGCACGAGAAGCAATCCTCGCCCACCTGGCAGGAATCGGACTCGACGACCGGGGAGCGGCCTCGGTCGCCATAGCCACACTCAGCAACCTCGCTGTGGTGCTCGACACCCTCACCGACGAGATCAGAAAACCGAAGGAGCACTCGTGACGCTCGGACACTACCTGTGGACCAATGACGACCCGGACGCTCCCGGATATGGCGAACAGATCGACATCGACGTGGACACCTTGCCGGTCACCGCCAGGCCCTCCAACGTCTTCAAAGCGAATGTGCACATCGGTGACGGGACGAACGGGACAGTCAAGGACCGGCTCTACCAGTGCTGGCCAGTCCCGAACTTCTACATCGACCCTGCAGACGGCCGCCTGTACCACTCCACCACCGAGCCCGACAGCGTGCAGCAAGCATGACCGTCACGAGCCCCGGACTCGGAGCATGGATCGACGGCCTCGTAGCCCAAGAAGGGGGAGACGTGTTCAAAGGAATCGACCGCATGGCCGCCGAATTCAAGAAGGCAGCCGAACAAATCACCCAAGCAGAACGAGACGAATGGGACAGGCACTCAGCCGAAGTCCTTGGGGCAGAGGGAGAAGAGAGCGCAACCGGCGCACTTATCCGCGCAGAGTCGCCCACTGACCGCGCAGCGACTGACTCGGGCTGTGCTCACAGTGTGCTCACCGACTCTCAGACCCCAGTAAACACAAGGGATTCAGGCCGGGTATCTGATTGTCTATCAGGCACTGAGGGGTGCGCACTATGAGCGCCGATCCGCGCTTTGTGCGTGAGGGCAAGAGCCGCCTGGCATGGCTACAGGGCCAGTACGGGCGGGCTATCGCGGCCCTGAATGTCAAGGATCACGAGGCCGCGGCACCCTTCCGAGACTACGTGCGCGCCCTGCGCGGTGAGTGCGCGGCTATGCGCGTTCAGGCTGTCAACGATCGGCAGCGGATTGCCTACCTCAAAGGCCGGCTCGATGCCCTCGAAGGAATCGCCCGGTGAGTGAGGCTCGATGCAAGGTCTGTGCTCACTCTGACCGGGAGAAGATCGACGCGGCACTGGCCACCGGCACGACCAACGTGGCAGCGGGGGAGCGGTGGGGCATGTCGAAGGATGCAGTGCGCCGGCACCGTGCCTCCCACCTGTCCAAGGCCCTCATGGCTGTCACAGCTCAGCGCGAGACGGGCGGTGCCGTGAAGGCTATCGACCGCGCTGAGGCCCTGTACAGCAAGGCTGAGGGTCTGCTCGATGCTGCGCAGTTGGAGGGCAAGGCGTCGCTGTCCCTCGCGGCTATCCGTGAGCTGCGCGGCATTGTGGAGCTGCTGGCCAAGCTAACCGGTGAGCTTGACGAGCGGCCTACCGTGCAGGTGCTGAACGTCTCGACCTCCCCGGAGTGGTCGCAGCTGCGCGGGGTGCTGCTCGGTGCTCTCGGTCCCTTCCCCGAAGCTCACCTCGCGGTTGCCGGTGCCCTGGGGGAGCTGGAGCAGTGAGCGCCCTTGCCGGTGACCTCGCGTCGGCCCTCGATCCTGTGGTGTTCGCCCGGGGCAGTGGGTTCGATGCGGAGACGTGGCAGCAACGCCTGTTGAGGTCTCAGGCCAAGCGCGCCCTGGTTCTCTGTGCTCGGCAGGTCGGCAAGACTCAGACGGTCAGTCACAAGGCGCTGCACACGGCGCTCTACACCCCGAAGCGTGACGTGCTGATCGTGTCCCCGACTCAGCGCCAGTCCGACGAGATGCTGCTGCGGGTGTCATCCCTCTTCAAGGGGATGCGGGAGCAACCTCGACTCAAGCGCGACAACGCGTCTGAGATGAGTCTGGCGAACGGTTCACGGGTCGTGTCTCTCCCTGGCTCTGAGGGCGGCATCCGTGGCTTCTCTGGCGTGAAGCTGCTCATTCTCGATGAGGCATCCCGCATTGATGACGACGTGTTCGCCTCGGTGCTCCCGATGGTCGCCAGCGACGGGCAGATTCTGGCCCTCTCTACACCGTGGGGGCGCCGCGGCTGGTTCTACGACCTGCACGAGGATCCAGTGAACGCCTGGGAGCGTCACAAGGTCACGGTCTACGAGTCGGAGCAGTACACGCCGGCACGGATCAAAGAGGTTCGGGACTCTCTCGGATCGTTCGTGTTCGGCTCTGACTATGAGTGCATTTTCGGGGATACCGACACCCAGCTATTCGGCACTGAGCACGTACGCGCCGCATTCTCGCGAGCAGTCAAACCATTGGAGTTCACATGAGCTGTTTCACTGTCGGCCTTGACCTGGGGCAGGGCGCCGACTTTTCCGCGCTCGTGGTCGTGGAGCGGGTGCTGACCCTCCCGCCGTCGGTCTCCATCGGGCAGTATTACCGACGCCCGGAGGTTTTCGAGCCTGCCATGGCGGAGGCGCTTCACGTGCGTCACCTGCGCCGCTGGGAGCTGGGCACCCCTTACCCCTCGATCGTGTCGGACGTCTCAACCCTGATGCGCAGCCCGGCCATGCGTGACGGCATCCTGTTTATCGACGCGACCGGCGTGGGGCGGGCCGTCATGGACATGTTCCGCGACGAGTACCGCCGCGCCGACTTCGGATGCAACGTGCCCATTGCCGTGACGATCACGGGCGGGCTGCAGCGCAACGGTTGGAACGTCCCGAAGAACGACCTCATGGCGTCCATCCTGGTCCCGCTGCAACAGGGGAATCTCAAGGTGGCAGAGGGGCAGGCGCTCGGCCCCATGCTCGAGCACGAATTCACCTCGTTTCGGCAGAAGATCACCGCATCCGGCCGCGACACCTACGAATACCACCGCAACCCCGGCGACGGCCACGGCGACCTCGTGAGCGCCCTCAGCCTCGCCACCTTCACCTCAAACACACTTCGACGGCCTGATGTCGTCGAGAACGCTGAAACCCTTGGAAAGGGGAACTGATGACCGACAACCTGAACACCGACGATGTGGCAGACGACGAGCTGGCCGCCGTGCCGGTCGAACGCCTGGTGCAGATGCTCCGCGACAAGCGCAAGGCCGAAGCGGGCGTGCGCACGAAACTGCGCGAGACCGAAACCCAACGCGACGCCTTCGCCGGCACTGTGAGCAAATTCCAGCTCGACAGCCTGCACACCCTCGCCGCGGCGGGCGGCGTGCTCCCTTCGGCGCTCGACGACCTCGACTCTCGAATGAAGGTCACCGACGTGCTCGGAGACGACGGACTGATCGACCCGGAGAAGGTCACCGCGGCGCTCGCCACGCTCAAGGCCGACCGGCCGCACTACTTCCCCCAGCACGTCGCGCCGCCGAGTTCCGGGGGCACTCCTCCCACTGGTGGACAGGTGACCGCGCCGACTGCGAGCTGGGGTGACGTGATCGGCGGGTAGCTATGTCAGGGGGTGCAGAGTATTATGTCAAGTAAGGCCCTGCGCCCCACCTGATCGGCCTCCATGCGAGGCAGTCATTCGAAGCTCATTCTGACTGCCTTTTGGAGGCTATTTTCATGCTTACCACCACCACGACCGGCGCCAAGGCGATCTCGCCCGACACCATTACTCAGCTGATCGTCCTGCCCGTGCAGCGCGCATCCGTCGCCATGCAGGTCTCGACCATCATCCCCACCAGCTCCACCCGCACACACGTTCCGCGCGTGACCGCCGACCCGTCCGTCTCGTGGGTCGCAGAGGGCGACGAGATCGGTGCATCCGATCCCACCGTCGACGACATCGTGCTAGAGCCGGCCAAGATCGCCGGTCTTACCGTCATCACCAACGAGCTCGCCGCCGACACCTCCCCGGCCGCGTCCGGCATCATCGGTGACGGCCTCACCCGCGACTTCGCCAAGAAGATCGACCTGGCATTCTTCGGCACCAAGGGCGCGAGCCTCGTGCAGCCTGCGGGCCTCGAAGACCTCGTGGGATTCAGCGCTGTCGTCAAGCCGGCCGCCTGGGCCGACTTCGACCCGTTCGCGGAGGCAATCGCAAACGCGGAGGGCCTGGGACTCGATCTCACGGGCTTTGTCGCGAGCCCCGCCGACGTGCTGCTGCTCTCCAAGCTCAAGGAGTCCACCAGCTCCAAGCGCGGCCTGCTCACCCCCGACCCGACCAACCCGACCCGGCGCCTGATCTTCGGTGTGCCGCTCATTACGTCGCTCGCCGTTGCGACGGGCACCGTCTGGGGCATCCCGAACATTCGCTCGGTCATCGTGCGCCGCAACGACGTTGACCTGCAGACGGACAAGTCGGCCTACTTCACCAGCGACCGCACCGCCATTCGTGCCACCATGCGCGTCTCATGGGGCTTCACGCAGCCCGCGGCTATCCAGAAGATCAAGGCCGCCACGGTCTAGCCTCGACCGCGCGACAGAAACCCCCTGGCCGTCATGACGACGACCAGGGGGTTTTGTGCGCACGTTGTGAGCACACAAGGCACACGATCAGGTAATTCTAGGCAACATATAGACCCGATTGGTGTGCCGTTGATCCCAGTGTTTACGGCGTTTTAAGACTTGATGAACCCACCTAATCCGACTTGGAACAAACTGTAAATCAGACGGCGTAGCCTTCGTGAGTTCGAACCTCGCACTCGCCACCAGCAGAACAGGCAGGCCTCAGGGCCTGCCTGTTCTCGTTAACACAGCTACCTGTAGCGTGGGGGCATGACGTATCCTGCCCCGACCGAGCTGCTGGACCTCGCACGCACCATCGCCCTCACCGCGGGCGCGCTCGCCCACCGGCGCCGCGCCGAGGGGGTCGAGATCGCCGCCTCCAAGTCCTCGCCGGAAGACATCGTCACCGCGGCCGACCGTGAGGTCGAGCGGCACATTCGTGCATTGCTGGCCGACGCTCGCCCGAACGACGGATTCTACGGCGAAGAATCCGACGCGACCGGCGGAACGAGCGGGCTCACCTGGGTGGTCGACCCCATCGACGGTACCGTCAACTACCTCTACGGCATCCCGTTCTATGCCATCAGCATCGCTGTGGTGCAGGGCGATCCCGATCCGGCCAGTTGGAACACCCTCGCCGGCGCGGTCGTCAACCCGGCCCTCGGCGAGGTCTTCACCGCCTCCGAAGGGTCGGGCGCCTGGCTCGGCGACCAGCGCCTGCACGTGAACCAGGATGTACCGCTCTCGCTCGCCCTGGCTGGCACGGGCTTCGGCTACGAGGCTGCGCGTCGGGTGTGGCAGGCGAACGTCGTGGGTGGTCTCATCGGCCAGGTGCGGGACATCCGTCGCATCGGGTCGGCCGCACTCGACCTGTGTTCGGTCGCCTGCGGGCGGCTCGACCTCTATTTCGAACGCGGACTCAACCCTTGGGATCACGCCGCCGGCGCCCTGATCGCCCGCGAGGCTGGTGCCCGGGTCGGCGCTCTGCAAGCGGATGCCGAGGGTCGCGACCTGCTCATCGCCGCTGCTCCCCGCCTCTACGGTCAGTTCGAACCGGTGCTGGCCGAGCTATTCGACCGTTTTCCGGCTCCCGCGCAGGAAGCTTGACTCTTTACCCACTTGCCCAACTAGGGGTGTGATCCGCGGCGTTCCTCTGCTACTCTCAGGTTTGCGCGCTATCCTTAATCAATTCGTTATATTGGCCAGTCGTTGTTTGGCGTTGTCCAGTACGAGCACCAGTTCCCGTCCGCCTCGCCGAAAGCTGCATTTTGTCACGTCACACTCCATCCTTGGATACTTCCGTGTCCAGCGAGAGTGACGACGCTGTCTTTCCCCCCGTGGAACCTGCGGCCCTGACCCGGCGTCAGTTGCGCGAGCGCGAGCGCGTGGCATTCGCCACCGCAGCGCCGGTCGACGAAAACGTCGCAGAGGTCGTGCGGCTCAGCCCTGCCGCCGATTTGATCGTCGCTGCAGACCTGACCGAACCCGACCTCGAACCGCCCGTTGTGACCGAGACCGACCGCATCGTCGCGGCCGTCGCGGTCGCCGATGCCGAGCCCACCGACTACGAAAAGTTGCTGGTTCTCGGTGCCACCCAGTCGATTCCGACCGTAATTCCCCCGGCCGGCGCTCGGCCTCGCCGCCGCCAGCGCACCGAGCAGACGGCGGGGGAGTCCTTCGCGCCAGCCCGCGATTTCGTTCCGGCCGGCACGCTGCCCCGTCGCGCGGCCCCGTCGCGCCCGCTCGGCAGCAGCATGCGCAAGCGCGCCGCCAAGGGTGCGTCGATCCTCGCGATGTCCTTCGTCGCCCTGATGGCCGTCGCCACGTCCCTTCCGGCTGAGGCGCTGCTCTCGGCGCAGGACGTGCAGGCCTCAGCTCTGCAAGCCCAGCGCGTTCTGCCGGCCGAAGACATTCAGAGCATGGACCTGGCCGACGGCGACACTCTCACCGTCGAACGTGACGGGTATGAGTCAAGCTCGATCGCCGAGGTGGCCGCGGCCAGCGGCATCCGTTTGGAAGATACCTTTACCAACAACCCGAATGGAACCATTCAGTGGCCGTTTGCCGTCGGTGTGCACATCGGCGACCGCTTCGGCCCGCGCAATTGCTCCGGATGCTCCGCTAACCACGGTGGCCAGGACTTCAACCCGGGGGTCGGCGCACCGATCCAGTCCATCGCCGACGGCGTGGTCAGCTACGCCGAAGACGGCGAAGCCAGCCTCGGCGTGCACATGATGATCGACCACATGATCAACGGCGAGCTCGTCACGACCGTCTACGCGCATATGATCCACGGATCGATGCTGTTCAAGGAGGGCGACCTGGTCAAGGTCGGCCAGGTCATCGGCAAGACCGGCAGCACAGGCATGTCGACCGGCCCGCACCTCCACCTGGACATCCGAATCGGCGGCAAGGACGGCACCAAGATCGACCCCCTCGAGTGGCTTTACGCCAACACGAACTAGCTATTCCGGTTCCGTGCGCCCGCGCATGAAGGATTCGAGCAGGCCCTTTGGCAGCGGAAACGGCGGCAGGCCGTCAAAGCTGAACAGGTCGGCGTCATCGGCAGCGGGCCCCCGCGCCACGACCTGGTCGTGCAGCAGCTCCATCTTCACGTCGAGGCGATTGGCGGCATCCGCTGCCTGCCGCAGGTCCTCGACGAGCGTGTCGGGTACGGCGCCATTGTACTTATAGAAGATCTTGTGCTCGAGGCTGGCCCAAAAGTCCATCGCGATCGTACGAATCTGAATTTCCACGGTGACCGGCTGCACCCGGTCCGACATGAACACTGGAATCGCCACGATCAGGTGCAGGCTCTGGTAGCCGTTCGCCTTCGGCTCCCGGATGTAGTCCTTCTCCTGCAGCACCGTGACATCCCGTTGTCCGGCGAGCAGGTCGCGAATGCGATAAGTGTCGGAGATGAAGCTGCAGGTGATGCGAATTCCCGCAATGTCCTGGATATTGTCACGAATACCGTCGAGCTCGAGCGGATGCCCCTTGCGGATGGCCTTCTTGAGAATGCCCTCCGGCGACTTGAGCCGCGAGCTGACATGCTCGATCGGGCTGTAGTCGTGAATCGAGCTGAATTCTTCCTTCAAAATATTGATCTTGGTCAGCATTTCGTCGGTCGCGAACTTGTAGGACATCATGAATCGGGTCAATTCGAGCTTGAGCTCGCGCATGGCGGCGATGGTCCCCAGCGCGGTGTTTGCAGCATCGTCTGGCTGGTCGAGCGCGTCGGTCATGCTGTTACGGCGCGCAACCAGGCGGTCGCGTCACCGGGCAGGGTGCGGCCGACGAGGTCTTCGCTCGCGAGCAACACGTCGCCGGCGGGCAGTTGAACGGATGCCGCGCCCGTGTTCGCCACGATCGTCACGTCGCCGTTGCGGTAGGCCACGACGTCCGGCCCGAAGCCGTCGATCCATTCCACCGTGCCGGAGGCGAGGGAGTGCTCCCGGCGCAGGTTGAGCGCGTGCTTGTACAGCTCGAGGGTGGATCCGGCTACACCGTTTTGTTGGTCGCGGGCCAGTCCGGCCCACTCAGCCGGTTGTGGCAGCCAGCTCTTCGCGCCGGTGCTGAAGCCGAACGACGCGCTCGCACCTTCCCACGGAATCGGCACGCGGCATCCGTCTCGCCCGTACCGCTCACCGTTGGTGCGAAACCAGGTGGGGTCTTCGCGGGCGTGGTCGGGCAGGTCGACGGCCTCGGGCAGCCCGAGTTCCTCGCCCTGGTAGAGGTAGCTCGAGCCCGGCAGCGACAGCATCAAAGCGGATGCTGCCCGCGCGCGTTGCAGCCCCACCGCAGTGTCCGGCAGTCCAACGGTCTTGGGCCCAATGCCGTGCCCCTGCAGGTTTTCGCCGGTGAGGGCGAGCCGGGAAGCGTGCCGCACCACGTCGTGGTTCGAGAGCACCCAGGTGCTCGGGGCTCCCACGTTGCCGAAGGCTTCGATCGACTCGTCGATGACGCTCCTGAGCTTTGCTGCGTTCCAAGGCGTCTCAAGGTAGGCGAAGTTGAAGGCCTGGTGCATCTCGTCCGGGCGCACCCACTTGGCCATCTGGCTCAGCGGGTCGACCCAGGCTTCGGCCGCGAGGACGCGGTCGCCGGGGTAGGCGGCGAGCACCTTGTGCCAGTCGCGGTAGATCTCGTGCACGCCGTCCTGCGCCCAGTAGGGCGCGGTCACGGGCGATTCGGCGCTGATACCGGGCTCGAGGGTGGCCGGGGCGCCGCCCATGCTGCCGCCCTCGGCGGGTGGCGTGTAATCGGGGAGGCCGGGAGCCTTGATCATGCCGTGCGCGACATCCACTCGAAAACCATCGACTCCGCGGTCGAGCCAGAAGCGCAGCACCGCGCGAAACTGTTCGCGCACCCATTCGCTGTCCCAGTCGAAGTCGGGCTGGCTGGTGTCGAACAGGTGCAGGTACCACTGGCCGGGGGTGCCGTCGGGGTCGGTCGTGCGGGTCCAGGCGAGGCCGCCGAAGACGGACTCCCAGTTGTTCGGCGGCAGGTCGCCGTTCTCGCCCTTGCCATCGCGAAAGGTGTAACGGGCGCGCTCTGCGCTGCCCGGGCCGGCGGCGAGGGCCGCCTGAAACCAGCCGTGGTCGCTCGAAGAGTGGTTCGGCACGATGTCGACGATGACGCGAATGCCCAGGTCGTGGGCGGTGCGCTGCAGCACCTCGAAGTCGTCCAGGGTGCCGAACAGCGGGTCGACGTCGCAGTAGTCGGAGACGTCGTAGCCGGCGTCGCGTTGCGGCGACGTATAGAAGGGAGAGAGCCAGATGGCGTCGATGCCAAGCTCTTTGAGCTGGGGCAGTCGCGAGCTGATGCCGGCGAGGTCGCCCATGCCGTCACCGTTTGCGTCGGCGAAGGACCGCGGATAGATCTGATAGATAACGGCCGTGCGCCACCATTCGGTGCCGGAAGTCAGTTTGGTGCCAGTCATATTTAAATGCTACGGCATCGGTAGTGGATGCTCGGTGTGGGCTAAGTGGTCTCGATCGCCTTGCTGGGGTGATAAAGTTTCTAGGTTGCCAAAAACGCGGCATTGCTACTGTTTTTTGGTTGCTCTGCCCCCTTAGCTCATTGGTAGAGCACTTCCTTGGTAAGGAAGAGGTAGTGGGTCCGATTCCCACAGGGGGCTCAGGCTTGGAAGCGAACAGCCGACAAGTCGCGGCGGGGTAGCTCAGTTGGTTAGAGCACACGGCTCATAATCGTGGTGTCGCGGGTTCAATTCCCGCTCCCGCTACACGGTATTTACTAAAATCGCCCCGGACTTCTGCGGAAGTCCGGGGTATTTTTTCGCCGAAATGCGGTTTTGCCACCATCAACCCCGCACATTGAATTAGCGGGTTCTTTCGATTTCATCGTTTCACCGGGCTGCATTGAGACGGATATTTCCACCTCCGAGCGGCCTGTTTGAGGGGAATTCGGTGCGGTCAATCGTGCGGCATGTTCACTGTCACAACCCCGCATAAACCCCGCAGATTGAGTTGCTGTCGCCGACTTTCGTAAGCGCCGTAGTTCCGGGCATTGGAACGCTCGCGTGGCAGTCGTCGGGGGCAGGGCAACCGCTCTCGTCGAGTGGCTGGAGGCAACCTTCATCGTGGATGTCGAGCAGAATTTGGATGTCGCGACGGATCTTCTCCGCGTACCCGACGATGTCGCTAAAGCGGTCCGGGTTGTTCCGCGCAAGCCAACAGCGGCCTCGTTGACTTTTGTTCTCACGCCGTT
Organism: Cryobacterium sp. TMS1-20-1; assembly: GCF_004402355.1. Classification (NCBI taxonomy): domain Bacteria; kingdom Bacillati; phylum Actinomycetota; class Actinomycetes; order Micrococcales; family Microbacteriaceae; genus Cryobacterium; species Cryobacterium sp. TMS1-20-1. The sequence continues at coordinate 124,894 of NZ_SOGF01000057.1, read as the reverse complement.
TCGGGGGATCTTTCTACATGCCGGTCTGCTTTATGACTTCCACTTTCCAGTCTGCGGCTGTGACGCCTGCGATGATGACGTCACAGACCTTATGGACGACCTCGAGTGGACGGTACGGACCGTCGTGTCCGGGGGCTACTCCGAGCGGTTGGATCTCTGGCCGGGCCAGTGGGTCGAGAATAAACTCAACGAGCCCGGGGTTCGGATGGGCTCCGGCCGCAGTCGGATCGGAGAGATATCTCCTGCGCGGGTGAAATTTGCACGCAAAGGGCTACCTCCTGCCGGGATATGGTTACCGTGGCCATTGCGTCCGCAAAGCACCGATGTGGCCGACTCAGCGTCTGAGCATGCACCCGCCGGTCATTGAATCGGTGTGAGCGTAATTTTCTGACCGAGGGCCGCGGCCAGGCGGCTGAGCGTGTCCGCCGTAGGGTTGCCGATGCCGCGTTCGATTCGGCTGATTTCTGCCTGCTGAATCCCGGTGACACTCGATAAGGCTGGTTGGGTGAGGTCCTGGGTCTTGCGTGCTGCGGCGAGCAGTGCGCCCAGTTCAACGCGGCTCGCAAGCTCGGCGTCAAAGGAGACGCTGACGGCCTCGTACACCGCTCGTGTCTCCTCAGACCACGCGGCTTTCGCACGGGTGGCGAGGTCTTTGAAATCTTTCGACATGCTGCCTCCGTTCACCTTCAGTATGTGCTTTACCACATACGCAGTCAAGGCTGTGAGGATTGATTTGGCGCGTGGTGACCGCGATATGGTTACCCCAAGCTAATCGTGGTGTCGCGGGTTCAATTCCCGCTCCCACCACGCTGCGGGTTACCGACCGCGCCTACGTGATTGAGAGCGGCGTCACCACGGTCGAGGGGCAGGATGCTGACCTGCTGAACGACCCCCGCATCATCGACGCGCATCATCGACGCGTACCTCGGCGCGTAGTGACGGCGGGCTCGATCTGAGCACGACGAGCCAATGCGACAAGGATGCGGATGCCGCGTGCGGTATCCGCGTCTGAACCTCATTCGGGGGTACGATCGGGGCAATCGGGAATTACCCGCGCATGAAGGGAAAGGTCGGATCATGAATCCGCTTCTAATTATTGTGGCCATCGTTGCGGTCGTGCTGCTCATTACCGGTGGCTTGGTGCAGTCTCTGCAGTTTCTCCTCTGGGTCGGTATCGTGCTCGCGATCATCGCGGTGATCATGTTCCTGATGCGGTCAATGTCGGGGCGCAAGGGCGCCTAGCCAGTAGCATCGACACCAGCCGGCAGAAGGAGACTGACTCCTTCTGTCGGCTGTTTTTGTGTGACGCCCGGGCCGGGATTCAGACCAGTGGGGCCAGAAAGGTCAGGGTCGAGCCGTCGCCCTCGATGATCGGTCCGAGCGCGCGGTTGAACTCGGCGCCATAGGCGGCGGCACGGTGGGCGTCGAACGCGGCGAGGTCGCGGTATTCCTCATAGACGAAGAACGCCGCCGGATTGGTTTCCAGCTGATGCGGGTCGAAGCGGACGCAACCGGCTTCCCGGCGCACGTGCGCGGTGAGCTCGCGCAGCAAATGAGCGACTTCCGTCTCTTGACCGGGCAGGGCTGTGAACTCGGCGTAGAGGGCGATCACGGCACCGCTCATGCCGCGCTCGCTTCGGTCACTGTCGTCGCGGCATCCGTTGTGAGAATCATGGGTGTAACTTTCCAGGGTGTTAGCGGTGTTAGCGGTGTTAGCGGTGTGAGCGGCCCGGACCTGCCTCGGCCGCCACTCAATCAATCAGGGCAGAACTTTTACTATAGAGTCAAGGCACGCAAAATCACGGTGGATTGCCCCTGACAATCGGTGCGACCACCTCCCTGTGCGCTCGCCGTCTGCGGCGTGCGACAAGATTGGACCTCGTGCCTGGACTGAACGCTCCCACCCGTGTCGTCGTCGTTGGCGACGCGCTGATCGACGTGCTGCGTGATTCGGAGGCGAGCCGCGAGTTTGCCGGGGGCGCCGCTCTCAATGTGGCGGTCGGGCTGGCCGTGCTCGGCGTGCCCACGACTCTGATCGCGATGGTCGGTGAGGATGCCGATGGCGCCGTGATCCGGGCGTTTTTGGAACAGCATGGGGTGCAACTGATCGCAACACCGGGCCCGCTCGGATCGTCCCGGGCGGTTTCGGACCGCACCGACGGCGAACCGCGTTACTTCTTCAACGACGCCGCGAAAGCGCGCCGCATCGAGTTCGGGGCTGCCGAGCGGGCCGCGCTCGACGCCGCCGAGCTGGTCGTCGTGAGCTGTTTTCCGTTCGACGATACCGATCAGACCGAGGCGTTCGCCGCCTGTGTGAGCGACCCGGAGAAGCGCCTCGTGATCGACCCCAATCCCCGCGCCGGCATGCTGCGCGACGGGCCGCGGTTTGTGCGTAACTTCGAGGTACTCGCTGCTCGCAGCCTGCTCGTGAAGGTGGGCGACGAAGACGCCGACCTGCTCTACGACAGCAGCCTCGAGGAGCTGCGGGCCCGCCTGGTTGACGCCGGGGCGGGTACCGTGCTCGCGACGGCCGGGCGCCTCGGCGCGTCGGTGGCCGTCGGCCAACATGAGCTGGTCAGTGTGCCGATCGCTGAGCTTGACGGCCCGATCGTCGACACGATGGGTGCCGGGGACGCGACGCTCGCGGCATCCGTTTGCACCATCGTCCACGGCGGTGTGCCACAGGATGCCGCCGGCTGGCAGGCGCTGCTGACCGACGCCATGCTCACCGCCGCGGCGACCTGCCGGCAGGAGGGCGCCCTGCTCCGACGCCCGTGACCTCCGGCAGAGCGGATGCTGCGACGGACTGCTCGTCGGGCGCCGCGCCGCGCTTACGCCTCGGTGCTTGTTTCAGGCGCGCTTGTTTCAGGCGCGCTTGTGTCAGGGGCGCTCGTCTCAGGAACCGGATCGGTGAACTTCAGCCGGGTGCGAATCGCGTCGCGGGCCTGCTGGGCCGCGCGGCGCACCTCCTTGTCGGGGTCGCGCAGGCGCACCTCGATCGTGGCAATGTTGGCGGTGGTGCCCTGGTCGGCGAGGGCGTGCAGGGCGGCGGCGCGCACGCGGGGGTGCTCGTCGGTCGTGAGACGCACGAGCTTGGGCACGACCTGCAGGCCGCGCAGCAGCACGACTTTGGCGCACATTTCGCGCACCCGCCAGGCCTGGTTGTTGAGTCCGACGACGATGTACGGCGCCGCCTGCTCGCCCCAGACGTGCAGCAGAGCGCGGGCGCCCCACAGCTCGGGCCAGTACAGGGCCGGAGCGCCTTCGAGGATGCCGAGGGCGTGGCGCCCGCCGGCGTAGAGCAGAAAGTCTTTTCCGGCGTTCTTGGCGCGCAGCAGGGCCACGGAATTGTCGATGACGACGCTCTCGCCGTAGTGCGCGACGGCGGCGCGAATGCGTTCCTCGGTCGGGCTGTCGATCGGAAGGTCGGGGTGCGGAGTCAATTTGTTTTGCATAGCCCTCTAACGCTACCTCCCCGGCGCGCCCTGAGCCATCGAAACCGTTCCCTGACGGCGATCTACCGGCGAATCGTGCGGAACCGGCGTCGGTGGTGGGCGGTCCTCGTCGACAAGCACAGGATTCCGCGGGCGGACTTCTGTCGGCCCGCGACGTTGGGCGCTACGACGCCGGTTCGGGGCAAAGGTCGAGCTCGAAGCCGGAAGCGTGCTCGTAGATGCCGTAGTTGCCGATCTCGGTGAAGCCGAGGCCGCGGTAGAGGGCGAGCGCTTCGGGCTGGGCGTAGCCGGTTTCCAGGCGCATCCGCTCATAGCCGAGGCCGCGCGCCAGGATCGCGAGTTCGCGCAGAATTGTTTTCGCGTGGCCCTGGCGGCGAAAGGAGGGGTTGGTCCACATGCGCTTGACCTCGGCGGTCGTGGCGTTGAACCGGTGCAGGCCGCCGCCGGCGACGGTCGTGTCGCCGTCGACCAGCACAAGGAAGCCGCCGAAGGGTGGATCAAACTCGGTGCCGTCGACGTCGTGCACGGAATCGCCCGTGCCGTATCGGGTTTCATATTCACGGTGCAGGTCAAGCAGAAGGGGGGCAACCTCGGGATCACCGAGGCGCACGGATACACATTTCACGGTTATAAGTGTGCGCCCTGGCGAGGCGTGCTCGTGACCGGCCGCGGGAGTGTACTTAGTAGACTCGACGGGTGTCAGTGAACCCAGAGTTGCAGGGGCGGGTCTTTCCGCCGGTCGCACCGTATCTTGTCGGCCGCGAAAAGGTGCGCGAATTCTCCCGCGCCGTGTTCGCGACCAACCCGATCAACCACGATCCCGAAGCGGCCCGCGCGGCCGGCCACGCCGACGTCGTCGCCCCGCCCACGTTTGCTGTGGTCCTGCAGGAGGCCACCCTGGCCCAGCTTTTGGCCGAACCGGATGGCGGCATCGACTTCACCCGGGTTGTGCACGGCGATCAGCGCTTCAGCTACACCCGACCGATCGTGGCCGGTGATGAGCTCACGGCGACCCTCGCGGTCACGAGCATCAAGTCGCTGGGCGGTCATTCGATGGTGACGGCCGAGTCCACCATCGTCGATGCGACCGGCGGCCACGTTGTGACCGCCACCTCCACCCTCGTCGTCAGGGGAGACGAATGATCCCCGCCTCATCTATCAGGTCAGTGGCCGACCTCGAGGTCGGTAGCGTCGTCGCCGAGGCGAGTTTCTCGCTGACGCGCGATTCGCTCGTGCATTACGCCGGGGCATCCGGCGATTTCAACCCCATTCATTACCGCGACGATGTCGCGCAGTCGGTGGGTCTGTCTGGCGTGCTCGCCCACGGCATGCTCACCATGGGTCTGGCCGTGCAGCCCGTCGTCGACTGGGCTGGCGACCCGGCCCGCGTCGTCGATTATCAGGTGCGATTCACCCGTCCGGTCTTCGTTGACGCCACCGTCGGCGCCGTCGTGATGGTGGTCGCCAAGGTCGGCGCGCTCGATGTCGAGGCGAGTGTGGCCCGTATCGACCTGACCGTGACCTTCAACGGTGCGACCGTTCTCGGCAAGGCGCAGGCGCGCGTCAACCTGGCCTGAACCCATGATTGAACCCGTTGCCCTGAGCACGCTCACGACCTTTCGTGTCGGCGGCCCGCCCGCAGCACGGGTGGCACCGGTCGCCGAGCAGGACCTCATCAACGAAACCCTCGTTGTTTGGGGCATGGACGAAAACTGGCTGCTGCTCGGTGGCGGATCCAACACCGTCGTCGCCGACGACGGCTTCGACGGCATCGTCATTCACGTGGTGACCCGCGGCATCCAGGTGCTCGATGATTCCAGCGAAGCGGATGCCGCTGGCGCCGGTCCCGCAGACCGTGTGCGGCTGCGCGTGCAGGCCGGCGAGCCCTGGGACGAGCTGGTCGCCTCTGCCGTCCAGCACGGCTGGGCCGGTATTGAGGCGCTCTCCGGCATTCCCGGATCGTGTGGTGCCGCGCCGGTGCAGAACATCGGTGCCTACGGGCAGGAAATCTCGGACAGCCTCGTCGCGATTGACTTTCTCTCCTATGAAACCGGCGAGGTCGAACGCCTCGAACGGGCCGAGCTGGGCCTCGGCTACCGCACCTCGGTGCTCAAACAGGGCGTGCGCGGAGTTGTCCTGGCGATCGAACTGGAGTTGCACGATACCGCCGCCGAGGCATCCGTTTTGGGCAGTACGCTCGGTCAGCCGCTGAAATATGCCCAACTCGCCGGTGCGCTCGGGGTGCAGCTCGGCGATCGCGTGCCGCTGCAGACCGTGCGCGACACGGTGCTGGCCCTGCGGGCCGGCAAGGGTATGGTTCTCGACCCGAGCGACCCCGACACGTATAGCGCCGGATCCTTTTTCACCAATCCGATCGTAACCGAGGCGTTTGCGCGTTCCCTGCCGGCATCGGCGCCACAGTGGCCGATGACGACGGAGCTGCCGGATCGAGTTATTCCCATTGAGGAATATATGGGTGTCGGGCCGATTCCCGGCGCGGAACCGGTACGCCTGGTCAAGCTCAGTGCCGCCTGGCTGATCGAGCAGTCCGGCGTTTACCGCGGGTTCCGGCTGCCCGGGTCGAAGGCGGCCGTGTCGAGCAAACACACCCTCGCCTTGACGAACACGGGCGGCGCGACCGCCGAAGAGGTGGCCCAACTGGCCCGCTACGTGCTCGGCCGCGTGCAGGCCGAATTCGGCGTGAACCTGCAGCCCGAACCGGTTCTGGTCGGCCTGACGCTCTAGCTTCGAGTCGGCCAGGGGCGGCCGCCCCTTCTTCCACCGAGCCGTGAGTTTGAGCCCATTCTGCGCGAAAAACGGGCTCAAACTCACGGCTGGGTGACGTGAACTCACGGCTCGGTGATGTGAGGGCGCCTTACGCGGCCGGTCAGTCGGCGCGACGCGCTGCGGCCGCGATGCCGGCCACGACGAGGCCCAGCCCGACCGCGATCACGCCGCCGAGGAGCCACAGCGTGGGATCCGGCGGCACCGGAAGCAGGGTGAACACGACCATGTAAGTCGCGAACGCCAGCAGCAGAATGCCCCAGAGGATCGTGCCGAAGCGGGGGCGCAAGCGGGGAGCGGATGGTGTCGCCTCGCCGAACGGCGCGGCCTGGTTCGGGCTGAAGAAGCTCGGCGTCGGGTCGGACTCCGGTGCGGGGCTGGCCGCGGCGGCGTAAGGCGCGGTCGGGTTTGCTTCGGTGGCGGGCGTGTCGCCTGCCGGCGAATTTGCGGCGAAGACCTCGGTCGGTGCGTCAGAGTGGTCGGATCGGGAGTTCGCGGGAGAAAGTGGAGTGGTCATTGTGAGGTCCTAGGCGTTGGAGGAATCGAGCGTGACGACGCCGGCGATGGTCCAGATGCGCAGCAGCGGGCCGTCGCTGCGGCTGCTCGCGTTGAAGGTGCGCTGATCGGAGGCGAATACTCCGGTGCGGTCACCGTTCTCCGCGTCCACCGCCCGACCCGAGTACTCCACGCCGCCGACCAGTGAGTGCGTTTCGACGCGCACCGGGGCATCCGTCGGGAGTTGAATATTGGTGACGCCGGCCACGAGCCAGACGTCGAAGATGCGATCCTCGTCCAGCCCCGGGTTGTCGAAATCACTCAGGTCGAGCGTGGACTCCCCGGCAACCATGACGTAGCTCGTCGACGAGTCAACGCCGGCGTCATTGGTGCTGAGCGGCCAGACGGTGTCGCCGACCGCAGTGAATTGGGTGCCCTGCGGAAACACGCCGAGCACGACCAGGGTGGCCGCGGCCAGAAAGGCGAACCCGCCCATGGCGCCGTCGGTGCGGCCGCGGATTCCGGCGATCACGATGCCGAGCGCGAGCACTCCGAGGGCGAAGGCGACACCGAGCAAAATTGCATCCTGCGACCAGACGCCGGTCGAGTACACACCGGCGGCAACCGCGCCCGTGGCCAGAGCAAGCCCCAGCACGATGGCGCTGTAGCCGGCGCCGGGACGGCGGGCACGCACCCGGGCACGGTGGGCAGCCTGGCGGGCCCGGTTCTGCTCCTGCCAGTCCCGATTCTGCTGCGAGCGGATGTTCTGGGCCGAGTCCGATGCGTACGGGGTGGCCGGCGGATAAGTTGCACCGACCGGGGCTGCGCCGGTGACGAACGGGTTCTGGGTCGAAGCCGGCGTGGCCGCGAAGGCGAGCGTCGGCGCGGTTGCCGTTTCGGTGCTCGGGGCGCTGCTCTGGTCGGTTTCGGTGGACGCGCTGGTCGCTGTCGGCGGGGCCGGGGCATCCGTTTGCGGGCTGTAGCCGGTGCCCGACGGCGGTTTCGGATCGTAGACACTGCCCGGGCCGAACGGGCCGGCCGGGGAAGCGAGCGGGCCGAACCCGGGGCCAGTGCTGCCGGGTTTCCTGGCGCGGCGCACCAGATACACGATCAGCCAGACGATGCCGGTCAGAACGGCCAGGCCCCAGCCGAAGGAGAAGATGCCGTTGAGCCAGTCGGGGACGGCCCAGAATCCGGTCGGGCCGTTCCACCACAAGCCGCGGAACAGCGGCACGACCGTGACCAGGAGCAGCGCTCCGATGGCGATCATGGCGGGTTGGAACCGGCCGCGGAGGGCCTCTTCGGCGTAGATGCGGCCGGCGCCGCGCGGCATGAGCGCCCAGCCCACGGCGTAGGCGAAAACGACGGGGCCGCCGAGGATGGCGATCACGACGGCGATGCCGCGCACGATCAGTGGGTCAAGCCCGGTGCGGGCGGCGATGCCACCGCAGACGCCGGCGATCCAGCGGTCGCCGTCACGGCCCAGTCCGCTTCCGCGAATCCAGTCGAAGAATCGGGTGATTTGGTCGGGGTGAGGTGTTTGGGCCCTCGGTGCGTCGGTCATGATTCGAGTCTGGCAGCGCGCCCAAACCGCGGCCATGGGGGATGACCCTGATTGAACCCTGATTGATTCTGCGCGGGTTCCGTCGTGTCGGTGGGGCGTGCTTGGATAAACACGTGAGAACAGAACGGATGACTCGGCCCCGGCTGCGCCTGGTGGGCGGCGTGTGCGCGGGGTTCGCCGAGCACACCGGTTTTCCGGTGGCCACCGTTCGGTTGCTGACCGTGCTGCTGAGCCTCTGCGGCGGTTTCGGCGTGCTGCTCTATGCGTGGCTCTGGGGCACGGTTCCGTCGGGCGGGGTGGACGCCGACCCGCTGCCCAAGTCGAGCCTGGCCCGAGCAAGTCGCGTCTCGTCGGTGTCACCCGGCGGCCTGGCGCCCCTGGCCAGCTCCGCCGCGGTTCCCGGTGTCGTGTCGCCCTATGTTGTGTCACCCTATGCTGTGTCACCCGGCGCTGTGTCACCCGGCGGCTCCCGGTTCGCCAGTCCCGTTGGGCCCGCCGTTAAAACGGATGCCGACTCCGCGCGCGCCGCGCCCGTCACCGAAATCCTGCTCGGGCTCGCCCTGCTGGCCGCCGGCGGTGCCCTCGTAGCGAGCCGCCTCGGCGCCGACATTCCGCTCGCCGTGGTGGTTCCCGCGATTGTCGTACTCGCCGGAACCGCGCTGGCCTGGCGCCAGTTCGCTGACATTCGCAGTGGTGCGGCGCAGCAATCCTCGGCGTTGCTCGTGCGCATTCTCGGGGCGCTCGTGCTGGTCGCCGTCGGCATTCTGTTATTTTTCGTGACCGGCACCAACCCGAACGCGTGGACGGTTATTTTGGCGGCGGCATCCGTTTTGCTGGGAGTGGCAGTGGTGACCGCTCCGTGGCTGCTGCGCCTGTGGAGCGACCTCGCCGACGAACGCGCCGCGCGGGCGCGCGAGGCCGAGCGGGCCGACATTGCCGCGCACCTGCACGACTCCGTGCTGCAGACTCTCGCGCTCATTCAGCAGAAGGCTGGCCCGCACAGTGACGTCGCGCGGCTCGCTCGGGCTCAGGAACGCGAACTGCGCGAGTGGCTGTTCACCGGAACTCGCGGCGGCAGCGGCGAACCGGAGACCGACCTTGCCACCGCGCTGCGCCGCATCGCGGGCGAGATCGAAGAGGACTTCGCAGTGCATTTCGAGGTGGTGACGGTCGGAGCGGGTATGGGCGTGGGATCGGCCGGCAGCTCCGACTCGCCGTCTGCCGACGCCCGAGAAGCACTCGCCGCCGCCGCCCGTGAGGCCATGCTCAATGCGGCTCGGCATGCCGGCGGAGCGGTATCGGTGTATCTCGAGACCGGCGCCCGGGGTGTTGAACTCAGCGTGACCGACCGCGGGCCAGGCTTTCGGCTTGACCAGATTTCCAAAGATCGGCTCGGCGTGCGCGAATCCATTCTCGGGCGGATGCGCCGGGCTGGTGGCAACGCCGCCGTGCGCCCGGGCCCCGGCGGCACCGGAACCGAGATTCTGCTGACCCTGCCCGCTGCGGCCGCCACGCAGACGAATGATGAGCAGCACACCGAAACGAGCGTGCGATGACCAACCATGACCCGAGCCAAAGCGGCCCTGCGGCCACAACGCCGGCCGCGGCATCCGCTGGCCTGCCCGTACTCATCGTCGACGATCACTCCATCTTCCGTTCGGGGCTGCGCGCCGAGCTCGACGCGAACATCGTCGTGCTTGGTGAGGCGGCGACGGTCGACGCCGCGATCTTGAGCGTGATCGAACTTCAGCCGCGAGTCGTGCTGCTCGACGTGCACCTGCCCGGCGGCCGCGGCGGGGGCGGCGCCGAAGTCATTCGCGAGGCGGCGCCGCACGCCCCGCACACCCTGTTTCTGGCGCTCAGCGTGTCGGATGCCGCCGACGACGTGGTGAGCGTCATTCGGGCCGGTGCCCGCGGCTACATCACCAAGAGCGCCTCCGGGGCCGAGGTCTCCGAGGCCGCCCGCCGCGTCGCCGAGGGTGATGCCGTGTTCTCGCCGCGCCTGGCCGGGTTCGTGCTCGACGCCTTCGGCGCCGTCGCCGGCGAGACCGCCGAAACCACGGAGGAACTCGACCGGCTCTCCGCCCGCGAGACCGAGGTGATGCGCCTCATCGCCCGCGGCTACAGCTACAAAGAAGTCGCGAGCACCCTCTTCATCGCCGCCAAGACCGTGGAAACCCACGTGTCCGCCGTGCTGCGCAAATTGCAACTGTCCAGCCGCCATGAACTGACGGCCTGGGCGCTCGCGCGCAAACTGCTTTAGCGCCCGGGCCTCAGGCCAGGCTCACGCGTCGCGTCGAATCCAACGAAACGTCACCCGGCTCAGCACGAGCCCCAGCACCAGCCAGACGCCGAGGGCGCCGGCCACCCAGGGCAAATCCCAGGTGCCGCTCTGCTCGGCAGCAGCGAAGCTTTCCGGAAGAAAGACAGAACGCATGCCCTGCGCCATCCATTTGAGCGGAAAAATGCTCGCCAGGTTCTGCATCCACTCGGGCAGCGTCGTGAACTGCAGGTAGACGCCCGAGATGAACTGCAGCACGAGCACCACGGGAGCCACAACAGCCGTGGCGCTGCGCCCCGACCGAGGCACCGCCGACAGCGCGATGCCGAGAAACGCGCTCGTGATCACGCCGAACACAAAAACCCAGGCGAAGGTTACCCACTTCTCCGGTTCGCTCGGCAGTGCGATATCGAACACCAGCCGCGCCACGAGAAGCAGGAGGCCGGCCTGAAGAATTGCGGTGACGAACACCTGTCCGATCTTGCCGAGGAAATAGCTCAGCGGGGACAGCGGCGTGCCGCCCAGGCGTTTGAGGGTGCCGTCGCTTTTCTCGCCGGCGATATCGACGGCGAGGTTCTGCACACCGGAGAGAAGCATGCCGGCGGCGAGCATTCCGGGCAGGTAGTAGGCGCCCACGCTGACGCCGCCGGTACCGTCGGGATTGGCACCGATATTTCCGGAGGAGCTGAACGCGGCAGTGAAAATGCCAAGCATGATGAAGGGGAAAAAGAACGTGAACAACAGGGTGTCGGGGGAGCGGAAGTACAGGCGTGTTTCATAGCCGATGCGGGACAGGCCCAGCGCGAGCGTGCTCGGAGCTGTGTGCTGCGGGCGGGTGCTCATCATCGTGGCGCTCATGCTCGCAGGTCCTTGTCGGTGAGCCGGCTTGGATCGGGCCGAGCCTCAGGGGCGGACGTGGCAGCTTCGTTCCCGGCGGCCGTCGCTTCGTGACCGCGCACGAGGGACAGGTACACGTCTTCGAGGCTTGGTCGGATCACCTCAAGACCTTCGAGTTCGGCGCCCTTGCCGCTGGCGACCAGGTCCGCCACGACCTGCGCCGGGCGGCTCGTGCGCTTCTCGCGCACCAATCCGTTGCCGTCACGCCAGCGCACGACCGGAACGCGGGCATCCGCTCCGCCGATTGTGTCGAGCGGGCCGATGTCGATGAGCCGGCCACCGACGATGATTCCGGCACGGTCACCCAGTTGCGCGGCCTCGTCGAGGTAGTGGGTTGTCAGCAGGATCGTGGTGCCTTCCGCCTTGAGACCGCGAATCAGGTTCCAAAACTGATGCCGGGCCTCGGGGTCGAAGCCTGTGGTCGGTTCGTCGAGAAACAGCAGCTCGGGGCGCCCGATAATGCCGAGGGCGACATCCAATCGGCGGCGCTGCCCGCCGGAAAGCTTGCTGATGCGGGTTTTCGCCTTCTCGCGCAGACCCGCCGCGTCGATGACCTCGTCGACGTCGCGGGGATGGGGATAGAACCCGGCGAAGTGGCGCAGTTGCTCGGTCACGGTCGCATTGCCGCTCTCGTTGCTGGTCTGCAGCACAATGCCGATGCGGGCCTTCCAATCCAGGCCGCCGCGGTGCGGATCAATGCCAAGCACGCTCACCTCACCGCCGGAACGGTCACGGTAGCCCTCGAGAATCTCGATCGTCGTGCTCTTGCCGGCGCCATTCGGGCCGAGCAGGGCGAAGGTTTCCCCGGCCTCGATCGAGAAGCTCACGCCGCGCACGGCCTCGACACTGCCATACGATTTCTGCAGGTCGCGCACCTGCACGACCGGGGGTGTGGCTGTCATGGATTCATGATCTCACTTCCGCGCCCCGGTACCTCCTCCGATGGTTGTCGCCCTCATCCATCAGTCGACGGATGCCGTACTAGGCGAACAGCCGCTGCAGGCGCTGGATTCCCTCGAGGAGGGCATCGTCGCCGAGCGCGTAGGACATGCGCAGGAACCCGCTCGGTCCGAAGGCCTCACCGGGAACGACCGCCACCTCGGCCTGATCGAGGATGAGGTCGGCCAGTTCGAGCGAGGACGTCGGTGTGGCTCCGCCCCACGAGCGGCCGAGCAGGCCGGTGACGTCGGGGTAGACGTAGAAGGCGCCCTGCGGGGTGGGGGTAACCACACCGGGGATCTTGTTCAGCTCGGCGACGATGAGCTTGCGGCGGCGATCGAAGGCAACGCGCATAGCCTCAGCGGCCTCCTGGGGGCCGTTCAGCGCAGCGATGCCGGCGCGCTGCGAGATGTTCGACACGTTCGAGGAGAGATGCGACTGCAGGTTCGCCGCGGCCTTGATAGCGTCAGCGGGGCCAACCATCCACCCCAGACGCCAGCCGGTCATGGCGTAGGTTTTGGCGACCCCGTTGACCAGAATGGTGCGGTCGGCCAAGGCCGGAACGACCTCGACGATCGAGACAGCACGCACGCCGTCATAGGTGAGGTTCTGGTAGATCTCGTCGGAGATGACCCAGAGCCCGTTGTCCTCGGCCCACTGACCGATGGCTCGGGTTTGCTCCGGGGAGTAGACCGCTCCGGTGGGGTTCGACGGTGAGACGAACAACAGCACCTTGCTGCGCGGGGTGCGCGCGGCCTCGAGCTGTTCGACGGTCACCAGGTAGCCCTGGTCGCTGCCGGCGAATACGTCGATCTGCACGCCACCGGCCAGGCGGATGGCCTCGGGGTAGGTGGTCCAGTACGGAGTCGGCACAATGACTTCGTCGCCCGGATCGAGTAGGGTGGCGAAGGCCTGATAGACGGCCTGCTTGCCACCGTTGGTCACCACGACCTGGCTCGGCGTTACCGCGAGTCCGCTGTCGCGCAGGGTTTTCGCCGCAATGGCCTCGCGCAAATCGGGAAGACCGGCTGCCGGGGTGTAGCGGTAGTTCTTCGGGTCACGCACGGCGACCAAAGCGGCCTCGACGATGTGCTCGGGCGTCAGAAAGTCGGGTTCCCCCGCCGCGAAGCTGATCACCGGCCGTCCGGCCGCCTGTAACGCCTTGGCCTTGCCGTCGACCTTGAGGGTCGCCGACTCCGCTATCGAGCCGATGCGGGTAGAAATTCGCTTGAGTTCGTGAGCCACACGTTGAGTTTAGCTATCCCCTCCCGGGAGTCGGTCAGTGGGAGCACTCTTGGTCGGCCGATCCGCTCCTTTTGAGGTCTTGACGGGGCCGCGGTGCTGCTCGACCGTCGTTTCGGCGGGGCGGCGTGTGGCCTCGTAGCGAGATCTCTCGCCGAGCTAGCTAGAGTGAGAAAATGCTTACGCGCCTGGTTCAAATCTCCCGACCGGTGCTGTGGGTGAACACCATCGGCACGACCGTCATCGGAATGTGGCTCCTCGGCGATTTATGGCGCTGGGACGTGCTGCCCCTTCTCCTCTGGGTGACCCTGCCGTTCAACCTGCTGATCTACGGCGTGAACGACATCTTCGACCAAGAAACGGATGCCCAGAACGCCCGCAAGGGTGGACACGAGGGTGCTCGAATCCTCGGCTCGGAGACCCGCCCGATCGTGCTCGGCGTCCTCCTGACCAACGTGCCCTTCCTGGTCTTTTTTATGGTCACGCTGCCGCCTGCAGCGCTGGCCTGGATCGCGGCGTACTCGGTCATCTTCGTCTTCTACTCGATGCCCCCGCTGCGCTTCAAAGCTCGGCGCTACTTGGATTCGCTGAGTAACGCCGCGTATGCCTTTCCGCTGGTGTTCGTGCCGCTCGCCGTCGGTGAGCAGCCGATCTGGTGGGCGGCGATCGGGCTGATGGCCTGGAGCGTCGCCAAACACACCTACGACGCGGTGCAGGACATCGACGAGGACCGCGCTGCGCGTATTCACACCACTGCGGTGCATCTCGGCGCGCGCGGCGCCACGGTGTGGAGCGCCATCTGGTGGGCACTGTCCACCGTCGGTTTCGCCCTCATCAACTGGCCGGTAGCGCTGGTGAACGCGCTCATCGCTGGCTGGCTGGTGTGGTCGTTGGGGCGTGACCCAACACCCGCCACGGCGCACAGACTCTATCGGTACTCGATCATCTTCCCCTACGTTGCTGGTTCCGTCGCCGGAGCCCAGGTCGTGGCCGCCATTCTGTTAGGAACGTATCCATGAAGCGATCCCGCATGCCATCGACTCCCCGGCGCATCGTCGTGCTCGGTGCCGGCATTGGTGGATTGACCGCCGCCGCCCTGCTGGCCCGCGCCGGGCACTCGGTGACCGTGCTGGAAGGATCCGACTGGATCGGAGGAAAGAGCCGACGCCTAGAGATCGACGGGCAGCGCGTGGATACCGGGCCGGCTCTGGTCACCTTCCCCCCGGTGTGGGAGGAATTGCTTGCCCGTTACGACGCCATCGGCGCCCGGCGGTCCGCTCCCGCCGAGGCCGCGGCGGTCGCCGCGCTGACCCTGAAGAAACTGCCCGAAGTCGGTCGGTATTTCTATGCCGGTGACAGCGTCACCCTGCCGGTGCCGCCGGGGCATCCGTGGCATGCGGCCTGGACCCGGTTCGAACGCGAGCACGGTGGGTTGGGACCCGAAGTCACGAGCATGCTCACCGCCGACCCCGCCAGCCCGGCGTCGCTCCCGGCAGTGCGCCGGGTATTCCGTCTCTACGGCAGACGGCTGACCACGCGGGGCTTTCTCGATGGCTTGACCTGGATGCCCGACGGACTGCGTGAGGTCATCGCCATCCACACCCTCAACGCGGGCGTCTCGCCCCGGCAGACCCTCGCGCTGTATGCGAGCATGCCGGCCATCATGGCCACCGATGGCGTCTGGGTCCCCGAAGGCGGAGTCAATGAGCTTCCGCTGGCGCTGCATCGGCTGGCACTCCACGCGGGCGCACAGGTGCACACGGGCGAGCCCGTCACGGCTGTGCGCAACGGACTCGTGTCGACTGCTTCGGCGACCTACCCGGCAGACGTGATCGTGAGCGGGCTTGACCGGGGCGTGCTCGACGAGCTCCTTGGACGGCCGAAAGCGCGACCGCGGTCGCTGTCCTGCTCCGGAGTGGCCGTCTACGCGTCACTCGCAACGCCCCTGCCCGCAGGGACGGCCACCCATTCTGTGGTGCTGCCCGACGACCCGGCCGCGCTGCACCGCAGCCTGGACGCCGGCGTCGCTCCGGAGCAGACCATGGCGTTCCTGAACTATTACCGACCGAACGAGATCTATCCCAACGATCGGCCGACGGTAGCCGTGCTCCTCACCGCGCCTGCCGACGGCCGACACTACGATCTCGACACTCCCTGGGTCGCCAACGAGATGGCCCGGGTCAGCTCCGCAGTGGGACTGGACCGGCCCATCACCGAGCTGTTCCGAGACCACGTCGTGCTCGACCCGCGCTACTTCGCCGGCTGGGGCTCCGCGGGGGGCGCGCTGTATGGCGCGACCAATCCACTTTGGCAGAGCGGCCCGTTCCACCGACCCGGGTATACCAGCCGGGCGCACCCGTGGCTCTGGCGGGTGGGCGCCTCGGTACACCCCGGCGGCGGCATCCCGGCCGTGCTCGGGGGAGCCATGACCGCGATGCACAAGCTGATCGGCCGGCTGGACGGTCACTGACCCGTCGCCGGTCGCAATCCCGCCGACCGCGAGAGTGTGCCAAGCTAGCACTGGAACAAGGATCGTACTTCGGCGCGAACTCGTCTCAGCTTTACAGTGGCCGGTCCGTGACCTAGACTGGTTCAAGGTAGTTGAATTCTGCCATGCTTTTCTGCGCCTTTTTCTGAGTGGTAAATCGCCGGAGAACGTAGAACTGCAGGGTGAATTTACTTCCATAGGGTGGTGGCTCAATTGGTAGAGCAGCGGTCTCCAAAACCGCAGGTTGCAGGTTCGAGTCCTGTCCGCCCTGCACATCGGTGGTTAGTCCGCCGACCATGAGAGGTGTAAACAGGTGGCCCGAAAAGTTGTCGACGAACCCGGTGAGGAAATCGTCGCGAACGCACGAATGGCACGCGAGTCAAGTCGCGGACCTTTCGCTCGGCTGTCCCTGTTTATCAAGCAGGTCTTTGCAGAACTGCGCAAGGTGGTCACTCCGACTCGTAAAGAGCTGCTGAGCTACACCGGCGTCGTGCTCGTCTTCGTTGTCATCATGATGGGCATCGTGTCGCTCCTGGACTGGGTGTTCGGCCTCGCCGTTCTCTACGTCTTCGGAACGCCGGGATAACTCCCGCCACCGGCATCCGCTTTGATCGGACCGCCAAGCATTACTGGCACCCGTGCCCGCACACTTGAACACGTAGAACAAATAAGGATTGAGATTTAGTGACTGAGACGAAGCACGACGATGTCGACTGGGCCACTGCCGCTGAGCAGTCCTCCGAGGACGACGAAGCGCAAGAGGGCAACACCCTCGCGGCCGACGAAGACTCCGTAGAGGCCGCAGAGCAGGTTGCCCTGCACGTCATCGACGAGAACGACGACGTTGAGGTCAACCTCGACGCCGCTCTCGATGCCCTGGCAGAGTCCGCCGATCCCGAAGCTGACGCCATTGTCGACGACGCCCTCGACATTGATTCCGTCGAAGAGGCCGACGCCTCCGTCGAAGCCGTCGAAGACGAAGGCAAGCTCGTCAACGCCGAAGATGCAGAAGACGACGCCGAGATCGACCCCTACGAAGCTTTCCGCAAGGAGCTGCGCTTTCTGCCGGGTAAGTGGTACGTCATTCACTCCTACGCCGGTTTCGAGCGTCGCGTGAAGTCGAACATTGAGAACCGCAAGCAGTCGATGGCGATGGAAGATTTCATCTACCAGTGCGAAGTTCCCATGGAAGATGTCGTCGAGATCAAGAATGGCCAGCGCAAGATGGTCACCCGCGTGCGCATCCCGGGCTACGTGCTCGTGCGCATGGACCTCGACGAAGACAGCTGGTCGGTTGTTCGCCACACCCCCGGTGTGACCGGCTTCGTCGGCAACGCCCACAACCCCACGCCGCTGCGCTTCGAAGAGGCCTTCGGCATGCTCAAGGGACTCGTCGAAATCGTCGAAGCCCCGACCAAAGCTGGGGGCGCCCCCGGAAAGTCGGCGCAGCGCGTCATCGCCGCCGAGGTCGACTACGAAATCGGCGAAACCATCACGATCAAGGAAGGCTCGTTCGCGGGCCTGCCCGGTTCGATCAGCGAGATCAAGCCGGAGAGCGGCAAGCTCATCGTGCTCGTCTCCCTGTTCGAGCGTGAGACGCCGGTCGAGCTCAGCTTCGACCAGGTCACCAAGCTCTAACCAGCACCTCTTACCGGCAGAACGGATGACCCGCGCGGGTCATCCACGCTGGTTCCCAAACCACCGGGGCCCATCCGGGCCACCGGGAGAGCAGCCCCTCGGGGCAGCTCGCACATCAATACGAAGGACAATACAATGGCACCGAAGAAGAAGGTTACCGGTCTGATCAAGCTTCAGATCAAGGCCGGCGCAGCCAACCCCGCACCGCCCATCGGGCCGGCACTGGGTCAGCACGGCGTTAACATCATGGAGTTCTGCAAGGCCTACAACGCAGCGACCGAAGCCCAGCGCGGCAACGTCATCCCCGTTGAGATCACCGTCTACGACGACCGTTCGTTCACCTTCATCCTGAAGACCCCGCCCGCAGCGGAGCTCATCAAGAAGGCTGCCGGCGTCGCCAAGGGCAGCGGAACCCCGCACACCGTCAAGGTTGCCAACCTCACGCAGGCTCAGGTTCGCGAGATCGCTGAAGCGAAGATGGTTGACCTCAACGCCAACGACATCGACGCCGCCGCGAAGATCATCGCCGGAACCGCCCGCTCCATGGGCATCACGGTCAGCGCCTAGCACCAACAACTGCGCGAACACCCCCTCGCTTCTGCGCCACACGGCGCGTGAGCACCCTAAGCAATTAGTGGAAGAGCCTGCCAGGCTCGCACCACACTCTGAAGTACATACAGGAGATTTCACATGGCAACCAAGTCAAAGGCGTACCGCGCCTCCGCCGCGAAAATCGGCGAAGACAACTTCTACACTCCCGTCGAAGCCGTCACCCTCGCCAAGGAGACCGGCTCCGCGAAGTTCAACTCCACGGTTGAGGTCGCCCTCCGCCTCGGAGTCGACCCGCGCAAGGCCGACCAGATGGTTCGTGGAACCGTCATCCTCCCGCACGGCACCGGCCGCACCGCCCGCGTCATCGTCTTCGCAACCGGCCCCGCCGCCGAAGCCGCTATCGCAGCCGGCGCCGACGAGGTCGGTGGCGACGAGCTCATCGAGAAGGTAGCCGCTGGTTACACCTCGTTCGACTCCGCCGTCTCGACCCCCGAGCTCATGGGTAAGGTCGGTCGTCTCGGAAAGGTCCTCGGCCCGCGTGGCCTCATGCCGAACCCGAAGACCGGAACCGTGACGCCCGACGTCGCCAAGGCCGTGTCCGACATCAAGGGTGGAAAGATCGAATTCCGCGTCGACAAGCACTCCAACGTGCACTTCGTCGTTGGCAAGGCATCCTTCTCCGCCGAGCAGCTCAACGAGAACATCTCCGCAGCGCTCGAAGAGATCGTTCGCCTCAAGCCGAGCTCGTCCAAGGGCCGTTACATCACGAAGGGCGTCGTCTCGACCACCTTCGGTCCTGGCATCCAGCTGGACGTCAACAGCATCTAAGTATCCGCTTCACTGAGCAGGGCCCGTCTTCGGACGGGCCCTGCTTCTTTTAAACGGATGCTGATGGCCGGGTTGGTTCTCCGTGGGTCGCCCTGGCAGGGAGCACTTGCTCCTCAGCTCAGCACTCGACACCCCGCGAGCAACCCGCCGCCATCGCTGGTCTCGGCCGCGCCCAGTCGGGTGCGGGCTACGGTAACTGGCGTAGCGCGCAGCCGTCGGGTGCGCCCGCATCCGCTGAGAGGCTGCGTCAGCGGACGGGTCAGCCGATGCGGATCATCTTTTTGTTGACGAATTCGTCGGCACCGAAACGGCCCAGTTCGCGCCCCGAGCCGGAACGTTTGACGCCACCGAAGGGCAGCTCGGCCCCGTCGGCACCGACCAAATTGATGAAGACCATGCCGGCCTCAATGCCGTCGGCCACGCGCAGTGCCTGCTCTGGGTCGGTCGTGAAGACGTAGGAACCCAGGCCGAACGGAGTGTTGTTGGCCAATGCGAGTGCTGCGGCCTCGTCGGGGACGCTGAAGATCTGTGCGACCGGGCCGAAGAATTCTTCGTGGAAGGCATCGGACCCGGGCAACACGTTGGTGAGCACGGTTGCGGCGAAGAAGTTGCCCTCAGCGGTTCCGCCCGTGACGAGGGTGGCACCCTGAGCCACCGCGCGCGCAACCTGCTCGGTCAGAGTCTCGGTGGCCTTTTTCGAGGAAAGCGGTCCGAGTCCGGTGCCGTCTTTGGTCGGGTCGCCCAGCTCGACGGCGTTGATTGCCGCCGTGAACTTTTCGAGGAAGGGCTGGTACAGCTCCTCGATGACGATGAAGCGCTTGGCAGCATTGCAGGCCTGGCCATTGTTGTCGATGCGAGCAGCCACGGCGGCACTGACGGTCTCATCCAGGTCGTCGGTGGACAGCAGGATGAACGGGTCTGAGCCGCCGAGCTCGAGCACGACCTTCTTCAAGTTGCGTCCGGCCAGCTCAGCAATCGCCGCTCCGGCGCGTTCCGAACCGGTGAGCGAGACACCCTGCAGGCGCTTGTCGGCGATGATCGTGGCGATCTGATCATGGGAAGCGTAGAGGTTGGTGTACGCACCCTCGGGGAAGCCGGCGTCGAGCATGATCTGCGCGATCGCGGCGGCCGATTCTGGGCACTGCTCGGCGTGCTTGAGCAGGATGGTGTTGCCGATGATCAGGTTTGGTCCGGCGAAACGGGCAACCTGGTAATAGGGAAAGTTCCACGGCATGATTCCGAGCAGCACGCCGAGCGAGCTGCGACGCATGAGCGCCGAACCTTCGCCGGCGAGCAGGGTGATGGCTTCGTCCTTCAGCAGGTCCGTCGCGTTGTCGGCGTAATAGGCGTAAATATCGGCGCTGAAGTCGACCTCGCCGAGGGCCTGCTCCATGGGCTTACCCATTTCGCGCACGATGATCTCGGCAAGCTCCTGGCGGCGCTCGCGGTGCAGTTCGGCCACGCGGCGGATGAGCGCTGCGCGATCATCGACGCTGACGGAGCGCGACCAGGTGTGGGCGTCGTCTGCGGCGGTGATCGCGGTGGTGAGCTCAGCATCCGAGATTGTGTCGTAGGTCTTTACTGTCGCCCCGGTGGCCGGGTTGATGACTGCGTAGCTGGTCATAGGCTTATCCTTCACTGGTCAGGCACCAAATACCGGCGCCGATGCAAACTCTGGTTTGTCAAAGATATAGCAGCGGATGATTAAAGACGACGCAGCCGCAGGAGCTATAGCGCGGGGCTCCCTGGCCACTGATTCTGCTCCGCATGCAGCAGCTCGCGGGTATGCGGATGCTTCGGCGAGCCGAAGAGTTCGGCGACCGAGGCATATTCCACGATTGTGCCGGATCGAACAACGGCGACCCGCTGGCAGGTTAGCGCCGCCACGCTGATCGAGCGCGTCACCATGATCATCGTCAGCCCGTTGTCGCGCTGCAACATCCGCAGCAGGTCCAAAATGTCTGAGCTGTCTGACGCGTCCAGGGCGTCTGTGGGGTTATCGGCCACGAGGAGGTCGGGCTTGCCCGCCAGTGAAGCGGCAATGTGTACGCGCTGGGCGACCACGTGGGACAGCTGGTGCGGGTAGGACATGAACGTGTCCTCTGGGCGCTCGACCCCAGCCTGATCCAGCAGGGCCAGCGAACGCTCATAGGCGGCCGTCTTGGCGAGGCCGAGGTAACGCAGCGGTGCGGTCAGCTGCGTGCCGACGGTCACTCCGTGGTCGAGACTGCCGAGTGGATCGCGCGGCAGGTAGGCGATCCTTGCGTCCCGCGGCCGGTCGCGCGGTCGCGGGGGCAGCCCAACCAGTTCCCCGCCGTTGAACAGAATCGACCCGGAACGGATGACCGCCGGAGCCGGCAGCAGACCGGCGATGCACTGGGCGATCTCGAGGGCGCCGGAATTGGCGTCGCCGACCAGCCCGATCACTTCGCCGCGGGTTATAGAAAGTGAGATGCCATTGACCAGCAGAGGTGCGTCGGGGCGGGCCCCCGCAGCAACGCGCAGTCCGCGCACGTCCAGCACGGCCGCCGAGCGAAACCAGTGCGACGGCAGCGGAGCCGTGGTCTCCGCGGACGGCGCAGTCGGTGCAGTCGGCGCGGCGGGATCGAGCGACTCGTCCGGTGGCGTGAGTGCCGACTCGGCCGAGGGGATTCCTGCCCGCACGGCGAGATTGATCCGACGAAGAACGGCGCGAGCATCAGTCATGGTCAGCTCGCATTTCAGTAGGGCGAGAGCAGGGACTGAAACGTGGAACTGACGCTCACAACCGAAACTCTCTGGTGCATGGGGCTGTGAGCGTGTGCCAGACTCGACAGCACCCTCACGTGTAACCAATGCTAGCTAAGACCGGTGCCAACAACGTACCGGTTTGTTTTTCTTTTTTGAGCGGATGCTCACACCCCAATAGTTTTCCAGTAATAATCCCAGTAATCCAGTGATTCCTCCGCCGCCGGGTCATCGTGGTGCTCAGTGCGGCGAGTGGGCCTCGAGAAACTGGTAGACCTCGGTCTGGTCGACGCCGGGAAATGTTCCGGTGGGCAGCGCGGCGAGCAGGCTGGTCGGCGTGCGCGCGGCCGGCCAGGATTGCCCGGCCCAGCGGTCGGCCAGGTTATCGGGCGCCCGGCGGCAGCACGACTCGTCCGGGCAGAGCGACACGGCGCGGTTTGACGTTTCACGCCCGCGAAACCACTTCACGTGGGCGAAGGGAACGCCCACACTCACCGAGTATTCGCCCTCCTTGGCCTTCTCGACGCGTGAGGTACACCAGAAGCTTCCGGCTGGCATGTCGGTGTACTGGTACCAGGCGCTGAAGCGATCGGCCACGTCGAATACGGTGCGGGCGGTCCAGCTGCGGCAAACCGTGGTGCCCTCGACCGCGCCGAGCGCATCGCTGGGAAAGCGCACATTGTCGTTCTCGTAGGCCTTGATGATGGTGCCCGACTCGTGCACCTTCATGAAGTGCACCGGAATTTCGAGCCGGGCGGTGGCGAGGTTGGTGAAGCGATGTGCGGCCATTTCGTAGGAGACGGCGAAGGCGTCGCGCAGGTCTTCCATCGAGATGCGCCGCAGGGTCTTCGCTTCGGTCAGCATGCGTACGGCATCACGCTCCGGCAGCAGAATGGCGGCGGTGAGATAGTTCGTCTCCACCCGCTGACGCAGAAATTCTGCATAATTTTTCGGTTCCTCGTGGGCGCATAGTTCACTGGCGAAGGCCTGCACGATCGGGGAGCGGGAATCCCGCGAGGCCGAGCGGTTGGTCGGCAGGTAAATCCGCCCGTTGCGTTTGTCCGTGACCGACCGGGTGGAGTGCGGCAGATCGTTCACGTAGTGCAGTGAGAAGCCCAGATGGGTGGCCATGTCGGCGACGAGCTGCTGCGATACCGGGCCGCCGGAATGCCCCACCGCGGTGAGAATTTCGAGGGCCTGGGCCTCGAGCTCGGGAAAATAATTGTCCTGCTGCCGCATGATCTGGCGCAGGGCCGAGTTAGCCCGCCGGGCTTCCTCCGGGGTCGCGGCTCGTTCCCGGTTGAGCCGGTCGATCTCGTTGTGCAGGCTCAGAATGGTGTGCAGTGTTTCGTCGCTCTGCCCCTTGCTCACACGGATGCGGGGGAGGCCCAACGCCTGAAACACCGGGCCGCGCTGGGCGCGTTCGACCGAGATTTCCAGTGCGGCTCGCTCGGAGGGGGCATCCGTTCGCATCAATTCATCAACGGTCGTGCCGAGGGCTAGGGCGATCGTGCGCAGCATGGACAGGCGCGGTTCGCGCTTGCCGTTCTCCATCATCGACACCTGCGACGGCGCGCGGTCGATGGCGGCGGCGAGGGTGTCGAGCGTCATACGGCGAATGGTGCGCAGCTCGCGGATGCGCCGCCCGAGGGTGAGAGCGTCGAGCTCGGGTTCATCGACGGCGAGGGACGACAGGGCGGCGAGGGCTTCAGCGGGAACCATTCACACAGTGTCACACGATTCAAAAGTTTCCACAATCAGAAGAACAGGGTTTCTTCTGCCGATATATTTTGGTTTTGTACCGTGTAGACCCGGCAGAGTATGAACACAGGCCAGTAACGACGATTTGAACACTGAACGCATCCACCCTCGCGCTCATCGGTTCGACCGAAGCAGAACCGTACCACCACCATTCAGCCTGAGATCGGGCGCACCACAATTCGGGTTCGCCCCCTGTCGGTTTCACCTACTTTCGCAAGGAGCCAGACCATGAACACCGCAAACCCGACCATTGATCAGACGGTCACCTCCGCGCCGATCAAGACCGACAAGGTGAAGACCACGACCGGCAGCTTCGCCACCATTCGCCCGCACCTCGAGGTGACCGGCCCGCTCGCAGACCGCTACGACGAGATCCTCACGCCGGACGCCCTCGAATTTCTCGCCGAGCTGCACGAGCGTTTTGCCGGCACTCGGCACGACCTGCTCGCTGCCCGGCTGCAGACTCGAGTGGATGCCGCGAATGGTCGCGACCCCAAATTTCTAAGCGCTACCGAGAGCATCCGCTTGGATTCAACCTGGAGCGTTGCGGGAGCCGGACCCGGTCTGGAAGACCGCCGCGTGGAGATCACTGGTCCGACCGACCGCAAGATGGCCATCAACGCGCTCAACTCGAGCGCCAAGGTGTGGCTCGCCGACCAGGAAGACGCCACCAGCCCGACCTGGACCAACGTCATCGAGGGCCAGCTGACCTTGTTCGATCAGGTGCGCGGCCAGCTGAGCTACACGAGCCCCGAGGGCAAAAAATACGAGATCACGAACAAGACCACGCCGACTATCGTGATGCGTCCGCGCGGCTGGCACCTGGTCGAGAAGCACGTGACCTTCGTTGATGCCGCCAACCGTCGCATGAAGTCCTCGGGCAGTCTGATCGACTTCGGCCTGTATTTCTTCCACAACGCCAAGAAGCTCATCGAGAACGGCACCGGCCCGTACTTCTACCTCGCCAAGCTGGAGAGCCACAAGGAAGCCCGCCTGTGGAATGACATCTTCACCTATGCCGAAGAGCGTCTCGGAATCCCGTACGGCACCGTGCGTGCCACCGTGCTGATCGAGACGATTCAGGCCGGCTTCGAGATGGACGAGATCCTCTACGAGCTGCGCGACCACTGCGCCGGGCTGAACGCCGGCCGCTGGGACTACATCTTCAGCATCATCAAGACCTTCCGTGCCCGCGGCAGCCGCTTCGTCTTCCCAGACCGCAAGCAGATCACCATGACGGTGCCGTTCATGCGGGCCTACACCGAGCTGCTCGTGGCCACCTGTCACCGCCGCGGCGCTTTCGCCATCGGCGGCATGAGTGCCTTCATCCCGAACCGTCGCGACCCGGCGGTGACCGAGCAGGCGCTCGCCCAGGTCGCCGCCGACAAGAAGCGTGAGGCCACCGACGGCTTCGACGGCTCCTGGGTGGCACACCCCGACCTCATCCCGACCGCTAGGTACGAATTCGACCAGGTGCTCGGCGACCGGCCGAACCAGCTCGAGCGCACTCGCCCCGAGGTGAGCGTGACGGCGGCCCAGCTACTCGACGTCGCCTCGGTCGGCGGTCAGATCACCGAGGCTGGCGTGCGCGGCAACGTGCTCATAGCGCTCCGCTATATCGAGTCCTGGCTGCGCGGCGTTGGTGCTGCGGCAATCGACAACCTGATGGAAGACGCCGCTACCGCGGAGATCTCCCGCTCGCAGCTCTGGCAATGGATCCACGAGAACTCGGTCACCGCCGAGGGCCGTCGGATCGACTCCGACTGGGTCGAAGAGGTGCTCGACGAGATCGTGGACGGCCTCGAGCGCACCCCCACCGACCGCTTCGACGACGCGCTCACGGTGCTGCGCACGTCGGCGCTCGAGCCCGAGTTCCCGACCTTCTTGACGGTCGGAGCGTACGCCCGCTTCTTGTAACTCATTCGGCGTTCGCGACAGCGGGCAAACGGATGCTTCACCCCGGCATCATCACAGGGGTGAAGCATCCGTTTGCCCGTTTTTTCGTTTTGGGCCAACCCGTGTTCCATCCCTCACTTTGGGGGGTCGTGAGTACCCAATGGGGGGGCATACCTGAGCCTCTTTCAACTCTAAGGTTCTGGTTGGGAATAGTGAAAACATTTCATTATTTCACTCCAAAAACCGAAAATTGAAAGGCACAATTGTGAACAGAATGATCAAGGGTTCCATCGCCGGCGCTGCTGGTGTCGCTCTTCTCCTCGGCGGCGCGGGAACCTTCGCGCTCTGGAATGACACCGCGGCGGTCGCCGGTGCGGACATCACGGCTGGAACGCTGACGGTCGAAGCGGCCGACGGCACCTGGGCTGACCAGTATGGCGAGATCGATATTGCCAGCTACCTCATAGTTCCGGGCGACACGCTGACCTACGAGAGCGTGATCACCGTGGACGCCCAAGGCGACAATATCAAGGCCAAGCTCAGCGTTGACAACGCCTCGATTGTTTCGAGCGATGATGCCGAGGATAAGGCGCTGAAGGCAATTCTCGAGGCAACTACCAAAGTCACCGCGGTGCCTTCAGTGAATGGTCGGCCGGGAGGTGGCGGCCCCATCGGCGGCCCCGGGGACGATGCCAAATCTTGGAAGGTCAACCTTGAAGAAGGCGACGCTGAGTACCTCGTTACCGTCACAATCGCATTTCCGGCCGAAAACAAGGATGACGACAATGCCAAGACCGGAACTGTCGACCTGTCTGACCTCGCGGTCAAACTCACGCAGACCCTGAACTAGCTCCACGGCAGGCCAGCGAGCGGAGAGTCGCGTGAAATTTACATTCGAGCGCGCGATTCTCCCCGTTGGCCGTGTCGCCAGGTCTGCCCAGGAGCAGGCTGATTCGGCCTTTGAACGGATGTCGCCGATCCTGTCCTAAACGTCGGCGCAAGACGCTAAGGGGTCCATCTCTTCTCGTTTCCCTCGACTTTTGTAAAGGAAGAACTTCATGAACAAGATCCTCACGGGATCAATAGCCGGTGCGGCCGGTATCGTACTTCTCCTCGGCGGGGCCGGGACGTTCGCGCTGTGGAATGACACGGTGGCAATCGCCGGTGCGACCATCACGGCTGGAACGCTGACGGTCGAGACGGGGACAAGTACCTGGTCCGACCAGAATGACGTCACGATCGAAAGTATCGACGACTACCGCATTGTTCCGGGTGACACCCTCACCTACGAGACGGTGCTCAACGTGGACGCAGTGGGCGACAATATCCAGGCACAAATCGTCGTCGACCAGGGCTCGATCATTTCCGACGACGTGGAAGCGAACGTGGCGCTGGAAGAGCTGCTCAAGAAGGAGACCACTGTCGAGGTGGTTGACGGCAGCGGAGTTGGCGCCAGTGTTGGCGTTGGTCGCACCGGCTTCGACCTGACTGCTGGCGAGCATGAGCTTCTCGTTACCGTCACGATCGCATTCCCAGAAGACGCCGCGGATGACGACGATGCGAAGACCGGGGCGGTATACCTGTCCGGCCTCGCGGTGATCCTTTCGCAGACGCTGTAACTGCCCCTGTGCCCAGAATGGAGAGTCGCGTGAAGAGTGAAGCTTTGAGCGCGACTCTCCCGGCCGATCAGCATCCGCTGCCCAAACCGGCCAGAAAGGCCGCTGGTCTGTGGCGTCAGATCAGGTTTGCCCTGAGTCTGGCCGTGTTGCTGCTCGTGATCGCGCTCGCCGTGGTGCTGATCGTGATCCCAAAGTTCACCGGATCGATCCCACTTACCGTACTCACCAGCTCGATGGAGCCGGGCTTTCCGCCCGGCACGTTGATCATCGTTCGGCCGGTTGCAGTGGATGCCCTGGTGCTGGGTGATGTCATCACCTACCAAATGGAGACCGGAAAACGCGGCGTCATCACCCATCGTGTCATCGCCATCAATACCTCGGCGGGTGAGCGCACGTTCGTTACGAAGGGTGACAACAACGGGGCGGCCGATGCTGACGCCGTGCTCGAAGCGCAGGTGCAGGGTCGGCTCTGGTACTCCGTTCCGCTGATTGGGTATGTCAACAGTGCGGTCAATGGTTCCAATCGGGCCTGGCTCATTCCGGTGGCCGCTTCATTGCTGTTCGCCTACGCGGGCTACATGATCCTGGTCGGCGTCGTGGCCGGCGTGCGCAAGCGCCGACCAGGTAAACGACTGGGCGGGACACCGCTCGATTCTGCTGCCGCCGATTCTGGCGTGAAGGTCGACGAACGAGGCTAAAAGATCCGTTGCGTGCTCGGTTTCGATGCCGCCGTCAGCAGGCGTTCCATCCCCCAGATTGGGGGGAGAGCGGTACCCAATGGGGGGCAGACATGAGCATTGCTCACTTCTAAGGTTCTGGATGGGATAGCAAAAACCAAGGATTATCCACTCCAAAACTGACAATTTGAGATGAGACTGACGTGAAACTTATGTTAAACCGCAAGAAAGCAATCATTGGGGCCGGGGGCGTCGCTGTTGCGTTGACCATGGCACTCGCGGCATTGGGGCCGACCGGTGCCTACTTCACTGACACCGAACAGGGAAACATCACGGGCAACCTCGGTTCTATCGAGGTCACCAGCGAAAAGACGGAACTCGCATACACGAACCTGTTGCCCGGTGAGCCGCAAACGGTGACTGCCGATTTCACGAATACTGGGGTGAACAACCAGGACGTGTGGGTGGTCTTCAATAACGAAAAGGCACTGCACGCCCTGAATAACCTGGGTAAGTACGGCAATTTCAAGGTCGTGAGTAGTGGGACTGAAATATTCGCCTCGACGAACCTGCAGGACGGCGAGTGGCGAGCCACGAATAGCTGTGGCGACTTCTTCGAGCAGGCGAACCGGGGCTGCTGGCCGCTGCGGGAGGCATACAAGCTGGTGTCCGGCCTCGGGTCCGGAGCATCGGCTGACGTTTCGTTCACCTTTGCCTATGGTGCGGCCATGACTTCCGGAGCAGGCGCGTGGAACCAGTACCCGGTGCAGTACCACGGCGGCGAGAAATTCCCCGCTGCTGAGGGTTATGGCCTGCCGTATCAGATCGTCGCAACGCAGGTTGGTCACGCCCCAGGGGTCGCCGGAGTCAACTGACAACCTCCGTCGCCGCCAGATGGCGGGCGACTAGGGACTAAATGAAGTGGCTCGGATGTCGCCGTCGGGTGGCGACGTCCGAGCCGGTCCTCATCCCATTTCGAGCTCGAAAGGCGTACCGTGAAGAGGCTCAAAGGCACCGTGGTTCTGCTGCTCGTGCTCGCCGCCGTGCTCACTCCGGTGGCTCTCGTGGCCACGGGCGCCCTGCTCTACCGGGCCTACGTCGTACGCACCGGATCAATGTCACCCACTATTTTGCCAGCCAGCGTCGTGCTTGTTGAGGCCGACCACTATGAGGTCGGCCAGATCATCACCTTTCGGCGCACCGGCGATCGCACCACCCACCGTCTCGTGGCCATCAATGACGATGGCACGCTCACAACCAAGGGCGATGCGAACGACACGATCGACCCCTTCACCGTGCCGACAGCGGATGTCATCGGCGGCGTGACCGCCTTCGTTCCCCGCCTCGGCTATCTCGTGGTCTACCTGCAGAACCCGCTCGCCCTCGGCTCCCTCATTATGTGCGTTCTGAGTATGTGGTACGTCGGGTCATCCGACCAGAAGCCCGACCAGAAGCCCGACCAGAAGCCCGACCTGAAACCGTCGAGGGAATCCAGGAGAATCGCGGCCGTTCGGGTCGCCTAGCTTGCCGACTGGGCTTTCACCTTGTCGTAGGCGGCGAGGGCGGCTCGGCGGGTTTCGCCGAGGTCTACCAGGGGCGCCGGGTAGGCATCCGTGCCGTATTCGGGCACGTTGGCGCGGATGTACTGCTGGTGCGGGTCGAACTTGGCCGCCTGCAGTTCGGGATTGAAGATGCGAAAGTAGGGCGCAGCATCCGCTCCGGAGCCGGCTACCCACTGCCAGCCGAAGGGGTTGCTGGCGGCATCGGCATCGACGAGGGTGTCCCAGAACCAGCGCTCGCCCACCCGCCAGTCGACCAACATATTCTTGATCAGGAATGAAGCGGTGACCATGCGTACCCGGTTGTGCATACTTCCGGTTCGCCAAAGCTCGCGCATGCCGGCATCCACCAGGGCGAAGCCGGTGCGGCCTTGTTGCCACGCGGTCACGGCTTCGTGGTCGAGCTCGGGCCACGGGAAGGCGTCGAAGGCGGGCCGCAAGTTCTTGGTCGCGAGCTCGGGGGCGTGAAACAGCACGTGGTAGGCGAACTCCCGCCAGCCGACCTCGGTGAGAAACCGGGTCGCACTCGCGAGCGCCGGCCCGGAGAGTGAGCGTTGCGCCTCCTGGGTGGCCGCCCAGACCTGGTGCGGGCTGATCTCCCCCCACCGCAGGTACGGCGACAGACGCGACGTCGCGTTCTGGGCCGGTTCGTCACGTTCGGTCCCATAGCGGGGGAGTGATTCGGCCAGAAAGCGCCCAAGCATTTGCTGAGCGGATCTCTCGCCCGGCTGCCACGCCGCGCGCAGCCCGTCGGCCCAGTCGGGCGCGCTCGGCTCGAGGCCCCAATCGTCGAGGCTGTCGGTGGCGAGGCTGCCCGACCACCCGGAGACGGTGTCGGGGGAGGGGTAGGGCGCGCGCGGTGGCGGACCGGCCTGGCAGGCACGCCAGAACGGCGTGAACACCGAGTAGGAGCCGCCCTGACCGGTTTGGATGGTCCACGGTTCGAACAAGAGTGAACCCGCGAAGCTGTGGGCATCGACGCCGTCGGCGCGCAGCTCGGCCTTGATCGCGGTATCGATCATGCGTTCTGCGGAGCCGTAGCGGCGATTCCAGAAGACGGCGGCGGCATCCGTTTCACGGGCGATTTCGGTGATGATCGGTGCGGCCGGGCCGCGGCGCAGAATGAGCCGGCCGCCGAGCGCCTCGAGCGTTGCACCGAGCGATCTGAGACTCTGGTGGAGCCACCAACGGGCGGCGCCGCCGAGTGGGCGCACTCCGGGGGACTCGTCGTCGAACACATACACGGCCACGATCGGCCGGTGTCGGGCGAGGGCTGCGTGCAGCGCCGGGTTGTCGCCGACGCGCAGGTCGTCGCGAAACCAGACGACCGAGGGGCCGGCGTGCTCGTTGGACTCTGCCGGGGCAAAGGGAAGTGAAGTCATGGGCTCTCCTCGTGAGAACTCCAGTGTGTACCCTGCCGCGGATGAGACCAATTCGGAGGTAGAACGGTTCGTCGCGCCAGCGTCGGCCGAGGTTCGACCAACGGAGCCACACGTCGAAACGTCGGTATATCTGCAGAAAATAGAGCTAAACGGCGTAAATCTTTGTGCGAACAGACCAAATCGTCGCCCTTTGCGCAAAAACTCAATTCCCCATTCTGGGGGTTGGAGCAGGACAGACAAATTTGTCTGTCCCATCTAGTGTGTGAATCGCGGATGGAGCTGCAGCCTCAGAAAACACCATCGGACTGTAGCAAATTCATGGCCCAATACCCAGGGTTGTGGACGACCGGCCGCATCACCGTTGCGCTTACCCCGCGGCGATCACGTAGCGGGCTTCTTGCCGTTGCTCCACGCCTGCCGCTTGCTGGCCTGCGACCACCCGAAGTTTTCAGACCAGTACCCGAAGGGCCTCACCATGAACAAGCTCACCAAAGGCGCGATTGCCGGCGCCGCCGGTCTCACCCTCCTGCTCGGCGGCGGCACGACTTTTGCGCTGTGGAACTCCTCGGCCGTGGTGGCCGGCGGCACGATCGAAGCCGGCAACCTGGTTGTTTCTCCCAGCGCCATCGACGGCGTTGAAGTTCCCGGTGTTTGGACGGACCAGAACGATGTAATCCTGAACCTCGAAACATTCGCGGCCTCGCCCGGCGATGTGCTGGTCTATACCAAGAAAATGCACGTCCTGGCCGAGGGTGACAACCTCGTCGCCGAGCTGACGCTCGATGCGGGCTCCATCAACGCCACCACGCCGGGTTACAAAGCCGACGACGCACTGGCCGCCTACCTCATCGGGACCGCAGTTTTGACAGTGATACCCGATGGCGGCATCAAGGATAACTTCTCCCAGACTGAGCGTTCAGTGACCACCGGCCCGACGGATTACACCATCACACCCGGAGCGGGAATCGTCGAGGAAGACGTCACCGTCGAGGTCACGATCACCTTCCCGAACGGCGCGCTGGGCGCTGAGAACACCATGATGCTCGGTTCGGTCACCCTCAAGGACGTGGCGGTCAACCTCACCCAGATCTGACCGATCGGTGCCCGGGTGCCCACCAACGGTGGGCACCCGGAAACGACCAGCAGGCAGCATCCACTTTTGATTTGCGAAAGCCGGTGATCTCTTGAAAACATTTCTGTTCGCGAGTGCGGCGATTCTGGGTGCGACCCTGCTGGCCACTGCGGCCGTGGGCGGAACCTATGCTCTGTTGAACTCGAGCGCTTCGGCCGGCCCGGCAGTCACGATTCAGGCCGGATCCGCCGAGCTCAGCATCACGTCAGACCTCGAGATGTCGAATACCCCGCTGTATCCCGGAGCAAGCAACGCCGGCACGGTCGACGTGCGCAACGACGGCACGGTGTCGCTCTCCCCTCGCCTCGTCGGCCTGACGCCGCCGACCGTTTCGACGCTATTATCGGAGGCCCTGATCGTCGGGGTGCGCGCCGTTTCGACGGTGCAGGAGTGCACGTCGAACCTCACGCCCACCATTGCCGGCACCTTCGCTGACCCGCCGGCTGAGGAGCTCGGCCTGACGCTGGCTCCCGGATCCAGCGCGCTTCTGTGCGTCTCAGTGAGGCTGTCAGCGGATGCCCCGAGCGGCAGCCAATCCCAGACCGCGACGAGCTTTGGACTCCTGATTGACGGACGGCAGGTCTAGCCCATGACATCGAACCGTCGTCGTTCTCTGCGGCTGCGCAGTCGGTCTGGGCGTCCGGCGCGCTGGCCCGCCGCACGATCTGCCGTGGCAATTGCGAGCCTGGTCTTTTTGACCCTTGCCGGCACCGGCGTTGCCCAGGCCGTCTGGACCGCCGCGGCGGTCAATCCCACAGCATCCGCTGTCTCGGGCGCCGTGACCATCAGCCAGGACGGGTTTGCCGCGCTCGCGACCGACTACACGTCCCATCTGCTCACGGCGACGAAGCCGGTCACCCTGACCAACGGCGCCGTGCCTGCCGCCTACGACCTGACAGTCAGTTCGGCCGCCGCGACCGCGTTTGCCGCTGCGGTCAACGTGCGCGCCTGGTCGATCGCGGCAACCGGCAGCTGCCCCATGACGCCCCCGACCGGAACAGTGAGCACCCCCCTGGCGACGGGAGTCACTCTGAGCGGCGACCTGGCGGCGAGGGCTTCGGTGCGCTACTGCGTGCAGACGTCGATCGCCAACACCACCGCCGGCACCATGGCCGGCACCTCCCTAACGGCGCAACTGGAATTGCAAGCGCGAACGGGCAACTGGACGTCACCCATCTCGCTCGTCACCGCCGCGCAATCTGTCACCAACACCGCGCCACGCGATCTGGCGGCGGTCAGGAAGACGCACAGCTCCATCTCCTTGACCTGGGCCGCTGCCCAAGACAGAACCGTGACGCGCTACGAGGTCTGGCGAAACGGCACGCGGGTTGCAAACGCACAAAGCGCCACCACCTTCACCGACACCGGCCTGACGGCGAACACGCGCTACACCTACCTGATTTACGCCGTCGATGCGAACGGCAATCACCTGGCCGCCTCGAACGAGCTCGCCGTGTCTACGAACAAGCAGCCACCGGTCCCTGGCGTGTGGTACCACGTCGTCACCGCCGCCGGGACCTGTGTCGATGCGGCCGCCCCGCAACAAAAGGGACGAGTGCTGGCGACGAAGGAGTGCTCGACCGTCTCAACCTCACGGTTCAGCTTCGTTGCGGACAGAAACGGTTCCGAGTATGAAATCGTCGCCGCTGACGAGAACCTGGTGTGGACTGCGGAAAGCACGTCTGCCCTGTCGCTCAGCACGCAGAGTGGCCCAGCAGACAAAGCCAAGCAACGCTTCACGCTCGCCCCGATCAGCTTGGGCAGTGCCACCTTTCAGATTCGCAGCGTGAAGGACGACACGAAGTGCCTTGAGTCAGGCAACACGCTCACCTTGAAGACGTGCGACACCACGGTACCCATCCAGGAAAACCAGCTATTCACCCTCGACGAGGTGACTTCATGACCGGATTCCTGATCCGTGCCCGGATCGCAGCGACCGTGGGCGCCGTGTTCCTGCTAACCGTGAGTGGGACCGCCGCCCCGGCCCTGGCGGCGCCGGGCGCCGAGTTCGCTCCCGACGTCTTGGTCAGCAGCGATGGCGAACATTTTGCCAGCAGCCTGCCCGTCGGACTGTTCGGATCGTACGGCCTGCTGATTCCGGATGGTTCGATGCAATCGAGCCTGTGGATTCAGAACCCGAGCGACCGGCCCGCGAACGTGCGGGTGAGCCTGCGGGAGCCGGGCGGAGCATCCGCTGATCGAACGGTCTCTGACCTGCGGGAATACCTCATCCTGACTGTCGAAGACGCCGCGGGACAGACGGTGACCACCGTTCCGCAGCTGGCCGACGCGGGCTGCGCGGTACTCGCGCCCGAGCAGCCGCTCGCGGCCGGTGACACCCTGCGGGTCGAGCTCACGATCGAGATGATGAACGTGAACGGACTGACCGCTCAAAACGCGCGCGCGGACCTCGGCGTTCTCGTTGCGCTGCGCGATGCCGAGGCTGGACCCTTCGCGGCATCGGCCTGCGACGACGATGGCGTGCTCATTCCGGCAATCGCCGAACCGTCAGTACCCCCGCGGGCGGATGCACTGTCGCGCACCGGCGTCGACCTGCCCGTTCCGGCCATTATCGGCGGCGGCCTGCTGCTCGGCCTGGGCGTGCTGCTGGTCACCCGGCGGCGCCGTGACCGGCGTGAACCGTGACGCAGCCGGCTGACGCGCCGACCGATACGCCCGCTCCCAGCCTCTGGCGTTTTCTGGGGATCGCGCTTAGCGCTGCCGTGCTGCTGCTCGTCATCGGGCTCGGACTGGTGCTCGTGGTCATTCCCAAGTGGACCGGTGCGACCCCGCTGACCGTGCTGACCAGCTCGATGGAGCCGGGACTTTCGCCCGGCACTGTCGTCATCGTGCGCCCGGTCGACGCCAACGCGCTGCACATTGGAGACGTCGTTACGTATCAAATGGTGTCCGGTGACGCCAAGGTCGTGACGCACCGCATCCTCTCGATCGTTTCGAGCTCAGAAGGACCGCGTTCCTTCATCGTGCAGGGCGACAACAACAGTGCGCCCGACGACGACCCCGTGCTGGCCGAGCAGATTCAAGGTCGGCTCTGGTACGCGGTACCCTTCGTCGGCTACGTCAACAACGTGATCACCGGGGCAAACCGGACCTGGATCATCCCCGTGGTGACCGTGGCCCTGTTCGGCTACGCCTGCTTCATGGTCGTCGGCGGCCTGCTCGACCGCCGAAAAACCCACAAACGGGGAGCGGATGCCGACGACCCGGCCCTCGGGTTACGAGACGCGGAGCACGATCTTGCCGCGGGTGTGACCCTCTTCGAGCAGCCGGTGCGCGGCGGCACCGTCGGCGAGTTCGAACACGGAGTCGACGTGCACGCGCACGGTTCCGCTGGAGAGTAGGGCCGAGATCTCGTCGAGCGTGCGCGCGTCGGGGGACACCTTGAAACCGGTCGCGCGGCGGCCGGCGGCGGCGGCATCCGCTGCCATGGTCGGCCAGCTGCCGGTCGGTGCGTTCACGAGCAGGCCGCCGGGGCGCAGGGCCGCGAGCGAGCGGGTGCCGGTGTTGTCGTGCACGTTGCCGATGAGGTCGATGACCGAGTCGAGATCGTGGACCACATCCTCGAAGCGGGTCGTGCTGTAGTCGATGACCTCGTCGGCGCCGAGCTCGCGCAGAAAGTCGAGGTTGCGGGTCGACGCCGTCGCGGTCACGTGCGCTCCCAGCACCCGGGCAAACTGCACCGCGAAGTGACCGACGCCGCCGCTGCCGGCGTGCACCAGCATCCGCTGCCCGGGAGCTGCCCCGGCCAACTTGACCATGCCCCAGGCGGTCAACGCCGCGATCGGAACGGCGGCCGCTTCGGCGTGGCTGAGCCTGGCCGGTTTGTGCGCAACGCTCATGCTCGAGACCGAGACATACTCGGCGAAGCTGCCGCTGGTGCGCGGCACTCGGCCCATGCCGTAGACCGCGTCGCCGGGCTGCAGCGGCGACGCCTCGAAGGCGGCGCGCACGACGATTCCGCTGAAGTCGTTGCCAAGAATGGTCGGATAGCTCTGGATCGCGGCCGCGACGCCCTTGCCCGCGCGGGTCTTGGCATCGATCGGGTTGAGGCCGGCGGCGACGACCTTGATGAGCACCTCGTCGGAAATTTGGCGGGGCAGCGGCCGATCGGCCAGGTGCAACACCTCGGGGGCGCCGGTCTCGTCGATGATGAGGGCGCGCATGGTCTCCGGCAGTTCGTATTCAGTAGCCATGCTCCCCATTCTGCTGCATCGCGCCCGCGCCCCCGCTTTCCGGGCCCGGAAAGCGGGCCCATGATCTATCGTGGGCCCGCAGAGCGGGCCCGGGCCCGGACCAGACATATGGAGTTGCTCGCTGCCGGATGCGCGATGAGGGGTGCGCCTGAGGGATGCGCGGTGAGGACCCCTCACCGCGCAGGCCCCGCCCAGCGGACCGCTAGCGGCGGGTCTGCTCGTCGAGGTTGTCGATCAGGGCGTTGGCGAGACCGACCAGTATGGCGATCTGGTCTTCGTCGCGTTCGATCCAGCGACATTCGGGCACCGGGGCCACCGGCACGAAGCCCAGGTGCTCTTCCCAGACCAGCAGCGTGCGGTCGGCGCCGAGCACATATTGCTGCCACCACACCTGCCGCATATAACTGCGCGGAATGCTGCGCCACGGCTTGCTCGTGGTCTTGATCTCGGCCAGGTGCAGATCGCCATTGGCCGCCACGCCGACTCCGTCGGGTGTGGCCAGATGCCGCGGGTGCGCGAGCGAACGGAACAGGTTCGTGCTCGGCTCGATGCCGTAGTTCTCCAGCACCCAGGCGGCGATGACCGGTTCCCGGGCCCGCCCGTGGTCGGTGTAGCTGTTGCCGGTGAAGCTCGTGCCGTGCATTTTGTCGTGGGCCGCGTTCAGAATGGATTTCGGAGTCGACAGTTTCGCGACATCCGTTGCGGTGATTCCCTGGTTGCGTGCCCGCAGCCAAGCCACCCGGTCGGTCGAGTCGGCGACGATGCGCAGCGTGTGCGGTGCCGGCAGCAGAGCGGATGCTGCAAGGTGCGTTGAAGGCTGGTCCAGATCGAAGAGGGACAGCGTTGAATTCGGCACCCCTCTATTGTGTGCCCGCGCGCCCGGTCGGCGCGCCACCGCCACGGAGTGCCGCTCGTTTGCTGCCGCGCACGCTGCGGCCGCTCGCCGCGCCGCGTTCCACCCGACACGCCCCGCTCGGCAGCCCCGAAACTCTGAGAATCGTTATCGCGAAGTGATCTGAGTTCGCTAGCGTGAGTGCACGGCAACCAACCGGGGGAATACTATGTCGCACCGCGCACGCACAGCTGGAGGCGCAGTCGCGATCACGCTCGCCATTTTGCTCAGCGGATGCGCCGGCCTCCCCGCCGCGACCGACGCTCCGATCGCGCACCTCGTCGAAGGGGTCGACTGCCAGGCGCCCAACCTCAATCTCGACATCGCCGTGCAGGAGGGTGTTCCGACCCAAACCGACCTGACCGCCGAGCACCCCGCCGCGCCGGAGCCGGGACGGGTTCCGACCGACTTCAACCCCGTTGCCGCCTATCGCTGCACCTTTTTCGGCAGCCTCGACGACGCGCAGGGCCGCTGGTCGGCCGTGCAGGTCGAGACCCTCGAGGGCGACTTCGGCGCGCTGCTGTCGGCGCTCGCCGAACCCAGCGACCAGGCGGGCCCCAATCAGGCCTGCACCGCCGACATGGAGCTGGTGCCCACACTCTGGCTGCAAAACTCCAATGGTGAGGCGCTGCGGGCGGCCTGGCCGCGCACCTCCTGCGGCAAAACCAAGCCGGCGACCCACACCGCTCTCGACGAGCTCGAGCTGACCGACACGACCCTGCTTCCGCTCGTGTTGCAGGTCACGCGAGAGGCGCTCGACGCCAATTGCGCGATGACGGCCGGCACGCCCGAGCAGTCGCTGCTCTTTGGCGGTATGGGCCTGCAGACCTTTCCGGACGGCATGAGCGACGGTGCTGAACCGACCACGATTCCGGCGTCGCCGGCCGAGGCTCCGTCCCTCGCCGGCGTCGACGGCGCGAGCGTCTGCGTCTACACGGTCGATCTGCAGCAAGACCCCGACCTCAGCGAGCTCAACTCCGTCGCGGGGATCGATGACCTCGCTCTCGGCGCAATGATGAACCTGCAGTTCGGCACCTTTGCCGGCGCGAGCACCCTTGAAGCGGATGCTGCGTCGCTGCTCGCCGCCGCAGCATCCGCTTCGCA
Source organism: Cryobacterium sp. TMS1-20-1 (assembly GCF_004402355.1). Classification (NCBI taxonomy): domain Bacteria; kingdom Bacillati; phylum Actinomycetota; class Actinomycetes; order Micrococcales; family Microbacteriaceae; genus Cryobacterium; species Cryobacterium sp. TMS1-20-1. Next base: position 86,768 of record NZ_SOGF01000057.1, on the reverse strand, counting down.
GGCGCCCGAGTGCAGCACCGACCCGACCCGGTTTGCGGTGCTCTGGCCGGAGCGCGCAGGCACCCGGCTCGACACGTCGATTCAGGTCGAACTCGATGGCTGCCAGAGGCTGTTCCTGCCCGGCAGCCACGCGCTCGTGCCCGCGCCGGAACTGCTCAACATCCTGCAATAAACCGCGAGCGCGCTCAGTCAATCGACGCGCGAAGCGGCGGGGCCGCCGTTCGATGCGTGTGCAGCCGTCCGGCGCGGTCGAGAAAGTACAGACCACCCCGAACGATGTTGATCTCCCCACTCAGCGGCGGGGTGTTCGCGAGCTCAGAGAAGCCGGTGCGGTCGAGCACCCCGAGCTTGCTCGTGCCGTAGGCCTTGGCATAGAGCACCCCGTTGTAGGCGGCCAGCCCGGTGAATCGCCCGCTCGATGCGAGGCTGAAGGTTGACCGCGCCCAGACATAGACGTGACGGCGCGTGCGAATATATAGCGCCTCATCAAGGGCGGCGAACTCGAACGGCCCGTCGGCGGGAACACCGTCCAGCCGGGTAAACGATGACCCGCGGTAGCTCGAGATGGCGCACATCTCTGAGTCATGGTGAACGATATAGAGTTCCTGACCAAACACCGTCAGGGCGAGAATATCGATCGGGGATCCGGCTACTGGAACCAGGTCGCGGCCGTTGACGTACCAGAGGCCGGACTGTAAGCGAAAGTACGCTCGTCCGCGAAAGCTGATCAGGAGCAGTTGCGAGGCCTCGGTTGTGGCGATGAAGGTGAACCGGCCGTTGCGATAGCGATGGATCGACGTGAGACCCGGATACCGGTCGGACTCGGCCGTCAGATACAGGTCGCTGCCCACGGCGACGATGCGCGTGATTCCTGCCGGGGCCTGAGGCACGGTGGCCAGGCTCGAACCGTCGAAGCAGAACAGCGCATCTCGTCCGTAGACCAGAAAGTAGGTCTTTTTGCCGACGTCGGTCAGATTGTGGGCATCGGCCGGGGCGTGGTCGACGAGTGCAGCAGGGCTCGAAGGTAGTGCTCGGCGGCGGAGCAGGGCTGTCAAGGTCGTGGCCGGTTCCCCCGTGTCGCACCTCGTGTCTGATCGATCTTGCTCGCCCCACCTCAGGATTTACGGCAGAATTCGGGACGAAACCCAAGGATTGCCCCAGCACGCGGCAAATTCGCACGCCCGGGCAAGGCTGCTCACAGTGAGGGCTAGGGCAACGCATAGTCGACTCATAGAAAAGTAGCGATACTTACTACTATGAGCACACGTGAGAGCACGCACACCGGCCACGGCCCCCGACTGACCAAGGCCGACGGCAGTGCCATTCGCGTACTCGTCGTCGACGACGAACCGACGCTCACTGATCTGCTCTCGATGGCCCTGCGCTACGAGGGCTGGGAGGTGCGCACCGCCGGCGAAGGCCGCCAGGCACTCAGCATCGCCCGCGAATTCCGCCCCGACGCCATCGTTCTCGACATCATGCTGCCCGACATCGACGGCCTGCAGGTGCTGCAGCGGGTGCGCGCCGACGGCTACGAGACACCGGTGCTGTTTCTGACCGCCAAGGATTCCCTCGACGACCGCATCAACGGCCTCACCGCCGGCGGCGACGACTACGTCACCAAACCGTTCAGCCTCGAGGAGGTCGTCGCCCGGCTGCGCGGTCTCATCCGCCGCTCCACCCTCGCCGTGGCCGACTCGACCGACCCGCGCATTACCGTCGGCGACCTCACCCTCAATGAGGACAGCTACGAGGTGTTTCGCGACGGCGACGCCATCGAACTGACCGCGACCGAGTTCGAACTGCTGCGCTTTCTCATGCGCAATCCGCGCCGGGTGCTCAGCAAAGCCCAGATTCTCGACCGGGTCTGGAGCTACGACTTCGGCGGCAAATCCAGCGTCGTCGAAATCTACATCTCGTACCTGCGCAAGAAGGTCGATGTCGGCCGCGAGCCGATGATCCACACGGTGCGTGGCGCCGGTTACATGCTCAAAACTGCTTCATGACTGAGCGGATGCCCCGTCGCCGCGGCCGCCCCCGCTCGCCCTGGACCCTGCAGCGCCGCCTCGTGCTCACCGTCGTCGGGCTGCTCGCGGTCGTGAGCATCACGATCGGCATAGTGAGCGTCGTCATTCTGCGCGCTTCCCTGGTCGACCGGCTAGACCTACAGCTCGCCTCGGCCGCTGACCGTTCCGGGGCCGCGCTCGGCGGCGTCGGCGACAACGACGGCGACCGTCTCGGCGACCTGTCCGGCAACCCCTACTTCGGCACTCCGACGGCCGACAGCATTCTCAGCGGCCCGGCCCAGCCGCCCGGACTGCTCGCCCTCGTCTACGACGGAACCAGCATCACGACCGGCTACACCGACGACGAGAGCGGACAAATCGAGGCGCTCACGTCGGAGCAGGTGCAGATCCTCGCCGACCACGTCAACCAATCGACGCCGGTCACGGTGCACCTCGGCGGCGAACTCGGCCAGTACCGAGTGCAGGCCGAAACGTCCCGCACCGGCACGCTCTATCTGGTCGGCCTTCCGCTTTCCGGAGTTGCTGCCACGGCCGCCCAACTGGCCCTGATCGTTGGCCTTGTTTCGCTTGTCGGACTCGTGATCGTCGCCATCATCGCCGCCTGGGTGGTGCGGCTGGCCCTGCGCCCACTGCAGAGGGTCACCGCGACCGCCACCCGGGTCGCGCAGCTGCCGCTGGACCGCGGCGAGGTCTCGCTCGATGATCGGGTTCCGGCCGGCGACACCGATCCGCGCACCGAGGTCGGCCGGGTCGGCGCCGCCCTCAACCGCATGCTCGACCACGTCGACCTCGCCCTGGAAGCTCGGCAGGCGAGCGAACGCAAGGTGCGCCAGTTCGTCGCCGACGCGAGCCACGAACTGCGCACCCCGCTGGCATCCATTCGCGGGTATTCCGAACTCACTCGCCGCAGCGGCCAGGAGCTGCCGCCCGACGCCATGCACGCGCTCGGTCGCATCGAGTCGGAGTCGGTGCGCATGACCGGGCTGGTCGAGGACCTGCTGTTGCTGGCCCGCCTCGACGAGGGCCGTGAACTCGAACTGGAGCCGGTGGACCTCACCATGCTGCTCGTCGACGCCGTCAGCGACGCGCACGCCGCCGGCCCCGATCACGGCTGGAACGTCGAGCTGCCCGAAGAACCGATCGAGGCGACCGGCGACGAACCGCGCCTGCGTCAGGTCATCGCCAACCTGCTCGCTAACGCCCGGATCCACACGGATGCCGGCAGCAGCGTGGTCATCGCGCTCACCGCCATCGGCGACCAGGCCGTCATCACGGTCACCGACAACGGTCCGGGCATTCCCGATGCCCTCAAAAACACCCTGTTCGAACGGTTCGCCCGCGGCGACAGCTCACGCTTTCGCGGAACCGGCAGCACCGGCCTGGGCCTCGCCATCGTGGCAGCGGTCGTCGCTGCGCACCACGGCGAAGTCAGTGTCGAGAGCGCTCCCGGTCGCACCCAGTTTCGAGTGGCGCTTCCGCTCGTCGCGGCCTAGTCGGATTCGTTCAGCCGCTCCAGCAGAACGGCGAACTGGTCGAGCTCGGCGGTCGTCCAGGTGCTGAGGCGTCGGTGAACGAGAGCGGTGCGCTCGCGGCGCACCTTGGCCAGCTTCGCCTCGGCGAGCGGGGTGAGCGCCAGAAACCGCGCGCGACCGTCGAGCGGATCGACCCGGGTTCCGACGAGGCCCAGCCCACAGAGCAGCCTGGCCTGGCGGCTGATCATGCTCCGATCCACCGCGAGCACCTCGGCGACGACTCCGGCGTGGGTTTCACCCCGTCGAGCGAGCACGCGCAGCACAGCCAGCCCGAACGGCTCCAGGGCCGGGTCGATGCCGGCCGCGGTCGACCGGGTGCTGGCCCGGATTCCCGAGGCGAGCAGGGCCATTTGTGCCTCAACCCGGGCGAGTTCGGGGCTCTCACCATCCACAAATGTCGGTGCGACCGTGTCACTCATCGCGTGTTGTCCTGGCCTTGTCGCTGGCGGGCCGCACGATACGAATCGACTGGGTATCGTGGGCGCGCCCCACCGGCAGCAGTCCAGCGGATGCCGCGCTCACGTCGATCACGATGTCCTCCACGGTTTCCGTCTCGCGCAGCCGGGTCGATTCCGGCGCCGGAGTCGACTCTACGGTGGCCGAGCGCACCCGATCGATGCCGGTCTCCGTGCCGAGCGGATGATTGGGCAGCAGCGACACCATGAGAAGGGTCACGAGAACCAGCGGTGCGCTGACCAGGAAGATCAGGCCGACGCCGGAGCCGTAGGCCGTTTCCACAATGATGCGCAGCACGTCGGGCAGCAGATTGACCTGCGGGATGACACCGTCGCCCAGCAGTCGACCCGCATCCGCTTGATTGACGGGGCTGAGATTGCCGACGCGGCTGCTGATCTGCGTGGCGACGACACTGCCCAGAATCGACCCCATCACCGAGACGCCGACCGCGCCGCCGAGGCTGCGGAAGAAGGTGACCGAGCTGGTGGCGACGCCGAGGTGTCGCACCTCAATGGTGTTCTGCACGACCAGAACGAGGTTCTGCATGACCATGCCCAGGCCGGCTCCGAGGGTAAACATATAGACGCCGACGAAGACGAGGCTGGTGTGCACATCGAGCGTGCCGAGCAGAGTGGTGCCGACGAGCATGAGCACGGCGCCGGAGACCATGATCGATTTCCAGGTGCCGCGCCGACTGATCACGGTTCCGAACAGCGTCGACGAGATGAGTAAGCCGCCCATCATGGGAATGGTGAGCAGGCCGGACTCGGTTGGCGTCGCGCCGCGGGCGAGCTGCATGTACTGGCTGAGAAAGACGGAGGTGCCGAACAGGGAGACGCCGACCGCGAGGCTCGCGACCGTCGCGAAGGTAAAGGTGTGATTGCGGAACAGGCTGAGCGGAATAATCGGCTCCGTGGCGCGCATCTCGACAATGACGGCCGCTACGAGCAGCAGGACGGCACCGATTACCATGACCCACGAGGTCAGCGACAGCCACTCAAACTGCGAACCGGCCAGGGTCACCCAGATCAGCAGCAGGGAGATGCCGCTCGTGATCAGCGCGGCCCCGAGGTAGTCGATGCGTACGACCCGCTTCACCCGTGCCGGCAGGTGCAGGGTGCGCTGCAGCAGCACGATGGCGACGATTGCCACCGGCAGGGCGATGAAGAAGTTCCAGCGCCAGCCGAAGGCATCCGTTATGACGCCGCCGAGCAGCGGGCCGCCGATGGTGCCGAGGGCCATGACCGCGCCGAACAGGCCGGCGTAGCGGCCGCGCTCGCGGGGGCTGATGATGTCGGCCATGATGATCTGGCTGAGGGCGACCAGCCCGCCGGCGCCGAGGCCCTGCAGCACCCGGAACGCGATGAGGGTGCCCGCGTCCTGCGAGAAACCGGCGAGGGCGCTGCCGATGACGAAGACGGCGAGGGCCAGCTGAATGAGCAGCTTGCGGTTGAACAGGTCGGCGACCTTGCCCCAGATGGGCGTGCTCACCGTCGTAGCGAGCAGCGTCGCCGTGACGACCCAGGTATAGGCCGACTGCGAGCCCTTGAGGTCACTCAGAATGAGCGGCAGCGACGTGCTCACGACGGTGTTCGCCAGAATCGACACGAACATGCCCAGCAGCAGGCCCGACAGGGCTTCGAGCACCTGGCGGTGGGTCATCGAACCGTCGGGGGCCGGCTCTCGAGCGGTTCGACTGGCGCGGGCCATGCGACTCCTTAAGCGGTTGACAGATATCAACGATAGGCAGGTAGTGGATGCATGTCAACCATTTCGAGTCGGCAGACGCGACACTGGCCGGTAAGCGGATGCTGATTTGCGCGCGCCCGCAACCTGCCGTAAGGTGAACCTCAGCCACAGACCGCCGGTTGCTGCGCTATGTCGAAAGACAGAAGTGCAGACGAAGGTTCATTCACGTGAACGGCCCGCGCAGGTGTTCGAAGTTCAGTTACAGTCTTTTGGATTGTTCCCCAAGCTCCGGCGCCCTGCGCTGGAGCTTTTTTCATGTCTGCGCCCCGGGCTACCCGGCACATGATTATTAATGAGGAGCACCATGGCGAACAAGGAAGCAACGGTCGCCGAGCTTACGGAGAAATTCCAGAGCTCGACCGCCGTTCTGCTCACCGAGTACCGCGGTCTCACTGTTGCGCAGCTCAAGAGCCTGCGTAAGTCCATCAGTGAGGACGCCACGTACGCCGTGGTAAAGAACACGCTCACCAAGATTGCGGCCAACAATGCCGGCATCACCTCGTTCGACGAGGAACTTGTCGGTCCGTCCGCTATTGCCTTCGTACACGGAGACCCCGTCGCCGTCGCGAAGACCCTGCGTGCCTTTACCAAGGCAAACCCTCTCCTGGTGGTAAAGGGCGGTTACTTTGACGGTAACCCGCTCACCGCAGCGGAGGTTGGCAAGCTTGCCGACCTCGAGTCCCGCGAGGTGCTGCTGGCCAAGCTGGCCGGCGCCTTCAAGGCATCGCTGTTCGGAGCCGCTTATCTCTTCCAGGCACCGCTGTCGAAGGCTGTTCGCACCATCGACGCGCTGCGTGAGAAGCAGGAGTCCGCGAACTAGGCACCTGCCTGGTTCACGGTTCACGAATTTTTAAGAAACTAATAGGAGTACATCATGGCAAAGCTTTCCACTGAAGACCTGCTTGAGCAGTTCAAGGGCCTGACCCTCATCGAGCTCTCCGAGTTCGTCAAGGCGTTCGAGGAGACCTTCGAGGTCACCGCAGCCGCTCCCGTCGCCGCTGCCGGAGCCGCTGGCCCCGCCGCTGCTGCTGAAGAGGTCGAAGAGCAGACCGCGTTCGACGTCATCCTTGACGCCGTTGGCGACAAGAAGATCCAGGTCATCAAGGTTGTGCGCGAGCTCACCAGCCTGGGCCTCGGCGAGGCCAAGGCCGTTGTCGATGGCGCGCCGAAGGCCGTCCTCGAGGGCGTTGCCAAGGATGCTGCCGAGAAGGCCAAGGCTTCCCTCGAAGAGGCCGGCGCAACCGTTACCCTCAAGTAATCAACGCCCCATAGGGGCTCTGATTGAGGCGTAGCCGACCAGTCTTCGGACTGATCAGCGTGCAAGGGGCGTCGTTTCCGAAAGGAGACGGCGCCCCTTTGTCGTACCCCAGCGGGCCTGATGAGCGTTACCCACAGCGGATGCCGCGCTCGCGCAGGTGTGTTGTCAGGAACCCGAGACGGTCGGTTGACGTGGCGCGCTCGTGCTCGAACGAATAACGAGGTTCGTCTGGAGCACGGTGGACGCGTCATCGTGCCCACCAAGCGTTGGGTTCTCAAACTCGGCCAGTAGCGAGGCAACCGCGAGCTGGCCCTGCCGACGCGGATGCTGCTCCAGTGTTGTGAGACGAAACATTGTGGAATATGGATGCCCGTCGATTCCGATCACGCTGAGCTCTGCTGGCACCTGGATACCCAATTCCCGAGCCGCGACAATGAGTCCAATCGCGATCTCGTCGCTTGCCGCGAAGATTGCGGTCGGTCGCTGCCGGGGGTCGCCCAGGAGGGCCAGGCCGCGCTCATGGCCGCCGGGAACGGTGAATTCAGAGGTATGAAGGCATCCTTGCACCGGTAAACCCGCCGCCGTCATGGCCGCCTCGAAACCGCCGTAGCGGTTTCTGTGCACGTGAAAATCCATCTCATTGACCCGACTGCCGCCGACGTGCACGATGTCGCGATGCCCGAGGCTGAGCAGGTGCTCTGTGGCCAGCCTGGCAGCGGCAACGTCGTCGATGGAAATGGTGGGCACGCCGCGAATAGCGCCGCCGATCCCGACCAGCGGGCGCCCCAGACGATGTAGATGATTGACCTCGGCGTCGCTCAGGGCAACGCCCACCGAGATAATGCCGTCGAAACGCTTGCGGGCTAGAAAGAACTCAAAGACGCGCTCGCGTTCGGGGGAGGCCAGGGGCAGGTTGTACAGGGTCATGTCATAGCCCTGCTCGAGCAGTGCCTCTTCCACGCCTTCCAGCACCTCGGCGAAGAACCAACGATTAATAAAAGGAATGATCACCCCGACGCTCTTGGTTCGGCCGGTCACCAGGCTGGCGGCGTTTTGTGACGCAACGTAACCGAGCTGCCTGGCCGCGTCGACAACCTTCTGGCGGGTCTCGGCCGAGACGTAGCCCCGGCCGCTCAGCGCCCGGCTGGCAGTGGCCTTGGCCACATCGGCGAGGCGCGCGACATCGGCAATTGAACTCATCTGGTCTCCGTCTTTGGCGACTGGTCCTCAGGCACGATAGCGCGGGTTGGCGCATCATGGAACCGGTTCCATGATAACCCCTGATTCTCTGCTGATGTTCCGCCACACATGGACGGTTTCCAGCGGCAGGTTTTGGATCTTTGCCATTTTGTTATCTTTGCAGGGTTGCTATCGCTGATCGGGTGACGTAATTTATGGTGTGGAACCGGTTCCCGAGTTGTGGCAGAAATAGCTTATTCTGGGCCGGTGCCACTAGTCCGGAGCTACCCGCCCTGGCAGAATCTCAGCACCACCACTCGACCAAGCACCACTCAATGAGGAGAAAAAAGATGCGGTCTTCCCTGCACCGTCGAATTACAGCACCGCTCGCCCTGGCGGCGATCGCGGGTCTGGCCCTAACCGCTTGCTCCGGCGGCCCGGGAGCTACCACCAATGAAGCTGGCGCCGAGGGCGACGGCGTCGTCACCATCTATGGCACGATCGCCGACACCGAGGCCAAGCTGCTCGAAGAGTCCTGGGCCGGCTGGGCAGCAGACAACAACATTGACATTCAGTACGAATCGTCGAAGGAGTTCGAGTCGCAGATCTCCATTCGCGCCCAGGGTGGCAATGCCCCCGATATCGCGATTTTCCCACAGCCCGGCCTCATGAAGGACCTGGCCTCCCGCGACTTCCTGAAGCCCGCCCCGGCGGCCGTCGAGGCGAACGCCGACGAGAACTGGTCGGCCGACTGGAAGGCCTACGGCACGGTCGACGACGTCTTCTACGGCGCCCCCCTCATGGCGAGCGTCAAGGGTTTTGTCTGGTATTCGCCGGCGAAGTTTGCGGAGTGGGGCGTTGAAGTGCCCACGACGTGGGACGAGCTGCTCGCCGTTACCCAGACCATCCAGGAAAAGACCGGCGCGGCCCCATGGTGCGCGGGCTTCGGCTCTGGCGACGCCACCGGGTGGCCGGGAACCGACTGGGTCGAAGACCTGGTGCTGCGCGAGGCCGGCGCCGAGACCTACGACAAGTGGGTCGCCAACGAGATTCCCTTCACCGACCCGGCCATCGCGTCGGCCTTCGACTCGGTGGGCGAAATTTTGCTCAACCCGGCCTTTGTCAATGCCACCTACGGCGACGTTGCATCGATCAACAGCACCCCCTTCGGTGACGTTGCCATCCCTGTCTCTGACGGAACCTGTGCGATGACCCACCAGGCATCGTTCTTTGATGGTTTCATCACGGATGCCGGTGGCGAGGTCGGTCCCGATGCTGACGTCTGGGCTTTCATCACCCCGTCCGTTGAGGCGGGCGGCCAGGCTGTTACCGGTGGTGGCGAAATCGTCGGTGCATTCTCCGACGATGCCGACACGCAGGCAGTTCTGGAGTACCTCTCCAGCGCCGACTGGGCCAACAGCCGGGTGGGCCTGGGCGGTGTGATCAGCGCCAACAAGGGACTCGATGCCAGCAAGGCGACGAGCCCCATCCTGCAGGAAGCGATCAAGATCCTGCAGGACCCGGACACCACTTTCCGTTTCGATGGCTCCGACCTGATGCCGGGTGCCGTGGGAGCCGGAACGTTCTGGAAGGGAATGGTGAGCTGGATCAACGGCACGCCGACCAGCGAGGTGCTCACCAGCATCGAAGCGGGTTGGCCGTCGAGCTAGCCTGAAACAGTCAACACTCAGGCATGAAACGGTGTGCCGCCCGCCTTCAGAAACGGGCGGCACACCGTGCGTGACAGGCGTACGTTGCGTATACGTTTTCACCGGTTGTCGAGCGAATACCAGGGTTCACTGCCGTACTCGAAAGGTTTCAGATGTCCGCATTCTTCTCCTGGCTGGCGCAATTACCAGCGCTGGCACAAGTTCCGATCGTCATTCTGGCTTTCGGTGTCGTTGTCGGTGCCATCTTGTTCTTTGTAGAGATTGCCCCCCGCTCTGGCCGCATCTACACGGTCATTCGTCTCGCCGTCTGCGTTCTGGCACCCCTGATTATTCTGCTGGTGGCCAACTCCTACACCTGGGCCATCATCGGTGCCGGTGTGTTGGGCCTCGGCTTCTTCTATATCGACTATCGATCGCGCAAGGGCGCTGGGTACCTATTTCAGTTGGTTGGTTTTCTCGCTCCCGCCATGCTCCTGCTGGCCATCGGCCTGGTCATTCCGACGATTCAAACCACCGTGCAGGCCTTCATGAGCGCTCGCGGTGACCGGTTCGTCGGCCTGGAGAACTTCGTCTGGATCTTCACCCAGCCCGAAAACGTGCGCATCGTGCTCAACACGATCGTCTGGGTGCTCATCGTCCCGACCGTCTCGACCATTGCCGGCCTCGCCTACGCGGTATTCATCGACAAGAGCCGCGGTGAAAAATACTTCAAAATTCTGGTCTTTATGCCGATGGCTATTTCGCTGGTGGGGGCATCCATCATCTGGCGTTTCGTCTACACGGCCCGCCCGGCCGATCAGGAGCAGATCGGCCTGCTCAATCAGATCGTGGTGTTGTTTGGCGGCCAGCCGGTCGACTTTCTCTCCTTCTCTCCGTTCAACACCCTGTTCTTGATCGTGATTCTGATCTGGGTGCAGACCGGATTTGCGATGGTCGTGCTCTCGGCCGCCATTAAAGGCGTACCGACCGAGCAGATGGAGGCCGCCGAACTCGACGGAACCAACGCCTGGCAGCAGTTCGTGAACGTGACCGTTCCGGGCATCCGCGGCGCCCTCGTCGTAGTTCTGACGACAATTTCTATTATTTCGCTCAAGGTCTTCGACATTGTGCGCACCACGACGGCCGGCAATAACGAGACCAGCGTCGTGGCCAACGAAATGTATACCCAGTTCAAGAACTTCGAGCAGGGCCGCTCCGCCGCCTTCGCTCTGGTGCTCTTCCTGCTGGTGCTTCCGATCGTTGTGTATAACGCCCGCCAGATTAAGAAGCAGAGGGAAATCCGATGAGCGCGGTCATTCCGGTAGACGCCACCACTAAGCGCCGCAGTGCCCGGAGCGCGGAAGCAACGATCGCCCGCAAGACCAAGAAGCGGTTGACCAGCCGCGGAGCGACCATCGGGGCGCTTATCATCGCGGTGCTCTGGTCTATCCCTACCTTGGGCCTGCTGGTGTCGTCATTCCGACCGGCGCAGGAAGTGCGCACCACCGGCTGGTGGACCATCTTCACCAACACCGGGGTCACCTTCGACAACTACATCACGGCTCTGGCCGCCGGCAATAGCCAGATCAATCTGGCCGGGTCGTTCATTAACTCGATCGCAATCACCCTCCCGGCCACGCTCATCCCGTTGATGATTGCCAGCCTTGCGGCCTACGCCTTTGCCTGGATCGATTTTCGCGGCAAGAACGTGATGTTCATCGGAGTCTTCGCCCTGCAAATCGTGCCGATTCAGATGGCGCTCGTTCCGTTGTTGCAGTTCTTCTCCGGCGGCACGCTCTTCGGCTACCCGGTGGTCGCGGCGCTCAACCCGGGCAGCGGCTACTCGCAGGTCTGGATCGCGCACACCATGTTTGCCCTGCCGCTGGCCATCTATCTGCTGCACAACTTCGTCTCGGAGATACCGGCCGAAGTCATTGAAGCCGCTCGGGTTGATGGCGCTGGCCACGGGCAGATCTTCTTCCGCATCGTGTTGCCCCTGACCATGCCGGCCATCGCCTCGATCGCCATCTTCCAGTTTCTGTGGGTCTGGAACGACCTGCTGGTGGCGCTAATTTTCGCCGACGGCGCGGTTGCCCCGATGACCAAGCTGCTCGCCGAACTCTCCGGCGCCCGCGGCCAGGACTGGCATCTGCTCACGGCCGGTGCGTTCCTGTCTATTCTGGTGCCGCTGATCGTGTTCTTCTCCCTGCAACGCTTCTTCGTGCGGGGCCTGCTGGCCGGGTCTACCAAGGGGTAGGTGGGCCTGCGGATCTCCGGTGAATGGTTACCGGGGCCGACCCCGGCGGGGTGGCCCTCGGTCGTCATTCCCAGCGCAAGGCGTTGGCGTTGAGGGAGTTGTCGACGACGAGGCTGATGGTGCCGGCGACGTAACGGTCGACTGACCACTCCAGAGGTAGGCCGTCGCGGCTGAAGCTAACGCGCTTGTGCATGAGCAGCGGGGACCCGCGGCGCACATTGAGCAGCCGCGCGTCTTCCACCCCTGCTGGGCAGGCGGAAAACTGATGCTCCGCGCGGGAGAAAGTGATGTCGGCCGCCGCCGCGAGCCAGGCAGTCACCGACGGGCATTCGGACGGAATCTGCTCCACCTCGGCGCCGACCGAGTCCCGGTAGCGGGTGCGCTCCACCATGATGGCGCTGCCGTCAAGCAGGCGTACCCGCACAACGCAGAACACGCGAGCGGCTGTCGGTAGCCTAAGTTCCTCGCGGTCGAGCGGCGAAGCGTCCTGCCACACCCCCGAGATGACGTGGCCGGCTGGAACGCGCCCGCGCAACGACGCCCATTGGGCAAAACTTCGAAATTCTTCGAACGTGGCGGCTGGCCGCGGCTCGCCGACGACGGTGCGCCGACTGCCACGACGGGAGGCCAGGACCCCCTCCGTTTCGAGTTCGCCCAGCGCCTGCCGGATGGTACCGGGAGCAACGTCGAATTCTTCCGAGAGCTCACGTTCGCTGGGCAGCTGACTTCCGCGCTCATAGAAGCCCCTGGTAATTGCGCCTCGAACGGCTTCTGCAATGTCGTGATACCGCGCCACGCCCAACCTCACTCTGTACGGCCGCGCTCTGAGCGCCCAGCCTGGATCACTGTCCAAAGTATTGCGTCACCGCAACGTGCGACGACCGCACCGGACTCACGCACTGGGGGTTCACCGAGCGTTTACCTACTCGTCACTCAATTTACCCATCCCGGCCCAACTTCTCTAGTGAACTTCGAACGTCAAAGATCAAAGTTCACTAGAGAAGTTGGGTGAGCGATGATCTTTTGTCTCGGGAGTCTCCGTCGGTGACCCACCGGTACACGATCATTCTGGCTGAAGAGGATTTCAATGAACACGTCGCACCGCCGTTATCTGCCCGCAATCCTGCTTGTCGGCGCGATTGGCCTGTCTGGTTGTGCCAGCACCTCCACTGACGCTGCCGCGGACGTCGGTTGGGCCGCCGCTACCTCGGTCGAAGCCGGCGGGGGGCTGGACAGCCTTATCACTGCTGCGCAGGCTGAAGGAACCCTGAACGTCATGGGACTGTATCCGGACTGGGCAAACTATGGGGTGTTGGTCGAGGAATTCACGGCGACCTACGGCATTGAAGTCGACAACGACACCTCGGCCGGTTCCAGCCAGGACCAGATCAATGCCATCAAGAACCGCATTGGCCAGAGCCGGTCTCTCGACTACCTCGACACCGGAGTTTCCTTCGCCAACAGCGCCAGTGCGGAGGGGCTCCTGGCTGAATATCGTCCTGCCACGGTCGCTGACATTGACCCGGCGCTGACGGACACCGATGGACGGTGGACGAACCAGTACGGCGGTTATGTCACCATCGGGTGTGACGCGGCGGCGGTGGCGGTGTGTCCCAGCTCTTTCGCCGAACTCGACGACCCGCAGTACGCCGGCAAGGTCGCCCTCACCGGAAACCCTGCCCAGGGCGAATCCGGCTTCAACGCGGTTTGGGCCGCAGCGATGGCGATGGGCGGCAGTCTCGACGACATCCAGCCGGGCATCGACTTCATGGCGGAGTTGTCGGCGAGCGGCATCCTCATTCCCGTCGAGGCCAACGCTGGAACGCTGGAAACCGGTGAAACCCCCATCATTATCAACTGGGACTACCTGAATTTGGCAGCCGCCGATGACACTGCCGCAGCTGGTGTCGATTTTAAAGTTGCCATCCCGACCGACGGAACCATGGCGTCTTACTACGCCGCGTCGATCAATGCAGATGCCCCGCACCCCGCTGCGGCACGCCTCTGGATCGAGTTCATGTACTCCGACGAGGGCCAGAATATCCTGCTCAATGGCTACACCCGACCCGTGCGTTTTGACGCCCTGGTCGAATCCGGTGCTCTCGACACGGCTGCGGCCGATAGGCTCCCGACCGTCACGAAGGGCTTCGAATTTCCGTCCGAAGCCCAGCGCAGCGCCGCCAACCTGCTCCTGGCTGAGAAGTGGGACGCAGCGGTCGCCTCGTGACGTTCACGGTGGCTAGGAGCGACGCACCCTCCGGCACTGATTCGGTCGACCGGGCAACGGATATCGTTCATTCGTCGCCCGTTCGGCCCGAGCGCCGCGGCGACTCCTCGTTCATGGGACTGATCCCTTTCCTAGTCTTCATCGCATTTTTTCTGGGCGTGCCGGTCTTCGGCATCGTGCTGTCGGCGTTTCGAGTCGCCGACGTCAACGACCCGGGAAGCTACGTGCCCAGCCTGGCCAACTTTGTGGCCAGTTTCCGGGGCGCGTCCTGGGAGGCAATGCAGAACAGCCTGCAGATTAGCCTGATAGCCGCACTGACCGGCGGCATTATCGGTCTGGCCCTCGCGCAGGCTATTCTCACTACGCGCTCCAAGAAACTCACCGCCGTGGTCACCGTGCTCACGAGCGTGCTGGCCAATTCCGGAGGCGTTCCGCTCGCGTTCTCCTTCATCGCGGCGGTCGGGAACGCCGGCATCATGACGGGGCTCCTGTCACTGACGGACCGGGGTTTCACCCTCTACAGCAGCGGCGGACTCATTCTGATGTATCAGTATTTTCTGATACCGACCATGGTCATGGTTGTTTTGCCCACCCTGGCCGGCCTGCGCTTGGAGTGGAAGGAGGCGGCAGCCTCCGTCGGGGCAACCAGCTGGCACTTCTGGAAGAAGGTCGGCTTGCCGATCGCCACTCCGGCGATTCTGGCCGGATTTGTCCTGCTCTTTGGCGCGTCGTTTGCGACCCACGCCTCGGCCGCGGCCCTGATCGGAGGCGGCGGAGTACCCCTCATTACCCTCCGCATCGACAGTGGACTGGCCGGTGGCAACTTGGCCGGACAGGAGAATGTGGCTATGGCACTGGGTGTCAACATGATCATCGTGGCCCTGCTGGTCTTACTCGTCTACATGCCGCTGCAGAAACGGAGTCTGAGATGGTTCAAATGAAGCAGCCGACGCGTGCGGCGCGCGGCATCCGTATCGTGGCGCCGGGGCTCAGCTGGGCCTTGATCATCTTGGTGGCGCTCTACATTGCAGTGCCGATGCTCTGCGCTTTAGCCTTCAGCATCTACGTACCCACCATCGGATTCACCTTTGAGCCGTATCTGGAATCGGTGCGTGACCCCGGATTTTTCGGTGCGCTTTCGCTGACGCTGCTCATAACCGTTCTGACCGTTTTCGGGCTGCTGGCCATTATGGTTCCGACCATGGTGTATCTCCACCTGAAGGCGCCCCGGTGGCGCCCCATTATTGAGATCGTCTGCACGATCCCCCTCGTCGTACCGTCAATCGCTCTAGCGGCCGGATTAGTCACCGTGCTGCGCAGCATGGCCAGTTTCGGTCGCGGTTCCGTGCCGGCTCAGATCAGCCAGCTGCTGCAAAACCCCGACCTGCCCATCGTTCTGATCGGCAGCTACATCGTCTTAACCCTGCCATTCGTATTTCGATCGCTCGATGCTGGTCTGCGCACCATTGATCTGCGCACCCTCGTCGAGAGCGCACATTCACTCGGGGCGAGCGGCGCCACAGTGCTCCGGCGGGTCATCCTGCCCAACATTAAAGGGCCGGTCATCTTCTGTGTCTTCTTCTGTATCGCACTGTGCCTGGGTGAATTCACGATGGCGGTGACGCTTGGCTATCGAACTCTGCCGGTTTGGCTCACCCAAATTGCCGGATCCAATTTTCGCGCGTCCATTTCCATGTCCCTCCTCATTAACGCCCTCACCTGGGCACTGTTGATCGCCATGACCGTACTCGCCGGACGGGCAGCTCCCGCGCGCGCCCTGGCCTTGAAAGGACACGAATCGTGACGCTTACAGCAACAATCGCTCACCCCCGAAGTGCAACGGGGGCGCGTATCGAGTACACCTCGGTGAGCAAGAAATTTGGTGATACCACCGTGCTCACTGGCCTTGACCTCACTGTCGAACCCGGGGAATTTGTTGCACTGCTCGGCCCTTCTGGCTGCGGAAAAACAACAGCGCTGCGAATTCTTGCCGGGTTCGAGACCGCGTCGAACGGTACTCTCACGGTGGACGGGCGCGATGTATTGCAGGTCCCGGCCCACCGTCGCGGCATTGGCATGGTGTTTCAGTCGTACAGTCTGTTTCCCAACCTCAGTGTGGCCGACAACGTATCGTTCGGACTCGTCGTGCGACGCGAAGGCAAGGCCAAGCGGGTAGCGAAACTGACCTCTTTGCTTGAGCTGGTCGGGCTGCCCGGTTTCGCAGATCGGTTTCCGGCCCAACTGTCCGGCGGACAACAACAGCGCGTCGCGCTCGCACGAGCGCTCGCCGTTGAGCCTCGGGTGCTGCTCTTGGATGAACCCCTGTCGGCTCTGGATGCCAGGGTGCGCGCCTCACTTCGGGAGGAGATTCGCAATCTGCAACTCCGGCTCGGGATCACGATGCTCTTCGTCACCCATGACCAGGATGAAGCGCTAGCGATGGCCGATCGGGTGGCGGTCATGCGGGGCGGTGGAATCGAACAGATTGATCAGCCGGGGGTTCTCTACGACCAACCGAGCACTGATTTCGTTGCTCGCTTCGTTGGTACGACGAACCAGCTCGCCGTCGCCCGCGGCGCGGCCGTCCCCGAGCTCTGGACGCCCCACCGTGATGGCGATCGTGATTTGCTCTATGTGCGGCCCGAATTGCTCATGCTTGAGGCGTCCGAGCGCGGATCTGCCCACATCATTTCCCACGTTTACCGCGGTGCGACGACTCGCATCACGGCCAAGATCGAGGGTGACATTAGTCACGGAAGTTCCGAGATCAAGGTCGACGTTCCCTCGGCTAGCGCAGCCAAATTAGCGATCGGCCTGAGAGTTCGGGTTCGACTTACGGGGCGCCCGGCGCTTCGGATGGAGGCATAAATGCAAGCCCAATTTCTCAACACCAGCATTGACGTGAGCGCGAGCTTGCTGCCGAGCGCAGCATCCGCGATCATTTTTGACTGCGACGGACTACTCGCGGACACCGAGGACCTCTGGTTGCGTGCCGTGGCTGCGTGCGCGAACGAGCGCGGCACAACCCTGACCGACCTGGCCGGTTTTCGTGGTGGCGCAATAGACGACGTGGCCGCGCAGCTTGTGACGATCCTCCTCGCTGCCGGGCTTCCGACCCCCTCGGTAAACAAATTGGAGGTGTCGCTGTCCGAAGAATTTCAATCCCTCATCGCCCAGGAGGCGACCGCGATGCCGGGAGCTGTGGCCCTGGTGAGTGAACTCGCGTCACGATTCCCCGTCGCGGTCGCGTCAAACAGTCCGCGTGCGCTGCTCGACCAGATTCTGGAACGTATCGGTGTGCGGGACTTGATCACGTGTTCCGTCGCCCGGGATGAGGTGTCGGCGGGCAAACCCGCTCCCGAGCTGTACGTGGCTGCCCTCCGCAAACTGCACGAACTCGATCCGTCGGTAACCGCCGAGACAGCCGTCGCCTTTGAAGACTCGGCGGTGGGGGCGTTGGCTGCCATGAGTGCCGGCCTGCTCGTTGTCGGCGTCAACGCTGACCCGAAAGTGGTCCTCACCTGCCACGTGCGGCACACCACTCTGCTCGAAGAAGAACTCGTCGATTGGGCCCGTATCTTGGAACGGGAGAAGCCCGCGCAGGTCGGGCCGTACACTCTCGTCGGGGGCTCCTTCGACGCGGCGACGTCGACTTTGACCGTGCAGTGCCAATATCCAGCCGAACAAACGGCGCGGGTGCAGGTTTATGCCCAGAGTGACTGTCTGTGGAACGAGCTGCCGGCAGGTCTACCCGTGGCATCGGCATCCGTGCCCAACGATGGGGAATCACTCTCAATAGATCTGGCCCACCTGCCCGACGGGACCTATCGTTTTCTGCTGGTGACGGATGGTTTAGTACCGGAATGGAATGGGCGGACCGGTGAATTCACCGTGCGGACAACCGGGCCAGTGGCACAGTCCGCAGCTCCTCAGACAGCGGCGCCCGCTACGTTCACTCCGGAATCGCCGGAGCAGGGTGTGACCGCCATGACCTGGAATCTCTGGTTCGGCGGATGCCACTCCAACGACGGCCACGCCAAGCAGGTCGCGTACCTTCGGGAATCTTCCCACTCGATCGTGGCCCTGCAGGAGTCTTTCGGGGATCATGGCCGTCGGTTGGCGGCGGCGATGGGGTGGAATATCGCGCAACAGGGTCATGACACCGCGGTGATAAGTCCGTATCCACTGTCGCTTCATCAGACCGAGACCGATCCCTTCGCAACCTGTGCCACCGTTTTCACACCGACCGGCGCCGTCACGGTGTGGTCAGCGCACCTGTGGCACTCGGACTACGGCCCCTATACGGCCGATGATGCGCGCATTCCTGCGCGCTATACCCTCGCCAGCCGGGGCGAACGCCGACGCACAGGCGAGCTCGCGAAAATCTTGTCTGAACAGGGCCGGCTCGAGCGCGAGGGCGTTGTGTCTGCACAGGATTCCATTCTCATCATGGGTGATTTCAACGCGCCCTCGCATCTGGACTGGAAGCCGGGACACCGCGCCAATACTGTCGAGTGGCCCACTTCACGCATGCTCGAGGTCGCGGGGTACGCCGATGCATTTCGAGTCGTTCATCCCAATGTTGGTGTCGCGCCCGGGCACACCTGGTCGCCGATCATCCCATCCGATGAGGAACCTCGGGACCGGATTGACTTCATCTTTAGCCGGGGTGCGCGCGCCTTAGCGGCGTATACCGTAGCCGGTGAGGCAGAGAGCGAGGCACCCCCAAAGCGCCGCATCGGTGAAAACCGCCAAGTTGGCCTGGGTGCGAGCGTTCTAGGCCACCACCTTGAGAATGCGTGGCCGACCGATCACGCAGCTGTCGTGGCCCGGTTGAACTGGAATTGACGGAGGTTCCTGGGCCGAGTCGCGACATCCGCCTCGCGGCGTGGTGTGCGCTGCTTTGCTGCCGACCGAAAAAGTAGTCCACAGCTGCGTTTAGAGTAAGTGCATGAGTGGAATGCACGGGGCCCCTGGCCACGGCCCGCGGCAGCAGGCGGGGGTGGAGCGCCCCCGCAAGCGAGTCAGTGGAGCGGATACCGCGGCGCAGCGCGCCGAGAACGCGCTCGCCCCGCGCATCCCGCACCTGCTCGCCCGCATCACCGATCTGTTCGCGCCGCACCGCAACATCCTCATCGTCACGGTCGTACTCGTTCTGATCAGCGCAGCCCTCTCGGTCGTGCCGCCGCTGCTCACCCAGCGGGCTTTCGACGACGGCCTCTTTCCGCCCGGCGACACCCCTAACCTCTCGGTGCTTGGCGTTCTCGTTGCGCTGATGCTCGGCGTCTTTCTGGTCAACGCGCTGCTCGGCGTCTGGCAAACCTGGCTCACCGCGAGCGTCGGCAACAAGGTGATGGGCGCCCTGCGGGTGCGACTGTTCACGCACCTGCAGGCTATGGAACTGAGTTTCTTCACCAAGACCAAGACCGGCGTGATTCAGTCGCGGCTGCAAAACGATGTCGGCGGTGTTGCGACGGTGCTGACCAACACGATTTCCAGCATCCTGGGCAACACGGTCACGGTGATCGCGGCCTTCGTGGCGATGCTGCTGCTCAACTGGCAGTTGACCATCGTGGCGGTCGTGCTGATGCCGGTTCTGGTGTTCGCCCAGCGCCGGGTCGGGCAGGTGCGGGCGCGCATCGCCGGAAAGACCCAGGAGTCGCTCTCGGACATGACCGCGATCACCCAGGAGACACTGAGCGTGTCGGGAATTCTGCTGTCGAAGAGCTTCACCCGGCAGCAGAACGAGATCGATCGGTATGCGCAGGAGAACCGCAACCAGGTGCGGCTGCAGGTGAGCCAGCAGATGAGCGGCCAGTGGTTCTTCGCCACCGTGAGCGTGTTCCTGTCGGCGATTCCCGCGATCGTCTACCTCGTGGCCGGCGCGCTGGTTTTCAACGGAGTGACCGAGATCACCCCCGGCACGATCGTGGCCTTCACGACCGTGCAGTCCCGGCTGATCTTTCCACTGCTCGGACTCATGCGGGTCGCCCTCGACCTGCAAACCTCATCAGCACTGTTTGCGCGCATCTTTGAATACCTCGACCTGAAGCCGGCGATCAGCGACAAGCCCGACGCGGTGCTCGTGCCGACGGCCGGCACCGATCGGGGCCGGGTCGAGTTCGACCGCGTGCGGTTTGCCTACCCGGATGCCGGCGGCGACGCCCGCCCGACCCTCGACGACGTGTCCCTGACAATCGAGCCGGGCCAGTTCGCGGCCTTTGTCGGGCCGTCCGGAGCCGGAAAGACCACCGTTTCGTACCTTATTCCGCGCTTTTACGAGGTCTCGGCCGGCCGGGTGATGTTCTCCGGGGTCGACGTGCGGGACCTGCAGCAGGAGTCACTCGTATCGCACATCGGCATCGTCAGTCAGGAAACCTACCTGTTTCACGCGACTATCGCCGAGAACCTGCGTTACGCGAAACCCGAGGCAACGGATGCCGAGCTGATCGCGGCGGCGCGCGCCGCCAACATCCACGACACGATCGACTCCTTTCCGGCGAAGTACGACACCATGGTGGGGGAGCGCGGCTACCGGCTGTCCGGCGGCGAGAAGCAGCGCATCGCTATTGCCCGGGTGCTGCTGAAGGACCCGCCGGTACTCATTCTTGACGAGGCCACGAGCGCGCTCGACTCCATCTCGGAGAGCGTCGTGCAGGCCGCACTCGACACGGCCAGTCACGGCCGCACGACCATCGCGATCGCCCACCGCCTGTCGACGATCGTCGACGCCGACGTGATCTTCGTCGTCGACGCCGGCCGCATCGTCGAGCGCGGCACCCACGCCGAACTGCTGGCCCGAGGCGCCGTCTACGCCAGCCTCTACGCCCGCCAGATCACATCGAGCCCCACCTCCTAAACTTCCCGGGCCCGGGCCGGGGAAGGGGGCCCATGATAGATCATGGGCCCGGTTCCCGAGGGTGGGCCCGGTTCCCGAGGGTGGGCCCGACCCGCACGGTGCCACGGGATCTGCGTTCACCTTCGCGTCGACGGGGCACCGTTTTCTGTTTACCTTCGGGCAATGTGCTGGTCACCCGCATTTTGGAAGATGGGTGTGCCCCAGATTGGGGCTTACTCATCGCCCAAATAGCAGACGGACAGTAATGAAAAAAACTCGGCTCCTTGCCGCCACAGCCGTAGCATCAGTCGCGATCCTGGCCTTAGCCGGATGCGTGCAGAGCAGCGCCGCAACATCGCTGGACACCGATGGGACGGCCGATCAGGCCCTCACGGTACTCATCAGTGGCGGTGAAAACATCCAGGCGCTGTGGGAAGACCACCTCATTCCCGCCTTCGAAGAGGAGAACCCCGGTTACACCGTCGCGGTCAACCTCGATCTGCACGGCGAGCACGATGCCCAGACGATGGCCAAGCTGACGAGTGCCACGGAGCAGGAAAAGGACCCGGGCTTCGACCTCGTTGACGGCGGATTCGTGCCCATGGCCGCCGAGGCCGGACTGCTGACGCCGATGACCGCGGACGAAATTCCTGCCTTCAATGACATTCCCGGTGACGTCGTCGAGGCCGGCGGTGCCGGCGGGATCGCCTACCGCGGCTCCGTCGTTCTGCTGGCATACGACACCGCCACCATCCCGACACCGCCGAAGACCCTCGACGAGCTGCTGGCATGGATTGAGGCGAACCCGGGCGAATTCACCTACAACTCCCCGAAGTCCGGCGGATCCGGCTCGGCCTTCGTCGCGACGGTCCTCGACAAGTACGTCTCTGAGGATGCCCGCGCAAAAATGACCGTCGGCTACGAGAAGGAACTGGAAAGCGAGTGGACCGAAGGGTTCGAAACACTCCGCAGCCTGAACCCGTACATCTACCAGAATGGTTTCTACCCCAACGGCAACCAGCAGACGCTGGACCTGCTGGCGAGCGGTGAAATCTCGATGGCGCCGGTCTGGTCCGACATGTTCATCTCCGGCAAGAAGAACGGCGCGATTGGCGAGTCCGTGGACTACACGCAGATCGCCGACCCGTCCTTCACCGGAAGCGCGGCCTACCTCGGCGTTCCGGCTGCCAGCCCACGCCAGGAGGGTGCGCTCAAGCTCGCCAACTTCGTCCTGACCCCCGACGCTCAGGAAATGATCGTGAACGAGATCGCCGGCTTCCCTGCAATCAGCCTCGACCTGCTTTCGGCCGACATCCAGAACGAGTTCGAGGATGCCGATACCGGCAACCTGCGCAAGGGCTACTTCTCTCAGATGGGCAGTGACTTGAGCAACCTGTGGGATCAGGAAGTTCCGGGACAGTGACTCTCGCCCCGACCAGGGGCTCAAAGCGACGCGCCATAGCCACCCCGGCTGTGGCGCGTCGCCGGTTGGGCTTCTTCCTTGCCCTCCCCCCGATCATTTTGATTCTGCTGTTCGTGGGATTCCCGATCGTCCTGGCATTTGCGTTCAGCATCGGCCTGACCGGTGGCCTGAACCACGTGATCGCCTCGATCGGCCTGAACGTGCACGAAGCCGAGAACTGGTGGGGAACACCGGCGGCCTATATTGAGGTGCTCTCGAACTCCCGCATCCTGCGCGACCTCTCGGTCACCGTCGGCGTGACAGCGCTCAGCACGGTCATCGTCATTTTTCTGGCCCTGGGCATCGGGCTGTTCCTCAAACTCCGTGACGGACGGATGGCCCGGCTGCTGTCCGGTCTGGCGATCATCCCGCTGTTTATACCGGTGGTCATCGCCTCCTGGGCAATCGTCACGTTCTACTCCGGTGACGGCTTCGTGCGCAGCGTCTTTGCGCAGTTCGGTGTCGAGGCACCGGTGTGGGCCTTCACCATGGTCGCCGTGGTGATCGGATCTGTGTGGACCTCGCTGCCGTTCGCGGTACTCATGATCGCCTCCGGCCTGCAGGCCATTCCCAACGCCATGATCGAAGCGGCGCGGGACGCCGGTGCCGGGTTTCTGCGCATTGTCGTATCCATTCTCATTCCCATGGCCTTCGTACCGATCCTGATCGCGGTCACGTTCACCGCGATCGGCGTGGTCGGCTCCTTCACGGTGCCGTACTTCACCGGGCCCAATGCGCCCAACATGCTCGGCGTGAGCATGTCCAACTATTTCTCGGCCTTCAACCAGCCACAGCAATCCGTCGTGATGGCCTTCATCGTCTTTGTGATCGCATCCGGTATCGCTGCAGCGTATGTCTGGGCCAACTTTCGATCAGCAAAGGATCAGGGAAAAGTCTGATGACGATGGTCACCAAGCGCGCGCGCCAGGACGCAGCGCGGCTCAACTTCAGCGGTCCGCTCAGCGGGCTCTTTTTCGTCCTCATGGTCGTTTTCATTCTTGGCCCGCTGGCCTGGCTGGGCATTCGAGCATTTGCTGAATCCTGGACCTTCCCCAACCTCGGCCCGGACGGCTGGACCCTGCGCTGGTGGAGCGTGGTGCTCGGCGACGAAACGCTCGGCCGTGCGGTGCAGAATTCGCTCGCGCTCGCCGCGTTGACCGTGCTGGTGTCGGCCTGCATCTGTCTGCCGGCCGCGTATGCTTTCGCGCGCTACGAATTCTGGGGTCGGCGAACCTTTCTGATCGGGCTGTTCGCCCTCAACGCCTTCCCGAAAATGGGTCTATACGTCACCATCGCCTCGCTGTTTTACGCGTTCAACCTAATGAGTACCGTGCTGGGCGTGTTGATAGTGCACGTTTTGGGAACCGTAGTGTTCATGACCTGGATTCCTGCGGCCGCCTTCGCCGCGGTGCCACGCAGCCTCGAGGAAGCGGCGCGCGATGCCGGGGCCTCGAAGCTGCGAGTGTTCCTCAGCGTGACCTTCCCACTGGCCCTGCCCGGAATTTTGGTGGCCGCGGTGATGTCGTTTCTGGCGTCGTTCGACGAGGCGCAGGGTACCTATCTCATTGGCGCACCCGACATTATGACCATGCCAACGCAGATGTACACCCTCGTGCTCAACTACCCGAATCAGGTGGCGGCTGTGTTCTCCATTCTGCTGGCTATCCCCTCGGTCGCCCTGCTGCTGGCGGCACACAAACACATCGTCGGCGGCACGCTCGCCGAGGGATTCCAAATCAAATAGCTCCGCTCCGGCAATCGCAATAAGTGTAGAGAAGACCATGACTTTGATCGAAGAAATACATTCCACGACACCCACACACCCTGAAACGGATGCCGGCGGCTCGCGCGGTCTGCGCGTGCGCGGCCTCCACAAGGTGCTCGGCGGTCGCACCATCATCGACAATCTCGACCTGACCGTGCAGGACGGGGAGCTGGTCTCCCTGCTTGGCCCCTCCGGCTGTGGAAAAACCACGACCCTGCGCATGATCGCCGGATTCCTCGCGCCCGACGCCGGCTCGATCCAGGTGCACGACCGCGAGGTGTCCGCCCTCGGTGCCGAGAAACGGCCCAGTGCCATGGTGTTTCAGAACTATGCGCTGTGGCCGCACATGACGGTCGTGAAGAACGTCGGCTTCCCCCTCAAACTGCGTCGACTCGGCAAAAAGGAGATCGAGCAGCGAGTGGATGCTGCCCTCGCGCTGGTCAACCTGCTGCACCACAAAAACTCACGGCCGGCCCGCATCTCCGGGGGTGAGCAGCAGCGCGTTGCCCTGGCACGCGCCCTCGTGCAGGAGCCGGAGCTGCTGTTGCTGGACGAACCGCTCAGCAACCTGGACGCGAAGCTGCGGGTGAAAGTGCGTGAGGACATCCGTGAAATTCAGCAGCGCCTGGGCATCACGACGCTGATCGTGACGCACGACCAGGAGGAGGCGATGTCGATGTCCGATCGAATCGCCGTGATGAACGCCGGAAAGATTGAGCAGTTCAGCCGGCCGGCCGAGCTGTATTCCCGGCCGGAAACCGAATTCGTCGCCACCTTTATCGGCAGCCTGAACCGGATCGAAGGTTCGCTGGTGAACGGCGCCGTCGTGCCCGGTGACGACGTCATCGGCATTCGCCCGGAAGACGTGGTGTTCACCCTGCACGCATCATTCGATGCACGCCCGGCCGTCGTCGAGCGCGTCGTGCCCCACGGGCATTTTCACGAAATCTACCTGAAGCGCGATGACGCCACTCTTCGCGCCTTCGCCTCCGGGCTGCCACCGGCGCCCGGCGATCGCGGTCACGCCGCCATCCAGAAGGCGCTTACCTTTCGGCAGGGCCGGCTCCTCACGGCCGCCGGGGTGGCGGCATGAGCGCGCCCAGCGCGGCCGCCCAGCGGGTCGCCGCTGTCACCGCTCACCGCGGGGATTCCCAGAATTTTCGGGAGAATACCCTCGCAGCGATTCGATCGGCGATTGCGGCGGGGGCGGACTACGTCGAGGTCGACGTTCGGGTCACCCGTGACGGCCAGGTGGTGTTGCTGCACGATGCGAGCCTCCTTCGGTTGTGGGGCTTCGACGCCGCCATCTCGGACCTGACCTACGCGCAGGTCGCCCTGTTGGGCGGCGACGATCTTCGTGTCCCGTTGTTGCGAGACGCGCTGAAGCTGTTCGAAGATTCCCCAGCCCTGCTGCTTATCGACATGGACGAGGAAGCGCCGGCCGCACCGGCTTTTGACGTAGTGCGAGAAAGCGGCC
Source organism: Cryobacterium sp. TMS1-20-1 (assembly GCF_004402355.1). NCBI lineage: Bacteria > Bacillati > Actinomycetota > Actinomycetes > Micrococcales > Microbacteriaceae > Cryobacterium > Cryobacterium sp. TMS1-20-1. The sequence goes on along the minus strand of NZ_SOGF01000057.1, from coordinate 60,892 downwards.
TGGACGTCGCATGGTGTGGAAGTTTGGCCGGGATGCGGCGCATCCGTTCTCTGGATGCTGCGGCTAGCATCTGGCTGCCGTGGGACCGGCGCGAGGCGCCACCGCTTGAGTTGCTCGATGAGCTCCGGCCGGATTTTGTGAACGCAGAGTATGTCGTGCTCAGCCAAAAGCTCGTGGACGACATTCATGCTCTGGGCTTGCGGGTCGCCTGCTGGACGATCGATAGCGCCGCGATCATGCGGTGGGTGCTCGCGCTGGGCGTGGATTCCGTGACCTCCAATCGGTTGGCTCTGCTCGCCGAGACCGTGCGCGAGGCCGTCGGGCCTGAGCCGGCGGCTTTCTCTGCGGTTTCGGCGTTTTCGGCGGACGAGCTGCGCGAGGCCAGTGCGATTGCCCGGGAACTCGCGATCTGGGCGCAGGACTACAGCCGATCCGCCGACAAGGGAACAATTTCGACCAAGGCGAACCCCGGCGACCTCGTGACCGAGGTGGACGTTGCCGTCGAGGCCCATGTTCGCGCGCGGATTGCTGCCAAGTTTCCCGGCCACAACTTCGTCGGCGAAGAAATGGGCGGCGAGGCGCAGGCCGGTGTGCCGTGCTGGTACCTCGACCCGGTCGACGGCACGACAAACTACGCCAACCTGATTCCATGGACGTCGTTTTCACTCGCCCTGGCGGTGGATCACGTTCCCTACGTCGCCGTCGTGTCCGAACCCTGGCGCGGCGACCTGTTCGAAGCGGTGGCCGGGCAGGGCGCCCGGCTCAATGGCGCTGCCCTGGCGCTGCCCCGAGCCGGCGAGGGACCACTGTCGCTGGCCGGACGGGTCGTAAACACGGAACTCGCCGGGCACCTGCCGTGGCCGGGCATGATCGAACTCCTGACCGCGCTGGGCGAGCGGTTCAGCATCATGCGGGTGATGGGCTCAGCCACGCTGACCGTCGTGGGAATCGCCGCCGGACGGGGAGCCGCCTCGGTGATCGGCCAGTTCAGCGCCGTCGACCATCTGGCCGGCACCCTGATCGTGCAGGAGGCCGGTGGCGTCGTGCTTGACGAAGACGGGATTCCGAACGCGTTTCCTCGGCGCGGCGGCATCGTGGTGGCCGCCCCCGAGGCCGCGACGGAAGTGTATGGCCTGTGGCGCGCCGCCGTACGCGCGAGCTGATGCCCGCACTCGACGCACTCGACGGCCTCGACCGGCAGACGCCCTGGCACCTGGTCGATCGGTTACCGCTCGACTTTGCCACCTTCCACCCGCAGGGGCTGGCCTTCGCCGCGGGACTCACCTTTCTGTCTTCGGTGGAGATTCAGGCCGAAACCCGTGGAGTGGGTCACGTGTTCATCATCGACGAGCGCGGAGCGCTGCAGCGGGATGTGATCGTGGGCGACGGCGAGATGTACCACCCGGGCGGCATCGACTTCGACGGCAGTTCGGTATGGGTGTCGGTGGCGCAGTACCGCCCGGGCGGCCAGAGCATGATTATGACGATCGACCCGGCGTCCGGCGAGGTTCGGGAGCGCTTTCGGGTCGCCGACCACGTGAGCTGGGTGGTCTGCGACCGGGTGAATGGCCTCGTGCACGGCGCCAGCTGGGGCTCACGGTTCTTCTACACCTGGACTGTTGCTGGGGCGTTGGTCGCGTATTGGCCGAATCCGAGCGGGTTCATCGACTACCAGGACTGCCGCTTTCTCGGTGAGGGTCTCATCGCCGCGAGCGGAATCGCGGTGCTGAGCGGGGCATCCGGAGCCTTTGAGCTGGGCGGGTTGGCACTCATCGATACCGCACAGCGCACGATCGCTCGGGAATTTCCAATCGGCCTGTACTCGACGGCCGGGCATACGGTCACTCGAAACCCGTTCTCGATCTCGCTCGACTCGGGCTGCGTGACGATTCGGGTGGCCCCTGACGACGACGACGAAGGCAACGGCACCGAAATTCTGACCTATCGCGCCACCCCCTGACGCCATCGTGCACGGGGCCCGGACCCGGAACGTGGGCTCAGTTCATAGACTGGGCCCCGGTTCATAGGGTGGCCCCGGCGCCCGTCGCACGGAGGCGCACCGACCGCCCGGCGCGCACCGGGGAGGGCTACGAACGGTCGGCGAGCATCCCGGTCATCAGATCGATTTCGGACTCCTGGCTCAGCACGACCGAGGTCGCAAACGACTGCACGGTCGCGTTCGTGCTGCGGTCCAGCACCGCCTCAGCCATCTCGATCGCACCCTGATGATGGGCGATCATGATGACCAGAAACTCGCGTTCAGCTTCAACGCCGGATGCCGCGGTGAGCGCCGCAATCTGTGCGGGCGTAGCGAGCCCCGGCATTGGGTCGCCGGCGACGTGCACGGCGTCGGAACCGGCCGTGTGCGGTCCGTCGTGGGTCTCGCCGGAGAGCCCGGGTCGGGTCATCCAGGTCATCGACGGCTCCGGGGCGAATTGCGGCAGCCCCCACACGGCGAGCCAGCCCGACATCTGCCCGCTCTGCTTGGCCTGCGTCGTGGCGATGTCGTAGGCGAGCAGCCGCACCGGTTCATCATCGGTCCGATCGCGGATGATCAGGGCGAGTTCGACCCCCTGGTTGTGGTGCTCCTGCATATCCCGCGCGAAGCCGGCCTCGGCGCTCGTCGTCTCGGGCGTCGCGTCGACGATCGTGCTCAATCTGCCGATTGAGAAAGCCACGGCTCCGACTACGAGCGCCGTCACCAGAACGGATGCCGCGATCGCACGAATCAGGGTGCGGCGCGGTCGCGACGGTGGGGCATCCGCTGGTCGCGCAGGCATTAGGGGCTGCACGCTGTCCCGTGCTCTAGGAAACCTTGCCGGGGGCGTCGATTGCGCCCGAGCAGGAGGCGCCGTCTTCGGGCACGTTCGTGCTCTTCCAGAATTCGGTGAAGAATTCACCGATGCGGGGGTCGTCGGCACTGTCGATCTGCAGCTGAGAATTCCAGCCGCTGAGCACGATCGGCGCCGGAATCCCGTCGAAGGGCGAGAGAACCACATAGGTGGAAGGAAGTTCGGCCTTGAGCGTGTCCAGCTCCGCGTCGGAGATCGACGGGTCATAGGTAACCCAGATTGCGCCGTGCTCGAGCGAGTGCACGGCGTTCTCGCTCGGAACCACCTGGTCGTACACGCCGCAATTGAGCCAGGCCGGGGCGTGTTCGCCACCGGCGGGCGGCGTCTGCTCGTAGGTCACCGCCGTTTCGACGTGTCCGGCCGTGTTAGTGAAGGTCTCCACGCCGTCGATCGTCGACGCATCGCCGGCGCCGCCGCCCGCGTAGTTCGCCGCTTTCGGGGCGAGCGCAAAAGTGGCCACCAAGAGGGCGATGACAGCGACCGCGGCGACCGAGCCACCGATGATGCCGATCCGTCGGTTGCGCTTGCTGCGCTTCTGCTGGCGGTGATATTCCTCCAGCTTCTTCGCGCGCTTCGCAGCACGCTCTTCCTTGATCGACGCTTTATTGACTGGGGATCCGGGCTGGGGGGTCACGACGGCCTCTCTGTGGGAACTACTTCCAATCGAACGTACCAGTCGCCCCTGCAGCTTCCCTCTGATCTCGCTCTCACAGACATTTCTCAGGCTGGTCGCCAGGTCTCGCCGCCCGTTAGAGTGGAGGAGTGCCCGTTCACTCGTCGTGTTGCTGCTGTCGCTAGCCGACCCTCCACGAACGCGCCCGGCCACCGTCCGGAACGCGCCGCGCCGGTGCAACCCGAGGCCGCGCCTGCCCACTGGCGTGCGGCTCGACAGAAGGAATTCCCATGAAAATCGCTAACACCATTCTCGACCTCATCGGTGACACGCCGCTGGTCAAACTCCACAAGGTCACCGCGGGATTGACCGCGACGGTGCTGGTGAAGCTGGAATATCTCAACCCGGGCGGCTCGGCGAAGGACCGTATCGCGGTGCGCATTATCGACGCGGCCGAGCGCGATGGACTCTTGAAACCCGGCGGCACGATCGTCGAACCCACCTCCGGCAATACCGGGGTGGGCCTGGCCCTGGTGGCGCAGCAGCGCGGCTACAAGTGCGTGTTCGTATTGCCGGACAAGGTCGGCGAGGACAAACGCAACGTCCTCACGGCATACGGCGCCGAGATCGTGGTGACGCCGACATCCGTTTCACCGGAGGACCCCGAATCGTATTACAGCGTCTCGGACCGGCTGGCCAGGGACATTCCGGGTGCTTTCAAGCCCAACCAATACTTCAACCCGAACGGCCCGCTCAGTCACTACGAGACCACCGGCCCCGAGATCTGGCGCGACACCGACGGCACGGTCACGCACTTCGTCGCCGGAGTCGGCACCGGCGGCACCATCACCGGAACCGGCCGCTACCTGCGGGAGGTGTCGAACGACGCCGTGCGCATCATCGGAGCGGACCCTGAAGGTTCGGTCTACTCCGGCGGCACCGGCCGGCCCTACCTGGTCGAGGGTGTTGGTGAGGACTTTTGGCCGGGCGCCTACGATCCCGCCGTCGTGCACGAGGTCATCGCCGTCTCCGACGCCGACTCCTTCGCGATGACCCGGCGGCTCGCGCTCGAAGAGGGAATTTTGGTCGGCGGCTCGAGCGGAATGGCCGTCGTTGCCGCCCTGCGTGCAGCCGAAAAGCTCGGACCCGACGACACCATCGTGGTCCTGCTGCCCGACGGCGGTCGCGGTTATCTCGGCAAGATCTTCAACGATAAGTGGATGCGCAGCTACGGTTTCAGCGCAGCCCCCGCCGGTCACACGGTCGCCAATTTGCTCGAATCGAAGACCGGGCGACTGCCGGCTCTGGTCTATGTGCACCCGAGCGACACCGTGCGTGACGCCATCGAAACCATGACCAGCCAGGGTGTGTCGCAGCTGCTCGTGCTGAGCGCCAAGCCGCCCGTCGTCATGGGGGAGGTGCTTGGCTCGGTCGATGAGCGAGCTCTGATGGACCGGGTCTTCTCCGGCGACGCGCAGCTCACCGACCGGATCGGGGCGATCGTGGGCGTGCCGCTGCCACTGATCGGCGTCAACGAGCCCGTCGCTGCCGCCCGCGCCGCCTTCGCCACTCACGACGCGCTGCTCGTGACGGACGGCGGCAAACCACTCGGCGTCATCACCCGGCATGACCTGCTCAGCTACCTGAGCGTCTAATCATTTCTACACAGGGAGCACCCATGGCTAACAAGTTCGACACGATCGCCATCCATGCCGGTCAGGAATTCGACCCGACGACCGGCGCCGTCATTCCGCCGATTTACCAGACTTCCACCTACGTGCAGGAGAGCATCGGCAACCTGCGCGGCGGTTACGAGTACAGCCGCGGCGGCAACCCCACCCGCACCGGGCTCGAATCCCTGCTAGCCGCGTTGGAAGGCGGCAAGCACGGTCTGTCGTTCGCGAGCGGTCTCGCTGCGGAAGACACCATTTTGCGCGCCATCCTCAAGCCGGGCGACCACGTGGTGCTCGGCAACGACGTCTACGGAGGAACCCACCGGCTCATTAACCAGGTGCACGGAGCCTGGGGCGTGCTCAACACGACCGTTGAGATGAGCGACCTTGCGGCGGTTGAGGCGGCCATCCGCCCCGAAACCAAAATCCTCTGGGTGGAGACGCCGAGCAACCCGCTGATGAAGATCAGCGACATCGCGGCACTGTCCGAGATCGCGCACCGGCACGGTGTCATCGCGATCGTCGACAACACGTTTGCGTCGCCGGCCCTGCAGCATCCGCTTGCCTTCGGCGCTGACGTCGTCGTACACTCAACCACGAAATATCTTGGCGGCCACTCTGATGTGCTCGGCGGCGCGCTCATCATCAACGATGACGAGCTGCACGAGAAGGCCAAGTTTCTGCAGTTCGCGGCCGGGCCGGTGTCGGCCCCGCTCGATTCCTGGTNCGGCCCCGCTCGATTCCTGGTTGACCGTCCGCGGCATCAAGACACTCTCGGTGCGCATGGAACGGCACTGCAAGAACGCCCAGGCCATCGCCGAATTTCTCGACGGCCACCCAGCCATCGAGCAGGTCTACTACCCGGGGCTGCCCGGCCATCCGGGGCACGAGCTGGCCAAGAAGCAGATGTCCGGTTTCGGCGGCATGATCTCCATCGCGTTCGCCGGTGGCGCCGCGGCCGCGCGCCAGTTCGCCGAGTCGATGCACCTGTTCCAGCTGGCCGAATCGCTTGGCGGCGTGGAGTCGCTCGTGAACTACCCCTCGGAAATGACGCACGCCTCGGTGCGCGGGACCGAGCTCGAGGTGCCCGACAATATCATTCGCCTCTCGGTCGGAATCGAAGACGTCGAGGACCTCATCGCTGATCTGAAGGGTGCGCTGCCCGGGGCCTGATCTGGACCGACGCGTTTGTTGCGGGCCCAGGTTAGGAAAGCGGGCCCATGATCGATCATGGGCCCGCTTTCCGGGCCCGGGCCCGGTCCGGTGCAGAGAGCGGGGTCAGGGCTCGCGGGAGAAAGCGGAGGCCCGGCGCACCTGATCGGGAGTTGGGCGGATGCCGGTGTAGAGAAAGAACTGCTCCTCGGCCTGCAGCGCGACGACCTCGGCTCCCGTGATGACCGGCTTGCCGAGCGCTTGCGCCGCCAGAATGAGCGGAGTTTCGGCGGGGGAGGCCACAACGTCGAAGACCAGGCGTGCCCCCGCTATCGTTTCGGGCAGAAATGACGTTTCAGCGGATGCCGCGCCTCCGGTCATACCCACCGGCGTGACGTTGACGATGAGGTCGGCGGTGAGCGGGCCGACCTCGGGTGCCCAGTCGTAACCGTAGAGTGCGGCCAGCGCCCGGCCGGTGCCCTCGTTGCGTGCCACGATCGTGCCCTGGGCGAACCCGGCATCGTGCAGGGCCGCTGCGACGGCCTTGGCCATGCCGCCGCTGCCGCGCAGAATGACCGAATAGTTCCGCGGCACGGCGTGCTCGGCGAGCAGACGCTGCACTGCGGAATAGTCGGTGTTGTACGCCGTGAGGTGCCCCGCGTTGTTGACGATCGTGTTGACCGAGTCGATGGCCGACGCCGAGGCATCCATTTCATCGATGAGAGCGATGACGTCTTCTTTGTAGGGCATCGACACGGCGCAACCGCGGATGCCTAATCCGCGCACGCCGGCGATCGCATTCGCCAGATCAACCGGGGCGAAGGCCTTGTAAATGTAGTTCAGGCCGAATTCTTCGTAGAGATAGTTGTGAAACCGGGTGCCCAGGTTGCTCGGGCGGGCCGCGAGTGAGATGCACAGGGTCATGTCTTTGTTGAGAATGGGCATAACTCCAGTGTGCCGTGCTTTGCGACACGAGTCGGGCCGGGCGAATGTGACCGTCACAATGTGACTGTCACATCGCGGTCTGTGCCTGCATAATGTAACCGCGGGCCAAATTGTGACCGTGCACATGACTTCGGGGGTGACCGTGTCGGACGACTCAACGAAAGAGCGTGCGCCGAGCATCCGCGACGTCGCGCGCCTCGCCGGGGTCTCCCACCAGACGGTATCGCGCGTGCTCAACAATCACGCCAGCATCCGCGACTCCACCAAAGCCCGGGTGCTCGCGGTCATCGAAGAACTGCAATACCGGCCCAATCGGGCCGCCCGCGCACTCTCGCGCGGACGATCCCGCACGATCGGTGTGCTGTCCGCGTCGAGCGCCGAATACGGCCCGGCGAGCAGCATCGCCGCGATCCAGGACGCGGCGCGGGACGCCGGATACTTTGTGAACACGGCGAACCTCAATCGTGGGGAGCCCGGGTCCATCGCGGCGGCCGTCGACCACCTGATGTCCCAGTCCGTGGAGGGGATCGTGGTGATCGCACCGCAGGTGCAGGTGTTCAATGCCCTCAAGCTACTGTCGATCGATGTGCCGTTCGTGACGCTGCAGTCCTCCGGGAACGTGGGCGTCAACGCCCTCACCGTGGACCAGATCGCCGGTGCACGACTGGCCACTCGGCACCTCATCGACCTCGGGCACCGTGACATCTATCATCTCGCCGGGCCGCAGGACTGGATCGAGGCCGAGGCTCGCATGCACGGCTTCCTGGAGGAGATGGGGGCCAGGGAAGTTCCGACCACGGCGCCGATCCTCGGCGACTGGACTGCGCAATTCGGCTATCACGCCGGGCGCGAACTGCTGCACGTGCGGGACTTCACTGCAATCTTCTCGTCCAACGACCAGATGGCCCTTGGCCTCATGCACGCGATCCGGGAAGCCGGGCTCGAGGTCCCCCGCGACGTGAGCATCGTGGGCTTCGACGACATCCCGGAGGCGGCTCACTTTTGGCCACCGCTCACGACGGTGCGCCAGGACTTCGCCGAGCTCGGCCGGCGCTGCGTCGCGCTGCTGCTGGCCAACATCGCGGGCACCACCGCGGAAAATCAGGGCGCCATCATGCCGGAGCTCATCGTTCGCGGCTCGACCGCGCGCCCGGCATTCTGAGGGTCGGCCTGCGGGTCGATCGATCCTTTGTAGCGATTTCGATCGGCGGGATGCGCGATTTCGAGCGTTATTCAAACGAGACACAGTCGCTGTTGACACAGTGTGTCCCAATGCCGCTAACATAAACACACAGCAATGTGACCGATCACATTCGGTCGGAACATGCAGATCGAGTCAAGCGATTGCCCTGTCACCACACCCGAACCACTCGCGGTATCGTCCGCGCTCAGACCTGACATAGGAGTCGATTCCGTGAGTACAACCGATGCGATCTCCTGCGCCGAGTCCCTGACCTCGGTCGACGGCGGGCCGCGCGCGTTGAGCGTGGCCAATCCGAGCCGGGCCGTTATGGTGCGCGCTGCCGGCGGCCGTCCGGCCGCGGCCACGGACCGCGCCACGCTGGTGTTCGCATGAGCACCTACGGCCCCCAGATCGAGGTCGCGGTCGCCCGCGTTCGCGCTGAAATCACCCGCCTGCACGCGGAGCTGTTTCGCAACGGGCTCGTGGTCTGGACCGCCGGCAATGTCTCCGGCCGGGTGCCGGGCGCCGACCTGTTCGTCATCAAGCCCAGCGGGGTCGACTACGCCGACCTGGCGCCGGAGAATATGATTCTCTGTGACCTCGACGGAAATGTCATCCCCGGCACGCCGGGCGCGGACCGCTCGCCGTCGAGTGACACCGCAGCACACGCCTTCGTCTACCGGAACATGCCCGATGTCGGCGGTGTCGTGCACACGCACTCCACCTACGCCACGGCCTGGGCCGCCCGCAATGAAGCCATCCCGTGCGTTATCACGGCCATGGCCGACGAATTCGGCGGCCCGATCCCGGTCGGACCTTTCGCCATTATCGGCGACGATTCGATCGGCCGCGGCATCGTGGAGACTCTCACCGGCCACCGTTCTCGTGCCGTCTTGATGGCGAACCACGGGCCCTTCACGATCGGCAAGGACGCTCGCGATGCTGTGAAGGCCGCGGTCATGGTGGAGGACGTTGCCCGCACGGTTCAGCTTGCCCGCGTGGGCGGTGAACTCGTCCCGATCCCACAGGAATCTATCGATTCCCTGTTCGCCCGCTACCAGAATGTCTACGGACAAGCACCGCAGGGGGCGTTGCAGTGATGGCAGCTGACCGCACCACCGCAACGTCGTCTGCCGGCGGCACCGAGGTGCTCCACGATTTCGCCGAGATCGCTCGCACCGAGCTTCTCGTGATCGATAAAACCACCACCCTGCGCGATTTCACCCGCGAAGTGCGTTGGAATCAGGCCTACTACCGTCTGGCACAAGGCCTGTAACTGCTCCACAATCCTGCAATTTCACATCAATGACGATAAACAGAATGAAAGGTAACACAGTGAAAAAGAACGTATTCTTCGCAGTCGTGGCCGCGGGTGCCCTCGCGGTATCGATGGCAGCCTGCTCATCCGGCGCCACATCCACCGGCACCGACGGAGGTGGCGACAAGGGACTGATCGGCGTTGCCATGCCGACCAAGAGCTCCGAGCGTTGGATCGCCGACGGTAACGCCGTCAAGAGCCAGCTCGAGGAACAGGGCTTCACCGTCGACCTCCAGTACGCAGAGGACGATATCCCCATGCAGGTCTCGCAGATTGAGAACATGATCACCAAGGGTGCCGAAGCCCTGATCGTGGCCTCGATCGACGGCACGACGCTCACGAGCGTGTTGCAGGACGCTGCTGACGCAGACATTCCCGTCATCGCATATGACCGACTCATCCGCGATACCGAAAACGTCGACTACTACGCCTCCTTCGACAACTTCAAGGTCGGACAGCAGCAGGCCTGGTCGGTCCTGAACGGACTCGGACTTGCCGAACTCGACGGAACGCCCATCGAGGGCGCGCCGGCCGGTCCGTTCAACCTTGAGCTCTTCGCCGGTTCGCTCGATGACAACAACGCATTCTTCTTCTTCAACGGTGCAATGGATGCCTTCCAGCCGCTGATCGACGACGGCGTCCTCGTGGTCAAGAGCAACCAGACCGACATCGAGCAGGTCGCTACCCTCCGCTGGGCCGGAGAAGAAGCACAGGCTCGCATGGAGGACCTCCTCACCGCGCAGTACTCGGACGGCACCGTGGTCAACGCCATCCTGTCGCCATACGACGGCATCTCTCGTGGCATCATCTCTGCCCTCGAGGGCTCTGGCTACTCCGTCGGCGACGGCTGGCCCATCATCTCCGGCCAGGACGCCGAGATCGACTCGGTCAAGGCGATCAACTCGGGTGAGCAGTACGGCACCATCTTCAAGGACACGCGCGAGCTCGCATCCGTCGCCGTGAACATGGCCGTCGCCCTGCTGAATGGCGAGACCCCCGAGACCAACAACTCGGAGGACTACGACAACGGTGTGAAGATCGTTCCGTCGTTCCTGCTCGACTCGACGATCGTGGTCAAGGACAACATCCCGTCCGTGCTGATTGATTCGGGCTACTGGACAGAAGCAGAAATCAACGGCTAGGTTTCGCTGCCCCTGTTTAGCCCGTGCCCAACGGTCGGTGGGGTAGTTTTACCCCACCGGCCGTTGTGCCCCCCACATTTTTACCGGTCGCCGAAATCGCCCGGGCTCTGACCATGCAATAGAGGAATAAAGAAGGTGCTCACGTGACTACGAACATCCTTGAGATGCGCGGCATCACCAAGACGTTTCCCGGAGTAAAGGCGCTCTCTGACGTGACACTCGACGTCAGTCGCGGGGAGGTCCACGCCATCTGCGGCGAGAACGGTGCCGGAAAGTCAACCCTGATGAAGGTGCTCAGCGGCGTCTACCCGCACGGCACCTACACCGGCGACATCGTCTTCGAAGACGAAATCGTTGAGTTCAAGAGCATCAGCGATTCCGAGGCCAAGGGAATCGTGATTATTCACCAGGAGCTCGCGCTCAGTCCGTACCTCTCTATTGCCGAGAACATCTTTCTGAACAACGAACAGCGCGGCGCCTTCGGTCTCATTGACTGGAACAAGACCAACTCTGAGGCTGCCAAGCTTCTTGCCCGGGTGGGGCTGCGCGAAAATCCAACGACGCGGATCATGGACATCGGCGTCGGCAAGCAGCAGCTCGTCGAGATTGCTAAGGCGCTCTCGAAACGAGTGAAATTGCTGATCCTGGATGAGCCAACGGCGGCCCTCAACGATGACGACTCCGACCATTTGCTCGATCTCATCCTGCACCTCAAGGGTCAGGGCATCACGTCGATCATCATCAGCCACAAGCTCAACGAGATCAAGAAAGTCTCCGACGCGGTCACGATCATCCGTGACGGCCGGGCCATTGAAACCATCGCCAAGCTCGACGTCACCGAAGAACGCATCATCAAAGACATGGTCGGTCGTGACCTCGAGCACCGCTACCCGGATCACACTCCCGACATTGGGGAAGAGATCCTTCGGGTTGAGGACTGGACCGCTTTTCACCCGCAAGACGTGACGCGCATGATGGTTGACCACGTCAACCTCAGCGTACGTGCCGGTGAGATTGTGGGAATCGCCGGCCTCATGGGGGCTGGCCGCACGGAATTCGCAATGAGCCTGTTTGGGCGTTCCTACGGGAGCCGCATCACCGGCAAGGTCTTCAAGCACGGCACCGAGATCAAGACCCGCACCGTGACCGAAGCCATCGACAACGGCATCGCCTACGCCACTGAGGACCGCAAGACCTACGGCCTGAACCTGATCGAAGACATTAAGCGCAACGTCTCTATGGCGGCGCTGCATCGGCTGGTACGCAAGGGCCTCGTGAATGACAACGAGGAGTATCAGGTCGCCAACGAATACCGCACGAGTATGAATATCAAGGCTCCGAACGTGCTCGTCAAGACCGGCAAACTTTCTGGTGGCAACCAGCAGAAGGTGGTGCTGTCGAAGTGGATCTATTCCAACCCCGACGTTTTGATTCTTGACGAGCCCACCCGCGGGATCGACGTGGGGGCCAAATACGAAATTTACACAATCATCAACAAACTTGCCGCGGCCGGTAAGGGCGTTATTGTCATCTCTTCGGAGCTGCCGGAACTGCTCGGCATTTGCGATCGCATTTATACCCTGGCTGAGGGTGCCATCACCGGGGAATTCCCGATTGAGACCGCCACGCCGGAGACCCTCATTAAGCACATGACCATGGAAAAGGCCCGCTAGCGCCGGCGCTAGCGGAAAAGGAGAACCCCAATGAGTGATCAAGAGACCACGCCGGCCACGGGAGGCCTGGTCAACCCGAGTGAGAACAAAGCCACGTCTTGGCTGAGTCACGTTTTGGCCGACCTGGGCAAGAACGGTATTTTCATTGCCCTCGTTCTGGTGGTGGTGCTGTTTACGGTCCTGACCGACGGCATCCTTTTACGCCCGCAAAATATCTCCAACTTGATCGTGCAGAACGGCTACATTCTCGTTCTCGCCATTGGAATGGTGATGGTGATCGTTGCGGGCCACATCGACCTGTCGGTGGGATCGGTGGCCGCTTTCGTCGGCGCATGTTCCGGTGTCTTCGCCGTGCAGTGGGGCCTGCCGTGGTGGCTGGCCATCATTATGTCGCTCGGCATCGGCGCTCTCGTTGGCGTGTGGCAGGGCTTCTGGATTGCCTATGTGGGAATCCCGGCGTTCATCGTGACCCTTGCGGGCATGCTCATCTTTCGCGGCCTGGCGCTCGTTGTGCTCGGAAATACGAACATCGGCTCATTCCCGGCCGAGTACCGTGCGCTCGGCAACGGCTTTCTCACCGACGTGTTCGGCGAGTTCGACCTTGACCCGCTCACCCTCGGAGTCGGACTGATCGCCGTGATTGCTCTGATCGTGCAGCAGGTGCGCACTCGCCTGGGACGGTCCAAGTACGGCCAAGAGGTCGAGCCCCTGGTGTGGTTCGTGACCAAGCTCATCCTGATCACCGCGGCAGTTGGCTTCTTCGCCTACGCGCTCGCGAGCTATAAGGGCATCCCGGTCACCCTGATCGTGCTCGCCGTGCTCGTGCTCATCTATGGTGTTGTGATGAACCGGACGGTGTTCGGCCGCCACATCTACGCGATCGGCGGCAACCGCCACGCAGCCGAACTCTCCGGCATCAAGAACCGCAAGGTCGACTTCTACCTGTTCGTGAACATGGGTATTCTCGCCGCCCTGGCGGGCCTCATCTTCACCGCCCGGCTTAATCTCGCCGGCCCGAAGGCCGGTGATGGCTTCGAACTCGAGGCCATTTCGGCAGCGTTCATCGGTGGTGCGGCCGTGCAGGGTGGCATCGGTACGGTCGGCGGCGCCATCATTGGCGGTCTGATCATTGGTGTGCTCAACAACGGTATGTCGATTCTCGGCATTGGCATCGAGTGGCAGCAGGCAGTCAAAGGCCTCGTGCTGCTTCTCGCTGTGGCTTTTGACGTGTACAACAAGCGCCGGTCGGGCGGTCACTGACCGTTCTTGCGTTAGCACTACCCACCCGAAGGCCGGAACGCGTGAGCGTTCCGGCCTTTCTGTGTGCCGTGCGCGCGCGCTGTGGGGACCGGCCGCGACACGCCGTCGGACATTCCACAGGCAAAATATAGTCAGGGCAAGGCCCTGTGGATAACTGTCCGGGGTTCCGCGGAATTCGGGCGGTCTGGGGCCGGTCGGCGGTGTGCGGCTTGTGGAATGTCGGTGGATAACTACATAAATGTAATTACCGTATGTAGTGGCTCTGTTCTTCTTTGATCACTAGATGTAGTATTGAGACTCTAGCCAGGCAGTATTGCCAGGCGAAAACTTGCTCACTTTACACTGCGATTTCCGACGAATTCCGGCTCGAGGTCGAAGTTTTTTATAGAACATACTTGCGAAGTATCGCGAGCAGAATTAGACTGAATCAGCCAAGAAGAGAGGCCATAATCATGGCAATCACCGTTTACACGAAGCCCTCCTGCGTGCAGTGCACGGCCACCTACCGTGCCCTCGACAACAAGGGCATCGAGTACGAGGTGCGCGATCTCTCGGTCGACGAGAACGCTCTCGACGCGGTCAAGGCCCTTGGTTATCTGCAGGCGCCCGTCGTCATTACCGACGAAGAGCACTGGAGCGGCTTTCGCCCGGACAAGATCAACGCGCTCGCCGCTCGCCTCGCGTAGTTCAGATCGCACCCTCGCGCCAACACCCACAAACTCAGGATTGACTCGCACGGATGACTGACATGGTGTACTTTTCCAGCACCTCGGGCAACACCCATCGGTTTGTCGAAAAACTGGGCCGGTCGGCCGCACGCATTCCGCTCCACGCCCGCGACGAGCCGCTCGTCGTCCAGGCTCCGTTCGTGCTGTGCGTGCCCACCTATGGTGGGGGCCGTGACGGCGGGGCTGTCCCCAAGCAGGTCATCAAGTTTTTGAACAACGAGACCAACCGGTCCTTGATTCGCGGCGTCATCGGCGCCGGCAACATGAATTTCGGCACGGCCTATTGCCTGGCCGGCGACATCATCGCCGCCAAGTGCAAGGTGCCGCACCTGTATCGCTTTGAAGTATTTGGAACACCGGATGATGTACGCATCGTTCACGACGGATTGGAAGAATTTTGGAAACAACAGCCGTGAAAGTCACACCAGTGGATGCGCCGAGCATGGATTACCACTCGCTCAACGCCATGCTCAACCTGTACGGGCCGAACGGGGAGATCCAGTTCGACAAAGACCAGGAAGCCGCGCGGGAGTTCTTTCTGCAGCACGTCAACCAGAACACGGTGTTCTTCCACTCGCTGCGCGAGCGCCTCGACTACCTGGTCGAGAAGGAATATTACGAGCAGGCCGTGCTCGACCAGTACTCGTTCGAGTTCATCACGAGCCTGAACGACCTCGCCTACTCCAAGAAGTTCCGCTTCCAGAGCTTCCTCGGCGCATTCAAGTACTACACCTCGTACACGCTGAAGACTTTCGACGGCAAGCGTTATCTCGAGCGTTTCGAAGACCGCGTCGTCATGACGGCGCTCGGTCTCGCATCCGGTGATGAGAAGCTTGCCGTCGAACTGGTCGAAGAAATCATCGCCGGCCGTTTTCAGCCCGCGACGCCGACCTTTTTGAACTCGGGCAAGGCCCAGCGCGGCGAGCTCGTCTCCTGCTTCCTGCTGCGAATCGAAGACAACATGGAGTCGATCAGCCGCGGCATCAACTCCTCGCTGCAGCTGTCCAAGCGCGGCGGCGGCGTGGCACTCCTGCTCAGCAATATTCGTGAGGCCGGCGCCCCGATCAAGCAGATCGAGAACCAGTCCAGCGGCATCATCCCCGTGATGAAGCTGCTCGAAGACTCCTTCAGCTACGCCAACCAGCTCGGTGCCCGGCAGGGAGCCGGAGCCGTCTACCTGCAGGCGCACCACCCCGACATCATGCGTTTTCTCGACACCAAGCGGGAGAACGCCGACGAGAAGATTCGCATCAAGACGCTCTCGCTCGGTGTCGTCATTCCCGACATCACCTTTGAGCTCGCCAAGAATGACGAGTGGATGTACCTCTTCTCGCCCTACGACGTGGAAAAGGTCTACGGCGTGCCCTTCGCCGATATCTCGGTGACCGAGAAGTACCACGAGATGGTCGACAACCCCCGCATCAAGAAGTCGAAGATGAAGGCGCGCGAGTTCTTCCAGACCCTCGCCGAGATTCAGTTCGAGTCCGGCTACCCGTACATTATGTTTGAAGACACGGTGAACAAGGCCAACCCGATCGACGGTCGCATCAACATGTCGAACCTCTGCTCCGAGATTCTGCAGGTGAACACCCCGACCACGTACAACGAGGACCTCTCGTACAACGAGATCGGCAAGGACATCTCCTGCAACCTCGGGTCGATGAACATCGCCCTGGCGATGGACTCCGGCAACCTCGGGCGCACCGTCAACGCCGCCATTCGTGGCCTGAACGCGGTGTCCGAGCAGAGCCACATCAGCTCGGTTCGCTCCATCGAAGACGGCAACGACCGTTCGCACGCCATCGGCCTCGGCCAGATGAACCTGCACGGCTACCTCGCCCGTGAGCGCATCTACTACGGCAGTGAAGAGAGCATCGACTTCACCAACATCTACTTCTACACGGTGTTGTTCCACGCGCTGCGCGCCTCGAACGCCCTCGCCATCGAGCGCGGTCGCACCTTCGAGGGCTTCGAAAACAGCACCTATGCCTCCGGTGCGTTCTTCGACAAGTACACCGACCAGGTGTGGGAGCCGACGACTGACCGCGGCGCCGAGCTGTTCACCCAGGCCGGAGTGTCGATTCCGACGCAGGCGGACTGGGCCGAGCTGAAGGCATCCGTTGTCGCGCACGGTATTTACAACCAGAACCTGCAGGCCGTGCCGCCGACCGGGTCGATCTCGTACATCAACAACTCGACCGCGTCGATTCACCCGATCGCGGCCAAGATCGAGATTCGCAAGGAAGGCAAGCTGGGCCGCGTCTACTACCCGGCGCCGTTCATGACGAACGACAACCTGGAGTTCTACCAGGACGCCTATGAGATCGGCTACGAGAAGGTCATCGATGTGTACGCCGCGGCGACCCAGCACGTTGACCAGGGCCTCTCGCTGACGCTGTTCTTCAAGGACACCGCGACGACTCGTGACATCAACCGCGCGCAGATCTACGCGTGGAAAAAGGGCATCAAGACGATCTACTACATCCGTCTGCGCCAGATGGCCCTCGAAGGCACGGAAATTGAGGGTTGCGTCTCGTGCGCGCTTTAATCTTGCGCATCGAATGATGGATTAAATCCGCTGGTCGAGCTTGCCCCGACCGCCATCGAAATACCGTGGCGGTCTCGGCAAGCTCGACCAGCGGTTGGCTGGGTTTCGCACACCGGCGCCGACGAGTAACGACCCAAGCAATACCCAATAAGCAGTATCCGAAGAGGACCTCCCATGATTGACAAGCTCAAGCTGGTGTCGCACGTTGACGCGATCAACTGGAACAAGATCGAAGACGATAAAGACGTCGACGTCTGGAACCGCCTGACCAATAACTTCTGGCTGCCGGAGAAGGTTCCGCTCAGCAACGACATCCAGTCGTGGAACCAGCTGACGCCGGTGGAGCAGCAGCTCACAATGCGCGTCTTTGCGGGGCTGACCCTGCTGGACACGATCCAGGGCACAGTGGGCGCTGTCTCGCTCATCCCCGATGCGATCACCCCGCACGAAGAGGCCGTCTACACGAACATCGCCTTCATGGAGTCGGTGCACGCCAAGAGCTACTCCTCGATCTTCTCGACGCTGGCCTCGACCAAGGAGATCGACGAAGCTTTTCGCTGGTCGACCGAGAACGAGAACCTGCAGCGCAAGGCCTCGATCGTCATGGATTACTACCAGGGTGACGACCCGCTCAAGCGCAAGGTCGCCTCGGTGCTGCTCGAGTCGTTCCTGTTCTACTCGGGCTTCTACCTGCCGATGTATTTCTCCAGCCGTGCCCGCCTGACCAACACGGCCGACCTCATCCGTTTGATCATTCGTGACGAAGCCGTGCACGGCTACTACATCGGGTACAAGTTTCAGAAGGGGCTCGAAAAAGAGACGCAGGCGCGTCGCGACGAGATCAAGGATTACACCTTCAATCTCGTGTTCGAGCTGTACGAGAACGAGGTGCAGTACACGCAGGACCTCTATGACGAGGTCGGCCTGACCGAAGACGTCAAGAAGTTTCTGCACTACAACGCCAATAAGGCGCTGATGAACCTCGGCTACGAGGCGATCTTCCCGAAGGACGTCTGCGACGTGAACCCGGCGATTCTCTCCGCGCTCTCACCGAACGGCGACGAGAACCACGACTTCTTCAGCGGGTCGGGCTCCTCGTATGTGATCGGCAAGGCCGTCGTGACCGAAGACGACGACTGGGACTTCTAGCTCCATTTCAGGTGCCGCGGGCGGCGGCAAGTTCAACCTCCCGCGGCACCGACAGCGATTTTACAATTCCGAGCACAGACCAGAAGGCAGGATATGAGTACACCCAAATAACTTTGCAGGTGCGTGCGGCTGGCCTGTGAAGCCATTTACACAGCCGCAAGAAAGTAGTCAAAAATGACGCACAAACCGCTGGGCCCCGATGGCTCTTGGAAAACTGGTCAGCGCGTTCCCTTGCAAGGGAACTACGCCGACCAGTACGGAGAAGTCTATCACTTCCAGAGAGGCAGGACATTCCCGCCGTGTATCAACCGCAAGGGAATGTGCGCCTTCAGAACGCTTGTCTAACAATTTGAGCAGATAGCCATTGGCGTGGCTAGGCCCGGAATTCTTCAGAATTTCGGGCCATGCTTGTATAGACGGGTCTTGGAACCAGCTCTTGTAAAAGCAACGTTCTACAATTACAGCGCTCATGTTCCATTCGCGCAAGTCGAATTTTCGCGGCGTGTCGTTCGAGTAATCACACGCACCGTGCGGTGTTCGGACGGTGGTGGTACAAAGCGCGGATGAACCCCGGCTACGAGGCGATCTTCCCGAAGGACGTCTGCGACGTGACCCGGCGATTCTCTCGGCGCTCTCACCGAACGGCGACGAGAACCACGACTTCTTCTCGGGCTCGGGTTCGTCGTATGTGATCGGCAAGGCCGTGGTCACCGAAGACGACGACTGGGACTTTTAGATCTCAATCATCGACGGGGCGGATGCTTCCGCACCCGCCCTATCGTTCCCGTGCCGGAAACTCTCATCCCGACGCGTCTGGGCGCGTGACCGGCGACCGAAATATGATGGCGGTGTCATGCCCGATGATTCGACGGGAGCCACCATGGTTCAGGTACGCGTTCTCGGGGTTGCGATCGACAGCGATGGCCAGCACATCATCCTTCTGAAACCGGTCGGAGAGGCGCAGACCGTTGGGAACGTGCTGCCGATTGTGGTGGGGGAGCAGGAGGCGAATTCCACGCTGATTGCCCTGAGCGGTGAGACGCCGCCGCGGCCGCTTTCGCACGATCTAATGAATACGCTGCTCGACAGCGTTGGTGCCCACGTCGAGCGAGTGGACGTCACCCGCATCGACCAAGGCACTTTCTACGCCGAAATCACTCTCGGCATGGCGGCCGGCTCACTCGTGCTCGATGCCAGGCCCTCGGATTCCGTCGCACTCGCGCTGCGCGCCGGAGCGCCGGTCTTCGTCGCCGACGACGTGTTGGAGGCCGAGGGCATTCCGGCCGCGATGGTTGAACCTGGCCGCGACGTGGAGGAGACGACAGACGGGGAGCAATCGCTCGACGAATTCAAGGATTTTCTGGAGCACGTCGACCCGGAGGACTTTCAAAGCTGATGCCAGCCGCGGTCTCCCGCCCATGATGCCTTGTTCTACTGGCCGGATGCGGCAGCTCGCGCCGCGTCTGCAGCGCGTTCGGCCCACTTCGGCACGTCGCCATAGCGCTGGAAGGGAACCAGCCGTCCCGCTGCGCTGTCGTCGATCAGCTGAGCGAGCCGCCGCTCGCGGGTGGTCTCCTGCTTTGCGGTGAGCGCCCAGTGGGTGACCTCGCGGCGGTACGTCGCTGTGGCCGCCTCCCAGAAAGCGGATGCAGCGGGGTTCGCCGCCAGCCGCGCCGCCGCCTCGGGAGGCAGCTCCCGGTCGGGATTCTCGTGGGAATACACCCCCGATCTGTCTTCATGCCGACGCTCGAACGCGGCGATGCCGGCCTTATGCATCCGTCCCTCTGCGGTGAGCTTCTCGATCAAAGCGATGTTGACACCCGACCAGGTGCTTGCGGGCTTGCGCGGTGTCCATCGCTGGCGCCGCGAATCCTCATCGATGCGCTGGGCCACCGAATCGATCCAGCCGAAGCACAGGGCTTCGGGAACGGCCTGCTCCCAGGTGAGCCCGCGGTCAGGCACGTGCTTTTTGTAGAGGCCCATCCAAAGTTCCGTCGCGGCGGTCTGGTTCGCGTCGAGCCAGGCGCGAAACTCGTCGGGCCTGGCGAAGAAGATTGCTGGCCGCTCTGGTGTGCCGGCCGGCGTGCCGATCGTCGTGGTCCTGGCCTGAGCCTGTCAGAACGCGGGCGATATCGGTGGCAACGAGCACTGGTGTGATCGCTTCACCGGGGACTAACGTGAGAGCGTGCCCGCTGTTGTGCTCGACGCCCGGAGTGCTCACGCCGCCGGCGTGCAGCGCCTATTGCAGAGCTATCGCGCCGTCCCGGTGGCGGCCCCGATTCGACTGGCCAAGTCCACCTCGAATCTGTTCCGGACCCGGACCAAAGCCCGGGTCGCAGGGCTCGACCCGTCCGGACTGACCGGCGTCATTGCTGTTGATACGGAGGCGCGAACGGCCGACGTGGCCGGCATGTGCACCTACGAAAACCTCGTTGCCGAGACGCTGCGCTACGGGTTGGCGCCGCTGGTCGTGCCGCAGTTGAAGACCATCACCCTCGGCGGCGCGGTCACCGGCCTCGGCATCGAGTCGACATCGTTCCGCAACGGCCTGCCCCACGAATCCGTGCTGGAACTGGACATCCTCACCGGCGCTGGAGAACTGCTCACCGCATCGCGCCGCGAGAACCCCGAGCTGTACCATGCCTTCCCCAACTCCTACGGAACTCTGGGCTACGCGGTACGGCTACGCATCGAACTCGAACCTGTCCAGCCCTTCGTCGCTCTCACGCACGTGCGGTTCCACGCGTTCGTCGACCTGGTCGCGGCGATCAACGGCATCCTGCTGACCGGCAGCCTCGACGGTGTCGCCGTCGATTATCTCGACGGTGTCGTGTTCAGCGCCGACGAAAGCTACCTCTGCGTGGGCCGGCAGACCAGCGAGCCCGGCCCCGTCAGTGACTACACCGGCCAACAGATCTACTACCGCTCCATCCGACACGAGCGCGGTGTTCCAATCGACCGCCTCACGATTCACGACTACCTCTGGCGCTGGGACACCGACTGGTTCTGGTGCTCCGAGGCGTTCGGCGCGCAGCATCCGCTTATTCGCTGGTGCTGGCCCGGGCGTTACCGGCGCAGCAGCTTTTACGGAACCCTGATGCGGCTCGAACGGCGGTTTCAGATCGGCGACCTCCTCGAGAAACTGCACGGCCGGCCGCCCCGCGAGCGAGTGGTGCAAGACGTTGAGGTGCCTCTGGAGCGGTGCGCGGAATTTCTGGACTGGTTCCTCGACACGGTGCCGATTACACCGATCTGGCTGTGCCCGCTGCGCTTGCGGGGCGATGACCGCTGGCCGCTCTACCCGATGCGACCTCGGCAGAGCTACGTCAACGTCGGGTTCTGGTCGACGGTGCCGGTCGGGTCGATCGAGGGGGAGACCAACCGGCGCATCGAACGCAAGGTCGGCGAGCTTGACGAGCACAAGTCGCTGTACTCCGACTCGTTCTACTCCCGTGAAGACTTCGACGAACTCTACGGCGGGCAAGCCTACCGGGCCGCGAAAAAACGCTACGACCCCGATTCACGTCTCCTCGACCTCTATGCCAAGGCGGTGCAACGACAATGACGACGTTCAAAGATCGTAAAACGGATGCTTCGGCCGGCACGTTCACCATCGCGCAGGTTCTGGAGATTCTGGCCGGCGGACGCCTTCCGGTGCGGTTCACCGCCTACGACGGGAGTTCGGCCGGACCCCCGGACGTCCCGCTCGGGCTGGACCTGTTGACGCCGCGCGGCACCCACTATCTCGCCACGGGCCGTGGCGACCTCGGACTGGCCCGCGCCTATATCGCCGGCGACCTCGACCTCCGCGGGGTGCACCCTGGGGACCCGTACGAACTGCTCAAGGCACTCTCCGAGAGTCTGGTTTTCACCCGGCCACCGGCGCGGCTGATGGTGGACATCATCCGCTCTATTGGAATCAGGCAGCTGCGCCCGATCGAGCCGCCGCCGGAGGAGGCGGAACCCCGCTGGCGCCGCGTTGCGGGAGGGCTACGACACAGCAAGACTCGTGACGCCGACGCGATCCACCACCACTACGACGTCTCGAACAGGTTCTACGAGTGGGTGCTTGGGTCGTCGATGACCTACACCTGCGCCTGCTACCCGAGCGGCGACGCCTCCCTGGACGAGGCGCAGGAGAACAAATACCGACTCGTGTTTGAGAAGCTGCGGCTGAGGCCGGGCGACCGGCTATTCGACGTCGGGTGCGGTTGGGGCGGCATGGTGCGCTACGCCGCCCGGCGCGGTGTGCGCGCCACCGGAGTCACGCTCTCGATCGAGCAGACCGCGTGGGCGCAGCGGGCCGTCGCCGAGGACGGCCTGAGCGATCTGGCGGAGGTTCGCTTCGGCGACTACCGCGACGTCACGGAAACCGGCTTTGATGCGATATCGTCCATCGGGCTGCTCGAACACATCGGCGTGCGCAACTATGCGTCGTACTTCCGCTTTCTGCAGGACAGGCTGCGCCCCGGCGGCTTGCTGCTCAATCACTGCATCACCCGGCCGGAGAATCAGACCGAACCGGCGACTCGCGGGTTCATCGATCGTTATGTCTTCCCCGATGGGGAGCTCACCGGCTCGGGCCGGATCATTAGCGAAGCGCAGGATACAGGCCTCGAGGTGCTGCACGAGGAAAACCTGCGCCAGCACTACGCGCTCACTCTGCGCGACTGGGGCGCCAACCTGGTCGAGCATTGGGACGAGGCCGTCGCGGAGGTCGGGCTGCCCACCGCGAAAGTGTGGGGGCTGTACATGGCGGGTTCGAGGCTCGGCTTCGAGCGCAATGGGATCCAGTTGCACCAGGTGCTGATGACCAGGCCCCACGAGGGTGGCGCGGCCGGGGATCTGCCGTTGCGGCCGTGGTGGACGCCGTAGCAGCAGCCGGGCTCAGTACCAGTTGTACTCCTCGGAGTGTGCCCAGGCGCCACAGGGGGTGCTGTAGCGGGAAGCGATGTAGCCGAGGCCCCAGGTGATCTGGGTGGCGGGGTTTGTTTGCCAGTCGTCGCCTGCAGTCTGCATCTTGCTCCCAGGAAGCGACTGGGGAATTCCGTAGGCGCCGCTGGACGCGTTGTAGGCGCTCACCCGCCAACCTGACTCCCGTTGCCAGAGCTGAACCAGGCAGGTGAATTCGGCGGTGCCCCAGCCCCGGGCGGCGACCTGGGTGGCGGCGATCGCCTGCGCGCCGCTGCGATCGATCACGGCTCCGGCGGGCGGTACGGGCGACGACGCGGGTGATCCGGATGACGCGGACGCCTCAGCCGCCGCGGTGGCCGCAGCCTGGCGCTGGTGTTCGAGATACTGCTGCTGGGCGGCCACGCCGTTTCGATACTGCCTCTCCACGTCGGCGGATGAGTTCTTCAGCGACGCGAGCTGGGCATAGAGCACCTCGCTCGCGGACTGCTTTACGACGACCTCCGCGTCGGCTGCCTGCTGGGCCGCGCGCGCAGCCGTCAGCCCGGCCAGTGCTGCGGCCTGCAATCGGTCGCGCTCCGTGGTCATCGCTTCGGCTTGCGCGCTGAGTGCCTCGGCCGAGTTGCGTTCCGCATCAGCCTCCGCGGTGAGTCGCCCCGCCTGCTCCGTGAGCCGCTCCATTGTGCCGAGCCGAAACAGCAGGTCGTCGGAGTGCGTGCTGTCGAAGAAGGCGCCCAGACTCAAATCGGTGCCTGCGGCGCGGTAAAGCTGGGCCCCCAACGCGCCCAGTCGGGTGCTGCTGTCGACAGAGCGAGCGGATGCGGCATCCGCTTGAACGGAGAGCACGCTCTGCTGGGCTGCGGCTGCGCTGTAATCCGCCTGTGTTTGTTCATGGGCGGCGCCGAGCGCTACGGCGTCGTCGCCGAGGGTGGCGGTGCGGGTCTGCAACTCGTCGAGCGAGAGTTCGATCGCGGCCACCTCGGCGAGAGTGGCGGCGACGCTGCTCTTGGCGGCTTCCACCTGGTCCCAGGTCGGGTAATCGTCGACGGCGGCGGCCGAACTCGTGGTGACGCTGCCGGCCGCGATGGCGGCGGCGGTCACGAGGCAGAGAAACATGCCCGGTTGTTTCATGGAACTTAGTCCTCACCCCGTAGACGGCGAGTTTAGCCGTTCGACCTCGGAAAACCTGTGTGTGGCGGCCTACGTGCCACCGCGGAGGGCGGTGATCGGCTCGATGTTGGAGGCGCGCACGGCGGGATAGGCGCCCGCGGCGAGGCCGACGATCGTTCCGAGCAGGGCGGCGCCGATGGCGACGAACGGGTCGAGAATGGGCGTCCAGCCCTGCAACAGTGAGACGGCGACGACCGCGAAGACCCCGAGGGCCGAGCCGATCAACCCGCCGAGCAGGCCGATCACGGCCGACTCTACGATGAACTGCCGGGCAATGTCGCGCCGGGTCGCGCCGAGCGCCCGGCGCAGGCCGATCTCGCCGACCCGCTCCATTACCGAGAGCAGGGTGACGTTAGCGATGCCGAGGCCGCCGGCGAGCAGCGCAAGAATGCCGAGGGTGAGAAAGACGATGTTGATGTCGGCCTGAATGTTGTCCTGCAGCGATGACGCCGCGGCGGGCGCCTGCACCGTGAAATTCTCCGGAGCGCTCGGGTCGAGTGCGATCGGCGCCTGCCGCGACACCAGAGCGCCGGCACCGACCTCAATTTGCACGTGCAGTTCGGCTGGGGCGGTCAGGCCGAACTGCACGCGGGCAGTGTTCAGCGGCACGATGACGGCGTCGAGCAGGTTGGCACGACGTTCGACGCCGTCGATGATGCCGATGACCGTGTACGACACCTCACCAATGAAGATCGACGGCTGGCTGTCGACCCGGTTGATGCCGAGCGTTTCGGCGGCCCGCTCCCCGAGCACGGCCACCCGATCGCCGCGCTCGTCGTGGCCGGCGTCGAAGAAGCGTCCGGTGACGACCTGCCCGCGCACCGCGGCGAGCAGTTCAGATGAGGCAGCGATGACGGCGGGGCTCAGTGTTTGCGCGGCCGAAGGATCATTGACCGGAACGGATGTCACGGCCTGGCCGGCAACATCGACATCCGCCACGAGACCCGCGCGTTCCACCCCGGCCAGCCGATCGACCCGCTCCGGGGCATCCCACGGCAGCCGGCCGGTGGCCTGCTCAGCGCCGCTCGAATTGCGGGTCGAGGCCGGCTCGATCATGATCTGGGTCGCCGAGACCGCGTCGAACTGGTTGGAGATCTGCCCGGCGGCGGTCTGCGCGAATCCGATGGTGACCACCAGGGAGGCGATGCCGAGCACGGTACCGAGGGTCGTCATGACGAGCCGGCTGGGCCGGGCGCCGACGCCGTAGCTCGCCTCGACCAGCAGGTCCTGCACCGAGAACCGGTCGGTCCGGCGAATGACCGGCACGATGCTCGGGGTGCCGGATGGTGCGGCGACCTCTGCGGCGGCCTGTTCGTCGGCGGTAGGGCCGGGGGCAGCGGATGCGGCGGCGGTCGGGGTGCCGGTTGCGTTGGCGAGTCCGGTGGGGGTGGAAGCTGAGCCGGCGGGCTGCGATTCGGTGCGCGCTACTCCAGTGGACGCCACGTTGGCGCGGTCGACCGCGGTGGAAGCCGAGCCCGCGGGTAGGTCCGCGCTGAGGGGGCCGGGGGACTCGTCGGCGAGGGGCGCGGCGACCGCCGCGTCGACCGCGACGGTGCCTGCGGAACGGCGGCGCAGCATCCGCTTAAAGGAGAACGTCATGACAGCTCGCTCAAGCGACCGTCGGTGATGCGCACGCGGCGGTCGGCCCGATCGCTGACGGCCTGGTCGTGGGTGATGACGATGAGGGTGAGGCCGTCGGCGTGCAGCTCTTCGAACAGGTCCATGACCTCGCTACCGGTGGTTTCGTCGAGGTTTCCGGTGGGTTCGTCGGCGAGCAGCAGCTCGGGCGACGCGACCACGGCGCGCGCCACGGCGACCCGCTGGCGCTCGCCGCCGGAGAGGGTGCCGGGCAGAAAGTCCAGCCGATGATTGAGCCCCACCCGATCGAGGGCGGCTCGGGCCCGGTCTTCGCGCTCGCCGCGCGGAACTCCGCTGTAGAGCGTGGCGAGGAGTACGTTGTCGAGCACGGTGCGGTGTGGCAGCAGGTGGAAGGCCTGAAAGACGAAGCCGATGGTGCCGCCGCGCACGATGGCGCGCTGCTTTTCGTCGAGCAGGCTGGTAGAGGTGCCGTCGAGGTGGTATTCGCCGACGCTCGGCCGGTCGAGCAGTCCGAGCAGGTTGAGCATGGTGGACTTGCCGGATCCGCTCGGACCGACGATCGACAGGTAGTCGCCGCGTTCAACCCGCAGGTTGACCGATTTGAGCGCCTGCACCTCGGGCGGGCCGGGAAACGACCTCGTGACGTTGACCAGTTCGACGACCGGGGCCGCGATCACCGGCCCACCACGACGAGATCCCCGACCGCCAGCGAGCCGTCGACGGCCGTGATCTCAACGAATCCTTCGGCGGCGAGCCCGGTGGTGACCTCGACCAGCACGGTTTCCGCGCCCTCGCCGGGGTCGAATTCGACCCGGGATTCGCCGCCGGGACCGGCGGTGAGCGCGGCGAGCGGAACGGCGAGCACCTCGCCCTCGGTGGAGCTGACCGGGATGCGCACGCGCACGTTACTGCCCTGCACGGCCTGGATCTGCTCGTCGGTGAGCGCGTCGGGGGCGAACAGAACGGTGAAGCGGTCGCTAGCTGGTGCACTACTTGTTGCTGCGCCGCTGGCCGGTTCGGCTGGCAGGATCGAGGTGATCGTGGCGCCCTGGTCGCCGTCGGGCAGGGCGAGAATGGCCGGGGCCCCGACTTCAAGCAGGGCGGCGTCGCTGGCGGTCGCCGATCCGGAGATGACCAGGGTCGCGCCCGAAACCCGCATGACTGGTCCGGTGATGCTCGATCCGCGTTTCACGCTGATCTCGTCGACCCGGCGGGGCAGTCCCGGCAGGTAGAGCACTTCGCCGGCGGGCAGGTAGGCCAGCGCACCGTCGCGCGCGTCGCTCAGGGTCTCCCCGGCGCGGGTCAGCTCGGCCTTGGCCGCGGTAACGGCGGCCGTCTCCGCGCTTGAGTCCCGCGGGGCCAGGGCCTGGACTCGGCGCGCGACGGCCAGGGTGACGGCCTCGGCGGCATCCGCTATCTCATTAGGGGTGCCGTCGGCCCGGGCAGAAGCGAGCGCCCGCTCGGCGCTGCGCACAAGGTTGCCCTGCTCGACCACGTCGACGTTGGACGCCGCGCCCTGGGCGGTGGCGAGTGCGTTATTGGCGCTGTCAACGGATGCCTGCGCGCTCGAGACGCCGGCTTCGGCGCCGCTCACCGCGCTGGCGACCTCGGAGCCGCCGGTGGGGGCCGGGTAGCCGACCTTGGCGTAGAGCGCGGTGACCGCGCTCGCGGTCTGGGCGTCGAACACGTCGGAGTCGAGCGCACCGGCATCGATTCCGGCCACGCTTAGACCCTGCTTGAGCTGCAGCACGTCGGGGCCGGACACTCCGACCCGCAGGGTGCGGTAGACCGGCAGGTCGCCCGGCAACACGATCACCGGGCGGCCGGTGACCTCGAGCGCGATCGACGCGGTGTCGAAGATTGCGGCGACCTCGGGCACCTGCCCGGTGACGATGGGTGGCCCGGCGAGTTCGCCGGTTTCGATGCTCACTTCGACTGAGTCGGCGTAGGTCGCGTCGCCGCGCATGGTGACGTCGTTGGCGAGCGTGCGGTTTTCTATGGGAACGGTGATGAGTCCGGCGGCCGGAGCATCGGCATCCGCTGCCGCCTGCCCGGGCGAGACGATCAGCTGGCCGAGTCCGAGGCCGGCCACGAGGGCGACAATGGCGACGGTGGCCATGACCCAGATCACCCGGTTGCCGACGAACAGCCGACGCCAGCCCTGGCTGCGCGAGTGGGGTTTCGGCGCGACCGATTCGGCGGCGGGCGCCAACTCGTCGGGCGCGCTCGTTCGTCGACCGAACCGGCGCGACACCTACTTGCCTTGCTCGGTGTCTGCGATGAGCGCGTCCAGCTCGGACTTGTGATCAATGATGAACTGCTCTTCGAGGTCATACTGCACACTCATCGAGGCGTCGGTGTAGTCAATCTCTTCGGCGCAGGTGAAGTCGGCCATGGCGACGGCGAGTTCCTTGTCGCGCATCTCGGCGAGCACCACCTCATCGGGGCCGGCGCCGGTTTGGTTTTCGTAGAGCTCACTCTGCGCGGTCGAAATCGACTCCTGCGCGTCCGCCTTCTTGGTGAAGGTTGCATAGCCGGCGTCGGCCATGCACGCTGCCCACTCGGAATCGAGCTTCACGAGCGTGGGAGAGGACTGGGCTGCTTCGTACATGGCGCTCATCGCTTCATAGAGGGCTGCATGTTCGTCCTGTGAGGGCTGGTCGCCGTTGATCTCGTGACTGGCGAAACCCTGGCAGCCCGACGTCTCCCAGCTGTACTCGTAAGAACCGTCCTCGCCCATCTCTTCCTCGGTGGGCGGCACGCCATAGAGCACCTCGTAGTACGCGGCTTGCTCGCCCTCGGAGAGGCTCGTGACGTAGTCCTGGTTCGGGTCGACGAACTCTTGGCTCTGCTCCTGCTGCTCGGCGATCTGCTCCGGCGATTGGCTCATGCCGTAACCGTTTTCGGCGACCCACTTCTCGGTGCCATATTCTTCGCCGTCGTCGGCGCTCATCATGCCGCTGTACTGCGAGTTGTCGACCGGAACGTAGTCGAAGCCCTCGTCAGCCATGCAGGTCGCAGTCAGTTCTTCCTGCTCGTTCTGCTGCGCCAACATGGAGTCTTCGTCGTAGCCCTCGTTCATCACCGACATGTACTTGGTCAGCGGGCTCTCGGCCGGGTCGAGCTTGGCTCCCGCCTGGTCAGAGCTGCACCCAGCGAGCGTCAATGAGAGCAGTGTAGTAGCGGCGATGGCCGTGAGCAGCGAGCGTTGGCGCATGAATTTCCCCTTTTAATACGATGGCGACGATGCCCGTTTCCCCATAAGGTACCGCATTGCTGTGGCCGCTTGGGGGTGAACGCCGCTTTGCAGCAGTACAAGAACCATACCGCTCGGTCTGTTTTGTACGCAAAGTCAGGGAAGGGATGGCGAGCTGCGTACGGAGTGCAGGCTGGGCCAGCTGTGGGCGAACGGAT
Source organism: Cryobacterium sp. TMS1-20-1 (assembly GCF_004402355.1). Lineage (NCBI taxonomy): Bacteria > Bacillati > Actinomycetota > Actinomycetes > Micrococcales > Microbacteriaceae > Cryobacterium > Cryobacterium sp. TMS1-20-1. The sequence continues at coordinate 31,562 of NZ_SOGF01000057.1, read as the reverse complement.
GCTGCGGTGCGGGCGGGTGCGGCGGCATCCGTTCGCGCAACGTGGGTTTTCGGGCGCAGCCGACCTCGAGCGTTTGGGAGCTACCCCGCGGGGGCCGCCGGGTCATCGCCGCGGGTCCACGCGATGGCAATGAGCTGGCGCAGCACGTCGAGGGTCTTGCCGTCGTCGCGGCGGCGGGCAGGCGTTGCCGCGTCGAGGAAATCCTCGACGGAGGTTTCGGTGGGTTGCGTCTTGTTTGCGGCCAAGGCCTCAGTTTTGCGCGTGCAGGCCTCTTCTGCTGCCGGACCGAAACTCGACTCGTCGATCTCGGCGCGTGCGCCACACAGCCGCGGCGTGCTTCGGGCGGATATGGTGGGCAGCAAGGAGTCGCCTCCCGGTTACACGTGATTGGAAACAGCACCATGGCCCAAAATCCCAAACAGAGCAACAAGGTTGCCCGAGCGGCAAGCTCAGGCATGCGGAACGCACGGTTCAGCGCTGAAGCGGATACCGCCGCGGCAAGAGCCCGCGCCCTGAGGGCCAGCCACCTGGAGAAAAAGAAGCCCGGCAAGTAGCTTTGCGGGTCAGCTGCTGCCGCGCAGGTAGGCCAGCTGCGCGCGAACGGATGCCTCGGCGGCGAACCGCACCGCGGCATCCGTTTGGGCGTAGACCACGTCGGTAACCTGAGCTGTGCTCGCATCGTCGCCAAGCTCTCGCAGGGCGGCACGCACCTGGTCGAGACGCTCGCGCCGGTGGGCGAGGTAGGTGTCGCAGCTGGCGGCGAGGTCGGGCAGCACCGGGCCGTGAGCCGGCAGCACAATAACCGGGCCGAGCGCGCGCAGACATTCGAGTGAGGCGAGGTAGTCGGCGAGGGTGCCGTCGATGATGGAGGTTCCGCGGCCGAGAATGGTGTCGCCGGTGAGCACCGAGCCGGTCGGGCCGTCGTCCGGCAGGTGCAGGCAGACGGAATCGTCGGTGTGCCCGGGGGTGTGCACGATGTGGATGCTGGTGCCGCCAGCGTCGATCAGTTCACCGTCGACGAGGGGGTCGCCGCCCAGGCAATACGCCGGATCGAACGCCCGCACCGGGGCTCCGGTCAGTTCGGCGAACCGTGCGCTCGCGGCCGTGTGGTCGGCGTGCCGATGGGTCACGAGCACGAGTGTGACCCGCCCAGCCGCGGCGAGGGCAGCGAGGTGGCCATCGTCGAGGGGACCGGGGTCAACCACGACGATGTCGGTCGTGCCGGGCGCGGCAATGAGGTACGAATTGGTGCCGTCGAGGGTCATCGGTCCCGCGTTCGGAGCGAGCAGGCTGCGGGTGAATGGGCTCGTGCGCTGCGGTTGTGCGTCGTGGTCGGGCATAGCTCGCAGCTTAGTGTCGGTGTCGGTGTCGGTGCCGATGTCGGGGGTCGGCGTTAGGGTGGGGGAACCCGATCGATGAGGACGACGCGATGACGCGAGATGCACAGACCGGCCCGGTTCCCATCGGGGATGGTGCGAGCCCGGCTGCGCCTCTCGGGGTGGCCGCGACGGTGGTGTTGCTGCGTGACGGTGCCGAGGGGCCCGAGGTGTTGCTGCTCGAACGTCCGCGCCATCGCGGGTCGTTTGCCGGTGCCTGGGTGTTTCCCGGTGGTGGCGTTGATCCGGAGGACCGATTACTAACGGATGCCGCGGATATAGCGGACGTCGCGGCGTCGGGTGGCAGCGCAGCGACCGCCGCCGAGGGTGCCGAGGGTATGATCATCGGCGCGGATGCTGGTGATTCTGCTGATTCGGACGACCCTATCGCCCCGGCGCCAGCCGAGGCAGCCGAGGCCGTCGAACAGCTCGCCGCCCGCCGGGCCGCCGTGCGCGAGGTGCGGGAGGAGACCGGGCTTACGGTGTCGCCGGATGCGCTCGTCTCGACCGCGCTGTGGATTCCGCCCCCGATCGCGCCGAAGCGCATGCGCACCTGGTTTTACCTCACGGCGGCACCGGCCGGCATCATTGTGCTCGCCGAAGATGAGGTCATCGACTACGCCTGGCTTCGGCCCGCGATCGCGCTGGAGCGGCACGCATCCGCTGTGATGACGCTCGTGGCACCGACCTGGGTGACGCTGCACGGGCTGCAGGGGTTCGAGTCGGTGGCCGCGATCGTGGCGCATTTCACCGGGCGTGGGTTGGCGCACTACGAGACCCGACTCGGAGCGAGCGAGCGTGGGCAAGTGCTGTTCTGGGCGGGCGATGTGGCCTACGACGACCAGGCCCACATCGAGCAGGAAGGGGGCCGGCATCGGCTGGAGATCGGCCAGGTCCCGTGGGTGTACACGGCGAGCGATCGGGCGTAACGCCTCAGCCGCTCGTCTGGCCGCTCGATTTGAGCGCTTGCTGAACGGAACGCTCGGACGCCCGGGTAAGGCGCCCGGGTCAGGCGGCCGGGCCGACGGGGATCAGCGACGGCACGCGGCAGTTCTGGCCTCCGACGAAGTTCAAGCACTCGTCGAACACGACGGAGAACGGTACGAATGCGGAATCTCCGAACCAGGCGTTGTAGAACAGCCAGAAATTGAGGTTGCCGTAGGTCGAGCAGGCATCGCCCTCGTCACCAGCGTTTTGCACGGCCACCGGGTTGGGCTGGTAAGGCGTGTAGTTGTACAGGTTAGCCGTGGCCTGGTTTTCGATGGCGACTGGGGTTGAACCGCACTCGGCGTTGGGGTTGAAACCCACGTCGACCGTGCCGACTTTGAATGCCCGGTCGGGTTCCTGGGTGTACTGCCGAAACTGCCAGGCCGCGTTGTAGACCTGGTTGAAGAACCCGAAGTACTGGGCGTCGCAGTCGGCGGTGTCCGGGCACCCGTAGCCGGTGGCGCGCAGGTAGCCCGATTCGCTCGGCCGGGTCAGCAGGGACTGCTCCTTTTGCAGCAGCACCAGCAGCACCTCGGGGCTGATCGTGCAGGCCGCCGCAATCTTCGCGATAATGCGGGCGGCGGTCTCGTTCGCGCCGCCGGTATAGGGCAGGCAGTGCCCGGCGCCCTTGGCCGGTTGGCTGGTCGTCGTCTCGCGGTACTCCCAGAGGCACGGCACGCCGTCGCTCGGGGCGCAGGAGCGGTCTTCGAGAAAATCCTGGATCTCGCTCTCGGTGAGGGCATCCGGGGTGAAGAAGTTGTAGTCGCTGATGATGAGGCCGGGGTCGAACGGAGCGGGTTCCGTCACCGCGGTCGGCAGCGGGGCTGCGGTAACCGGTGGCGTCGGAGAGGTGACCAGGGTCGCCAGCAGCCCCAGCAGAGCTACGCCGGTCGCCAAAATGCGCAGTCGGCGAGGGGGCAGCGCAAATGTGCTCATACCAAAACCCTAACCGCGGGCGGCCAGCTCGCGGCACTCAGGACGGAAGCGGGCACTCGTTCCCAGGGGTGCCAGCGTCTCGCACGAGTGCCGCGAGGCGCTGCTCAGTGCGGGTCAGGCCGTCGGGGCGGGGATGACCACCATGGGCGACTGGATGTTCAGCACGATCGAGTGACTCACGGAGCCGAGCAGCAATTTCGACAGGCCTGTGAAGCCGTGGTCGCCGACGACCAGCAGCGCCGCCCCGCGGGCTGCGTCGAGCAGCACCGACTGGGCCGGGCCGCGCACCAGCGACGGACGGATGCGCACCATCGGGTAGCGGGCGGCGACGATACGCAGCGACTCGTCCAGGATGCGCCGGTGCGAGGTCTCCAGGGTCTCCAGAAGCCGGGCGTCAGGTTCGGTCGTGTCGCGCCAGACCAGCGGTTCCTGCCAGGCATGGATCGCGATGAGGTCTTCGCCGGAACGCTCGGCTTCGGCCGCCGCGAATTCGATGGCGGCGTTGGAAGCAGCCGAACCGTCGACGCCGACCACAACGCCGGTGTGCCCGGTGTTGAACGGCACAGCGCTGTCGCCCTCCGGAATGATCGCGACGGGTCCGTTGGCCGAACCGGCCAGGCGTGCCCCCAACGACCATTCGTAGCGCAGGGTCGACCCGCGGCGACGGTGGGTTCCGACGACGACGAGGGTGTCCGTTCCGCTCAGCGCGCGCAGTTCGAAGATCGGGTCTCCGGAGAGCAATTCGGAGTGCACCGTCAGCGCCGGGTACTTCGCGCTGACCCGCTCCGCATCATCGCTGAGTACCTCGCGGGCGCGTGCTGTCGTGGACTCCAGCGCGAAATAGTCCGCCGACGACACCGTGCGATCGAGCACCTGTACCAGCGTGAGGTCCCCGCCGGTTGCACGGGCCAGCGACCAGTTCAGGGCCGCTCGGGCCGGCTCCGTTCCGTCCCAGGCAACCACCATCTTGGCGGTAGTGAGCGTGTCAGTCATGAGCCCAACCCTTTCTGCGGTGCTGGGCCGTGAGTGGATGCTCGGGTGACCGTCGCCGACTTCTACTTTTCAGGTTAGCCACGGCGATCATCCCCAAGTAGGGCCGAAAGTCACGAGATTAGCGACGACATCCGCTCAGCACGGTACGCAACGCCGGTAGATTTCGGGACACGTCGCGATTGGGGCGGAGCCAGATCGGGCAGGGAGCCGAACCATTTCCGCACGCCTCGGCCGGGGCCAGGCCACGCCCGATCGCCTCCGCGACGAGACGGGTGTTGCCGTACATCGATTCGTAGACGATCAGGGCGCGCATGAAACCTCCCCGGGAAACGTTGTTAGCGGGCGATGACGACCTTGAGGGCCTTAGTTTCGGCGGCGCGAGCAAAGGTGTCGTAGGCCTCGAGGAACTGGTCGAAGTTGAAGTGGTGCGTGGCCAGTTTCTCCGCCGGCAGCTTCTTGCTCGCGACGAGCTTGAGCAGCATCTTCGTGGTGTTGGCGTTGACCAGCCCCATGCTGATGTTGATGTTCTGAATCCAGAGGTTCTCCAGGTGCAGGTCGACCGGCTTGCCGTGCACGCCGACGTTGGCGACGTTGCCGCCCGGGCGCACGATTTCGGTGGCCATGGTGAAGGTCTGCGGAATGCCGACGGCCTCGATGGCCACGTCGACGCCGGCGCCGTCGGTGAGGGCCAGAACCTGCTCCTTCCAGTCGGCGGCACCGGAGACGACCGTGTCGGTCGCGCCAAAGGAGCGGGCCTGCTCGAGGCGGTTCTCGTCGAGGTCGATCGCGATGATGGTCGCGGCGCCGTACAGGCCCGCGGTCGCGATGGCGGCGAGGCCGACCGGGCCGGCACCGATCACGGCGACGACATCGCCGGGCTTGACCCGGCCGTACTGCACGCCGATCTCGAAACCGGTCGGCAGGATGTCGCTGAGCATGACGCCCTGGTCGTCGCTGACGCCGTCCGGCAGCTTGTGCAGGGAATTGTCGGCGTAGGGAACGCGCACGAACTCGGCCTGGGTGCCGTCGATGAGGTGGCCGAAGACCCAGCCGATGCCGGAGGCACCCTCATCGCCGAGACAGTGCGAGTAGAGCCCGTTGCTGCAGTTGCTGCAGTGGCCGCAGCTCTTGATGCAGGAGATGATGACCCGGTCGCCGACCTTCAGGTTGCTGACGGCTGAACCGACCTCGGTGATTGTGCCGACGCCCTCATGGCCGAGGATGCGGCCGACCGTGACGGCGGGAACGTCTCCCTTGAGAATGTGCAGGTCGGTGCCGCAGATTGTGGTGGTGTCCACGCGCACGATCGCATCGGTCGGGCTGTGCAGCGTCGGATCCGGAACGTCGGTCCAGCTCTTCAGGCCGGGGCCGCCATAGACAAGTGCCTTCACGGGGTATCTCCTTGGTTCGTGGGCGGGCAAACGACCCGTCAGAGCCACGCTAGTTCTGGAGCTCCTGCGCCCAACAGGGCCGAAAGTCCCGTTGGGAAAAACCCACCTAATCGGGACTTCCGGCCCTTCTATTATTCTGCGCGCACTGGGAGGATGAGGCGTAGGTGGTGCACTGCACCGCTGTGACCTGAGCTATCAGAAGAGGTAGAGCAATGAACCGGATGATTGTGGTTGGCATTGATGATTCTGCCGCCGGCGAGACCGCCCTCGCGTGGGCCATGCAGCGAGCCGAGAACGTGAAGAGCCCGGTGACCCTCATGCACACCGTGTACGAAACCTGGCTGGCCGATGGCTACGGCTACTACGATTCCATTCTCGACGCCGAGAAGAAGCTGCTCACCGACGCCGGCACCCGCGCCGCCGCCCTGGCCCCCACCGTCACCACCCACACCGAGTTGCGCACCGGCAGCGCGCCGCGCGTACTCAGCGAGTTGTCCAAGGAAGCCGAGCTCATCGTGGTCGGCACTGATCGAAAGGGCCGGGTCGAGGGCGAACTGTTCGGCAGCGTGAGCCTGCAGATTGCCGCGCTCGCCACCTGCCCCGTCGCCGTCATCCCCTCCCTGCCCGAAATTGAGCGCTCGGGCGTGTACGTCGGCGTGGATGGCTCAGCCGATTCCGTGGCGGCCGTCGCGTTCGCCGCCGCCGAGGCCGACCGCACCGGCCAGGAGCTCTACGCCCTGTACGCGGTGCACCTGCCGAACCGCCGCGTGCTGCGCAGCATCCCGGCAGACGCCGTGACCGAGCGCATGGAAGAGGAACGCATTGTGCTTGCCGAGTCCGTGGCCGGCCTGACCGCACGTTACCCCGACCTCACCGTGCACCAGGTTCTGGAGACCGATGAGTCGCCGGCCCGGGCGCTTGTCGCTGCCGCCAGGCGCGCCCAACTTCTCGTGGTCGGCAGCCGTGGCCGCGGGTCGCTGACCCGTCTGCTGATGGGATCGGTCAGCCACGAGGTGCTGCTGCACATCACCTGCCCGACAATTGTGACGAGAACCACCCACAAGTAAGATCACCTCCCACCAAACCGTGCCAAGGTAAGAGCACAGATCGCTGACTGGGTGGGGGGGAACACGGTGTCGGATCAGAGTATCGCCGAATTGGCGCTCACCCAGGACCGCATGCGTGGCCTGCTCGATGCCGTCGTGTCGGTTGCTGAGGACCTCAGCCTCGAAGCGGTGCTCGAGCGTGTGGTGACCGCGGCCTGCCAGCTAGTGCAGGCCCGGTACGGTGCCCTCGGAGTGATCGGCAGTGGTCCCGTCCTGAGCCACTTCGTCACCGTCGGTTTCGATGAGGAAACCGTTCACCGGATCGGGGCGCTGCCGACCGGCCACGGCGTCCTCGGCCTGCTCATTCGCGAACCGCGCCCGATCCGGCTGCACGATCTGCACGAGCACGCCGACTCCTTCGGGTTTCCGGCCCATCACCCGCCGATGAAGTCGTTCCTCGGCGTTCCGGTTCGGGTGCGCGACACGGTGTTCGGCAATCTCTACCTCACCGAAAAAGAAGGCGGCGGCGACTTCACCGACGAAGATCAGGAACTGGCCGTCGCGCTCGCCGCGGCCGCCGGCGTGACGATCGAAAACGCCCGTCTCTACGACGAAGCCCGCCGCCGCAGCCGCTGGTTGGAGGCGGTCGCGGCGATGGGCCGCGACCTGCTGCGCCCGGACGACGGTGACGAGAACAACGGCCTCGATCTGGTGGTGCAGCGCGTCCTCTTCGCTTCCGGTGCCGAATTGGCCGTGATCGGGTTTCCCACCGACGACAGCCTGTACTGTGCGGCCGCTGCCGGCGTGGACGCCTCGGCCGAAGTCGCCGCCCGCCTGGTCGGCGGCACGGTACTGCTGCGCCCCGGCACGCTCGACGAACTGCACGACACCGGTGCGTCCTCAGCCCTCGGCAATCCGCCTATTCTGAGACAGGATGCAGCGTCCCCGGCCTCCGCGGCGCAGTGGTCGCTCCTGGGTCCCACACTGGTGGCCGCACTGGGGCCGGCCGGCGACGGGCAGGGCGTGATTCTGCTGTCGCGAGCACCGGCATCCGCTGCCTATAGCCGCACCGATGTGGAGATGAGCGCGGTGTTCGGCACCCAGGTATCGCTCGCGCTCGAGCTGGCCACGGTGCACCGGATGCGCGAGGAGCAGGCGGTGCTCGGCGACCGCGACCGGATCGCGCGCGACCTGCACGACCTCGTCATTCAGCGGCTGTTCGCCGCCGGGCTGAGCATGCAGAGCCTGCGCCGGTTCACGAACGATCCGGTTGCGCTGGACCGCATCAACGCGGTGACGACCGAGCTCGATGAGACCATTCGTGAACTGCGTGACACGATCTATTCCCTGCGCGGAATGGCTCAGGACACCGGCACGCTGAGCAGTCGCATTCTCGCCGTGATCAAGGAGGGCGCGCAGGGTCTGCCGTTCGCCCCGCGTATCCGCCTATCCGGGCCGATTGACGGACCGCTCGCCGATGACCTCAGCGGCAGCCTGCTCGCTGTGATCTCGGAGGGGCTGAGCAATGCTGCTCGCCACGCGCAGGCGACCAGCATTGACATTTCGGTGGACGCCCAGGACGAGCGGATCAAGCTCGTCATCGCCGACAACGGCATCGGTTTCAGCAAGCCGGCGCGGCGCAGCGGCCTGGACAACCTCAAGGAACGCGCGGCGCTGCTCGACGGTAAATTCTCGGTGCGCAGCACCCTCGGCGAGGGAACCCGGCTGCGCTGGTCTGTGCCGGTGCCGGAAATTACAGTCGGTGTTCGTCTCCACGTTTCGCAACGAACACGGCAGCCTGGGTTCGGCGCTGAAAGTCCAGCTTCGCGAGCATCGACGACACGTAGTTCTTGACGGTCTTCTCCGCCAAAAACATGGTCTGGCCGATTTCGCGATTGGTCAGCCCCGCGCCGATGAGGTCGAGCACCTTGCGTTCCTGCGCGGTGAGCGTGGCGAGCCGGGCATCTTGCGGGTCGGCCAGGCCGGCGATGATGCCCGCCTTGATCGCCGGGTCGAAGAGGGATTCGCCCGCCGCCGCGCGCCGAATCTTGCCGAGCAGGTCGGTGCTGCGAATCTCCTTGAGCAGATAGCCGGCCGCGCCGGCCAGAACCGCACCGCGCAGCGCCTGCTCGTCGTCGTAACTGGTGAGAATTAGGCACTGCTGGGCTTCGTCGACCGAACGCACGTCCCGGCAGACCTCGATGCCGGTGCCGTCGGGCAGACGGGCATCGAGAATGGCCACGTCGGGACGCAGCTCGAGAATGAGCGGGGTTGCCTCGGCGGCCAGGCCGCAGTCGGCCACGACCTCGAATCCTTCGCCCTCGAGCAGCTCGCGCAGTCCGCGCCGGACCAGCTCGTGATCGTCGAGAATGAAAACCCGCACGGGAGCGGCCGTGGCGGCGTTGCTGTTCATGGAGGTCCCTCTTCAATCGGCACGGATGCTGTCGGCACGGATGCTGGCCGGTGCGTATTGCTGACTGTTAAGTGTCGCGCCGGGCTGCACCCGGGGACTAGGGCCAAAGGTCCGGTCCTTTAGGAACGCACCAGACGTGCGATGGCGGCGGAAGCCTCGCGGAGCTTGGCCTCGGCTTCGGCGCCGCCAGCGACAGCGGCGTGCAGCACGCAGTGATTCAGGTGATCGTCGAGCAAGCCGAGTGCGACCGATTCGAGGGCGCTCGTCATGGCGGAGATCTGGGTGAGGATATCGATGCAGTACTTGTCGTCGGTGACCATTCCCTGCAGCCCGCGGGCCTGACCTTCGATGCGGCGCAGACGCTTGAGGTAGGCATCCTTGTTGGAGATGTAGCCGTGCGGCCCGTCGTGGGTCGACTCTGACTCGTTCATACGGTTATCCTCTGCGTCGTCGTTAGTGTCTCAGTGTACCCCCTCGGGGTATAGTAGTGCTCTGAGTACCCCCAAGGGGTATGCTCGAATGAGACCCCTTCGCGGGGAAACAGAAAGGTTCTGACCATGAACAGCACGACCACCGCCTACGGCGTTGACGGAATGACCTGCGGTCACTGCGTCGCGAGCGTGACCGAAGAGATTGCAGCTCTCGAAGGGGCTGAGAACGTCACCGTGGAACTGGTTAAGGGTGGCACCTCGCAGGTGACCGTCACGAGCGCCGCCCCGCTCGACCGTGCTCTGGTTGCCGCAGCCGTTGAGGAGGCGGGCTACCAGCTGGTGTCCGCGGCCTGATGTCGGATGGTCAACAGGTAGACCTCCTCGTCGGTGGGATGACCTGCACCTCGTGCGCTGCCCGCATCGAGAAGAAGCTCAACCGGATGCCCGGGGTCGCCGCCACGGTTAATTACGCCACCGAAAAGGCGAGCGTTTTCGTGCCGGCCGGCACGAGTGTCGACGACGCCATCAAGACGATTGAAGCCACCGGCTACACGGCCGTGCGGCCCGCAGCCGCGCCCGTAGCGGACACCGGCGACCCCGAGCTGGCCACCCTGCGCCAGCGCCTGCTCGTCTCGGCCGCGCTGACCGTGCCGGTCGCCGCCCTGTCGATGATTCCGGTGTTGCAGTTTACGAACTGGCAATGGCTGGCCCTGACCCTCGCCGCCCCGGTCGCCATCTGGGGAGCCTGGCCGTTCCACCGCGCCGCCTGGGTGAACGCCCGCCATGGCGCCGCGACCATGGATACCCTGGTCAGCGTCGGCGTGCTCGCCGCCCTCGGCTGGTCGCTCTATGCCCTGTTCTTCGGCATGGCCGGGATGGCCGGCATGACCATGAGCTTCACCTTCTCGGCCACCCCGGGAGGCGGCGCCGATGAAATCTATCTCGAGGTGGCATCCGCTGTCACGGTGTTCATTCTGGCCGGGCGCTACGCGGAGGCGCGGGCCAAACGCAACTCCGGGGCGGCGCTGCAGGCGCTGCTCGAACTCGGCGCGAAGGAAACCACGCTGCTGAAGGATGGCGTGGAGAGCCGGATCAGCACCGCGCTGCTGGTGGTCGGCGACGAGTTTGTGGTGCGGCCGGGGGAGAAGATCGCGACCGACGGCCTGATCGTGGACGGTTCGAGTGCGATTGACGCGAGCCTGCTCACCGGCGAATCGGTGCCGATCGAGGTCGGACCGGGCGTCAACGTTGTGGGGGCAACCCTGAATTCCGGCGGGCGCCTCGTGGTGCGGGCCGTCCGGGTCGGCGCTGACACCGAGCTGGCCCATATCGGCCGACTGGTGGAGCAGGCGCAGACCGGCAAGGCCGAGGTGCAGCGTCTGGCGGACCGGGTCTCCGCCGTGTTCGTGCCGATCGTGATCGGGCTCGCCCTGGCGACCCTGGCCGGCTGGCTGCTGGTCGGCGCCGGCGCGACGATGGCGTTCACCGCGGCCGTCGCGACGCTCATCATCGCCTGCCCGTGTGCCCTCGGGCTCGCCACGCCGACTGCGCTGCTCGTGGGAACCGGGCGCGGCGCGCAACTGGGCATTCTGATCAAGGGGCCGCAGGTTCTGGAATCCACCCGCCGGGTCGACACCATTGTTCTCGATAAGACCGGCACGATCACGACCGGGCGCATGACCCTGTCGAGCGTTGTGCCACACGAGTGCGGCTCTGTCGATGAGTTGCTGGCTCTGGCGGGGGCGGCGGAAAGCGGGTCGGAGCATCCGATCGCCCGCGCCATCACGGCGGGCGCGGTGTCGAAGCTCGGCCCTTTGTTGCCGTCGTCGGCGTTTCTGTCGGAGCAGGGGCTCGGGGTGCAGGCCGAGGTAGACGGCCGCCTGGTGCTGGTCGGCCGGCCCGCGTGGCTGGTTGAGCGGTGGGGGCTTAGGGTGCCGATTGAGCTGCAGGCCGTGCTGGGCACCGCCGAGGGGCTCGGCCAGACCGCCGTCATGGTGGCCTGGGAGGGCCAGGTGCGCGGCGTGCTGACCGTCGCCGACACAGTGAAGCCGACGAGCGCTGGGGCGGTCGAGCGCTTTCGGGCGCTCGGGCTGACGCCGATGCTGGTCACGGGCGACAATCTCGCGGCGGCGCAGAATGTCGCCGCCTCGGTCGGCATTACCGACGTGACCGCCGGGGTGCTGCCCGCCGACAAGGCCCGGGTGATTGCGCGGTTGCAGGCGGAGGGGCACGTGGTGGCGATGGTCGGTGACGGCGTGAATGACGCCGTCGCCCTGGCGACCGCTGACCTCGGCATTGCGATGGGCTCGGGCACCGATGTCGCGATCGAGGCGAGTGACCTCACGCTCATGCGCAGTGATCTGCTCGCCGCAGCGGATGCCATCCGTTTGTCTCGGCGCACCCTCACGACGATCAAGGCGAACCTGTTCTGGGCCTTCGCCTACAACGTCGCGGCGATTCCGCTCGCGATGGCCGGGCTGCTGAATCCGCTGATCGCCGGCGCTGCGATGGCCCTGTCTTCGGTGTTCGTGGTGACCAACAGTCTGCGGTTGCGCGGCTTCCGCGCGCTGCCGGTCGCCTGAGTATTTCCTTCCGGACCTCCTGTGTTTCCGGGTTCGGGCTTTCGGGTTTCTTGTTTTCGGGCCCGGGCCCGGTCGCTGGGCCCATGATCGATCATGGGCCCGCTTCCGCAAGGTGGGCCCGGGCGAGCGGATGCCGCCGCCGCGCCCGCAGGCTTGTGCCCTGGATACCCTCTAGGGTTTAATTTGAATGGAGACAAACGTGAAAATCATCATCGTGGGCGGCGTCGCCGGCGGAATGTCGGCGGCTACCAGGTTGCGCCGGCTCGACGAGAGCGCCGAGATCATCGTGTTCGAGCGCGGACACTACGTCTCGTTCGCGAACTGTGGCCTGCCGTATTTCGTCGGGGGAATCATCCGTAAGCGCAGTGATCTGCTGCTGCAGACCCCCGAATCTCTCGGAAGTCGTTTCGCGCTCGACGTGCGCATCGACACCGAGGTCGTGCAGATCGACCGCGTCGAACAGACCGTTTCGGTGCGTAATCTGCTCACCGGCGAAGAAAGCATCGAGAGCTACGACCGCCTCGTGCTCGCCGCCGGCGCCTCGGCGCGTTCCGGCGCGACCGACAGCACCATTCCCACCCACACGCTGCGCACGGTCGATGACGTCGACCACATCACCGCGGTGCTCGCGGGCGTCGAAACGGCATCCGCTGTGGTCATCGGCGGCGGATTCATCGGCCTCGAAGCCATCGAAAACCTCGTGCACCGCGGGGTGCAGGTGACCCTCGTGCAGCGCGGCAGCCAGATCTTCACCCCCCTCGACCCCGAAATGGCCGCGCCCGTGCTTGACCGGCTGCGCGAACGCGGCGTCGACGTGCGACTGGGCACCGTCGTGACTGGAACGTCGGGGCAGAGCGTCACGCTCAGTGACGGCACCGCCGTACCCGCCGACCTCGTGATCGACGCGAGCGGCGTGCGCCCCGACGTGACCCTCGCCGAGCAGGCTGGTCTGCGCATCGGCGAGAGCGGCGGCGTCTGGGTCGACGGCACCCAGGCCACCAGCGATCCACTCATCTTCGCGGTCGGCGACGGCGTCGAGAAAACGGATGCCGTCGACGGCTCCGGCACGCTCGTCACCATGGCCGGCCTCGCGAACCGCCACGGCCGCTCCGTCGCCGACAGCATCGCCGGCACTCCCGAGCAGGCTGAGCCGGCCGTCGGCGCCGGAATCGTCGCCATCTTCGGCCTCACCGTGGCCACCGTCGGCTGGAACGAGAAGCGCCTGATCGCCGCTGGGCGCGCCCACCGCATCGCACACACGCACCCCGCCAACCACGCCGGCTACTTCCCGGGCGCGGAGGGGATGTCGATCAAGCTGCTCATCGATGCCGCGACCGATGCAATTCTCGGCGCGCAGATCGTGGGCGGTGCGGGGGTGGACAAGCGCATCGACGTGCTCGCGGTCGCGATGGCGGCCGGGATGACGGCATCCGCTTTGACGCGTCTGGAACTCGCCTACGCGCCGCAGTATGCCTCGGCAAAAGACCCGATCAACCAGCTTGGATATGTCGCCGACAACCTCGCGCAGGGAACGAGCGTGAACCTGCAGTGGCACGAGCTGGAGGCGGCGCGGGCGGCCGGCGCTGTGCTCGTGGACGTGCGGTCGGCGGGCGAATTTGCCGCCGGCAGCATTCCGGGCGCGCTCAACGTGTCACTCGACGAGTTGCGAGCCCGACTCGCTGACCTTCCGCCGGTGCCGCTGATCGTGCACTGCCAGGTCGGTCAGCGCGGCCACACCGCCGCGCGCATTCTCACCCAGCACGGATTCGACGTGCGCAACCTCGACGGCGGCTACCGCACCTGGCTGGCCGGAACCGTCACTTCACCCATTTTGGAAAGAGCCCTCGCATGAAAGAAATCACCGTCACCGAGCTGTCCGCGCTCACCGCACCCGTTGTCATCGACGTGCGCGAACCGTGGGAGTACGAAGCCGCCCACGTTCCCGGCGTGATCCACATTCCGATGGGCGAGGTCGTCGGGCGAATCAGCGAGATTCCAGCGGATGTTCCGGTGCACGTCATCTGCGCCCTCGGCGGACGCAGCGCGCAGGTGGCGGAGTATCTGGCCGCGCACGGCCACGACGCCGTGAACATTGCCGGCGGCACCACCGCCTGGCAGCAGGCCGGTCTGGCGACCGAGCAGGGGGCCTGAGATGGACGACGTTCGCGCCGCCGAGCAGAAGAAGATCCTGAACCGGTTGCGCCGGGCGCAGGGGCAGCTGACCGCCGTCATCGCCGCGGTCGAGGGCGGCGGCAATTGCCGCGACGTCGTGACCCAACTGGCTGCCGTGTCGAGTGCCCTCGACAAGGCCGGCTTCGTCATCGTGTCGACCGCGATGCGCGACTGCATCGCGAACCCCGACAACGAGAACTCGCTGACGGTCCCCGAGCTTGAGAAGTTGTTCCTGACGCTCGCGTAGGGCGTGCGGGCGGGGTTCTGCTCGCCGGGCCCACCTGAAAAAAACGGGGCCCAAGATCTGTCCGGGGCCCCGTTTCTCGGCCCGGGCCAGAAGGGGACTCAGGCGGCGGGGGTCACTCCGAGACCGGCCAGCATCTCCGTGACGTTCGCCCGGATCTGGTCGCGGATGCGCCGCACCTCCTCGATCGGCTGGCCGGCCGGATCGACGAGCTCCCAATCGACGTAGCGTTTGCCCGGGTAGATCGGGCAGGCATCGCCGCAGCCCATGGTGATCACGACGTCCGCCGCCTGCACCACGTCGTCCGTGAGCGGCTTCGGAAATGACTCGTCGAGCGACAGGCCCAGTTCGGCCATGACCGCGACCATGGTCGGGTTCAGCTCGGGCAGGGGCATCGATCCGGCCGAACGCACGTGCACGGCACCGCCCGACAGAAAATTGGTGAACACCGCAGCCATCTGCGAGCGGCCGGCATTCTGCTCGCAGACGAACAGAACCTCGGGCACCGGTCGCTCGATCGCACCCTTGGCCTGGCCCAGCGCGTTCAGGCGCTCGCGAGCAAAGCGTGCCGTGCGGGTCGTCAAATGAGCCTTCACGCTCGACGTGCGCAGCAGCCCGGTATAAGACTCGAGCACGTAACGTTCGACGGTCTCGGCGGCGAAGATGCCCTGAAACTGCTCGGCGAGCTCACCGGCGAGGCGCTTGAGCGACTCTTCCGGGTAGGTCAGGCCGGGAAGCATTCCTAAGCCTCGACCGGCAGAATCTCGGCGAGCAGCGCCTCGATGCGCGCCTTGATCTCATCGCGAATGGGGCGCACGCTTTCGATGCCCTGGCCGGCCGGATCGTCCAGCTTCCAGTCCTCGTAACGCTTGCCCGGAAAGATCGGGCAGGCGTCGCCGCAGCCCATTGTGATGACGACGTCGGACTGCTTGACGGCCTCGGTCGTGAGGATCTTCGGCACGTTGCCGGCGATGTCGATGCCCTCTTCGGCCATCGCGGCGATCGCGACCGGGTTGATCTGATCCTTCGGCTCCGAGCCGGCCGAGAGCACCTCGACGCGGCCCTGCGACAGTGCGGTCAGAAAGCCAGCGGCCATCTGCGAGCGTCCGGCGTTGTGTACGCAGACAAACAGTACGGAGGGTTTCATTTCTAAGTTCCTTCAGTTAGACGAGGGTACGAGTGGATGCTGCGGCCGGCGCAGAGTCGGCCGCCGGCATCCGTTCGGGAAAGAGTCGCGGTTTCAGCCAGAGCGCGACGTAAACGAGCGCGACGAGCGCCGGCACTTCGATCAGCGGGCCGACGATGCCGGCGAGGGCCTGGCCGCTGAGGGCGCCGAAGGTTCCGATCGCGACGGCGATCGCAAGCTCGAAGTTGTTGCCGGCGGCGGTGAAGGCCAGCGTCGTGGTGCGTTCGTAGCTCAGGCGCAGCAGGCGCCCGGTGAGGAAACCGGCGAGGAACATCATCGCGAAGTAGACCAGCATCGGCAGTGCGATGCGGGCCACGTCGCCGGGGTGGTCGATGACCTGCTGGCCCTGCAGGGCGAACAGCATGACGATCGTGAACAGCAGTCCCCAGAGCGCGAACGGGCCGACCCGGGGCAGAAAGCGCGCCTCGTACCAGTCGCGGCCGCGGCGGGCCTCACCGATGCGGCGAGACAAATACCCGGCCAGCAGGGGAATTCCGAGGAACACCAGCACGCTCGCGGTGATCGCCCAGATCGAGAACTCGGCGCTCGTGGTGGGCAGACCGAGCCAGGCCGGCAGTACCTGCAGGTAAAACCAGCCAAGGGCACCGAACGCGACGACCTGGAACACCGAGTTCACGGCCACGAGAAATGCTGCGGCTTCGCGGTCGCCGCAGGCGAGGTCGTTCCAGATCAGCACCATGGCGATGCAGCGGGCGAGGCCGACGATGATCAGCCCGGTGCGGTATTCGGGCAGGTCGGGCAGAAAGATCCAGGCCAGGGCGAACATGAGCGCTGGACCGACCAGCCAGTTCAGCAGCAGAGAAGAGATCAGCAGGCGCTTGTCGGAGGCGACGGAACGGGCATCCGTGTAACGCACCTTGGCGAGCACCGGATACATCATGATCAGTAACCCGATGGCGATCGGCACGCTGATCGAGCCGATCGTGAACGCGTGCAGCAGATCGCCGACGGCCGGAACGAACACGGCGAGCAGCAGGCCGAGGCCCATGGCGGCGAGGATCCAGACTGGCAACAGCCGGTCCATCGCGCCGAGTCGGGTGGGGGCAGGTGCCGTAATGCTCACGAATCTCCAAGTCTTGACGACAGCGATTCGCGGTAACATTGATCGTTGTCGATGTCCACGCTAGATCAATACATTGACCAATGTCAATCTAAGGAGGATCTGTTCAGATGACGTTTACCCGGACCCTGCCCCTGACCGACATTTCTCAAGCGGATGCCTGCTCCTCCCCGCTGGCGCGCGCAGCCATCGCCCCGGACCATGCAGACTCCCTGGCCCGCTCGCTCAAGGCCCTCGCCGACCCCGCCCGACTGCGCATCATCTCGATCGTGGCAGCCCACGCCGACGCCGAGGCCTGTGTCTGCGACCTCACCGACCAGCTCACGCTGAGCCAGCCAACCATCTCGCACCACCTGAAGGTGCTCGTCGACGCAGGTTTTCTCAGCCGGGCCAAGCGAGGAACCTGGTCGTATTACAGCCTGGTACCCGGCTCGCTCGACTCCGTCGCGGGCGTGCTCGCCGCCGTCTGAGGTCGGCCGCCTGATCGCGTCCGGGACCTGAGCCGTCCTGTCAGGCCGCCGTTCGTGCTGATGGCCGGCGCCGGGGCATCCGTTTGTGTCGTGTGTCGTTTTTCGAATTGTTCGGTTTGTTCTGGCCCTATGCGCTCGGCGCAATTGCTGTCAAGCTGACGCCAGGGGAGAGGAGCCACCCGTGAGCACCTATGTGATCGTCGGCGTGATTCCGGGCCAGCCCGACGCCGTTGTGCTGGAGGCCGCTGCCTTTGCGGCCCGGTTTCAGGCCGAGCTGGTCTGCGCCACGGTCGATGCCGGCCGATATTTCGTGGATGAGTTCGCCGATGGCGGCGTTATCTCCCTGCCGGTCGACCCCGACCTTGACGACACCGATGACGACGGATTCAGCGTGGCCCTCCGCGCTCACCTGGCGACCCTGCTCGATGGCAGCAACCTGGTCTGGTCTACCCGGGCGGTGGCGGGCGATCCGGCCCGTGCCCTCGCCCACCTCGCTGACACGCTCGACGCCGCGATGATCGTGGTCGGTACCCGCGAATCCGGCGTGCGGGCCAGCGTGCAGGAGTTCTTCGGCGGCTCCGTGGCCGTACACCTCGCCCACCGGCAGCACCGGCCGGTCGTCGTCGTTCCGCTCGCCCCGGTAGCGTTCCGCGACGAGCTGCCGTGGGAGTCGGAGCGGTAGCCGTCCAGCCGCGCGGTTATCTCGCGCCGCAGCGATTACCTGCCGCAGTCGCCACGTGCCGGAGGCCTACCCGGGCGCAGGCGTGTATTCTGGCCTCGGCGATGGATCCCGCCGGAGCATCCGCTCAAACTGCCCGCGCTGATGGTTCCTACTCATTGCGACGGAACCACACCGGGCAGGACACCATCGACGAAATCACGCCGCGCGCCGCGCATCTGCGCTGGCGCTACCTCGGCCTGGTGTTTCTCGGCGGAACGGCGGGCACCGCCCTGCGCGAAGCTCTCTCGCTCGTGCTTCCTGACGGTCGCCTACCGCTGACCACGCTCGGAATCAACCTACTCGGTGCCCTGTTGCTTGGCCTCCTGCTCGAGGCCCTCGTGCGCAGCGGACATGATGCCGGTGGCCGCCGCAGCCTGCGACTCCTGCTCGGCACCGGTCTGCTCGGCGGCTTCACGACCTACAGTGCGCTGGCGACCGCGAGTGCACTGCTACTCATCGGCGGTGAGATCGGCCTCGCGCTCACCTATGCTCTCGGTACCGTGCTGCTTGGCGGCGTGGCCACCGGGCTCGGCATCGTGCTCGGCGCCGCTCTGCACCGGCATCCGGGGGCGAACGGATGACCCCGCTCCTGTTCCTGGGGATCGCCTGCGCCGGCGGTGTGGGCGCGGCCGCCCGGTTCTACCTCGACGGCCTCGTGCGCTCCCGCCTCGGCGGGGTGTTTCCGTTCGGCACGACCATCATCAACGTGAGCGGCTCGCTGCTGCTTGGCCTCGTCACCGGCCTCGCCCTGAACCACCTGCTCGCGCCGGAGTGGAGCCTCGTGATCGGCGTCGGTCTGCTCGGCGGCTACACGACGTTCAGTACGGCGAGTTTCGAGACCGTGCGACTGGCCCAGCAACGGCGGTATCTCGCGGCGCTGGCCAACGGGATCGGCATGCTCGCGGCATCCGTGGGCGGCGCAGCACTCGGTCTGTGGGCGGGGCTGGCGCTCGGCTGACTCTGCCTCTGGCTCGGGTTCCCGCGAGGCCGGGCCCATGTTGCGAACGGGGGCCCATGATCGATCATGGGCCCGCTTTCCGGGCCCGGGCCCGGAAAAGATTGGGCCTGAAATGGGAGCCCGCAGAATGGGGTACGTGCGCCGCCGCGAGGTGCCATCTTTGGCCCCTTGGATTTCTTGAGGTGCCATCTTTGGCCCCTTGGCCGGAGTTCATGGGGCCAAAGTTGGCACCTCACCAGAGATGACCAGCGTTCAGGGGGCGGAAGGTATCGGCCCGTGGCCGGATCAGCCGTCGGACTCCTCGAAGTAGAGGTGGGCGTGCAGGCGGCAGCCGGGGTTGAATTCGGCCGCGCAGTGCGGGCAGCGCTCGACCTGGCGATACTCGGTGATGCTGAGCTCGCGGTGGCAGGCCCCGCACAGAATCGCGAGCTCCGACCACTCGGACTGTGGCCACCGCCCGGCCGCATGCGGAACGGGTTCGCCCCGCACCGCCTCGTCGTGGCACTGGTAGCACGGGTAATAGCGCCGGCAGCAGGCGAACCTGATCGCCACGATGTCCAGTTCAGAGTGAAAGTGGATGCAGCGGGTCGCCGAATCGAGAACCGCCCCGAACACGGGCGGCGCGGCATCCGTTTTCGCGGATGCTGCGCCGGCATCCGGCGGTCGAACTGCGCTCGCCCTGTTGGCGGGGCTGGCGCTGGGCTGAGAACGTCGGGCCCAGGTTGCGGAGCCGGGCCCATGATCGATCGTGGGCCCGCTTTCCGGGCCCGGGCCCGGTCGATGAATCGGGCCGTACATGCTATTCGCCCGACTCGGCATCAGCGGACGCCTGCTCAGTGACGAAGGCTTCGAAAGTGGCGGCATCGCTGTTGGAGCCCGAATACTTCACGCCATTCACCAGCACCGTCGGGGTTCCCTCGATTGCATCAATGTCGGAGTTGGGAATCGGTCCCTCGAGCGCACGTTGCGTCGAGGCGTCGACCCAGTCGGAGTAGGTCTGATCGGCGATGCAGCGGGCGACCTCGCTGGAGGTCACCCCGGACCCCTCAACTAGGCTGGTCAGCTCGGCATCGGTCAGGCCGGTCGTGTTTTCGGCGGGCTGATCGGCGAACATAGCCGCGTTGAAGTCGAGAAAGTTGTCGGGGGCATAGTTGGCCACGCAGGCAGCCGCGTTTGCGGCGCGGGTGGCGTACTCGGTGCCCGACGACAACCGGTCGAGAATCGAGATCGGGTGAACCTCGACCGTGGCATTTCCGGCGGTGACCCACTCGGTGATCTGCTCGCCGTTGGTGGCCTCGAAATCGCCGCAGATCGGGCACAGGTAATCGACGTACATCACGATGTTGGCCGTGTCGACAAGCGCGCTCTGGTCGGTGGCGATCGGGTCGGCATCCGCTTCGAGAGCTGCTGTCGCGGCGGCGGAAACCGTCGTGCCGTCGCTACCGAGCAGGATGCCGTCGCTGGCCATGTTGGCCGGGCTCGCCGCTGCCGGGGCGGTGACGTTGTTCACGATGACCACGGCGACGATGGCGACCACGGCGAGCAGGCCGATACCGATGCCTCCGCGCAGAAAGAGTCGACGGCGTTTGTCCCGATTGACCTGCTCGGCGCGCATGAGGCGGGCGGTTTCGCGGGCGTCTTCGCGTCGGTCCTTCTTGGGCGGGCGGGCCTGGCCGGAAGTGCTCATGCGGAAGTTCACCATTCGTTTGTCGCTGCTGTTGCCTACGACGTTAGCGGCCCTGCCAAACGGTCTGGTTCCGGGAGCCTGTGAGGCGACTGTGAGAGCCGATTGCATCCCGACCGGTCGAGTCGCCGTCAGACCCGCAGGCCGGTGCAAGCGGATGCTCAGGCTCAGTCGTGTGCCCCAAGCTGATGCGTTTCCAGCCGGAGCAGTTCGATGTTCGCGTCAGAGTTAGGCGCCGCGTTTGGAATCAACGTGCAGCCTGGCCTGGCTCGACCAGGCCGGACTTCCGGAGTCAGACGCCGACCGCGTGCGCCGCGTACTGGGCGCGGATGACCGGGCAAAAGTCGGGCACCGGCTCGGCCGCAATGGCCGCAGCCCAGGTCGGACAGGTGCCGGTCAGAGCCCAGGCCGCCTGCACTGCCCCGCCGTCGGCGACATACTCGCCCGGCGCCGGTACCACGACCGGAGCGGCGAACACCTGGGCGGCGATGGCGCGCACGGCCGGGTTCTGCGCCGCCCCGCCGATCAGCAGAATGCGCCCGACGCTCACGCCCAGCGCCTGCACGGCGTCGAGGCCGTCGGCCAGTCCGCACAACATGCCCTCGATCGCGGCGCGTGCCAGGTTCGGCCGGGTCGTCGACACGAGAGTCATTCCGAAAACGGATGCCGTCGCCTCCGGCAGGTTCGGCGTGCGTTCCCCGGCGAAGTACGGCTGCAGCACGAGGCCTTGTGCCCCCGGCTCGGCTTCTAGGGCGAGGCGCCCCAACTCGTCGTAGTCGACGCCGAGCAGCGCTGCGATGGAGTCGAGAACGCGGGCGGCATTGAGGGTCGCGACCAGGGGCAGGAAGTCTGCGGAAGCCGAGGCGAACCCGGCGACGGAGCCGGAGGCATCCGTTGTGGGCTGATCGGTGACGGCGAACACGGTGCCGCTCGTGCCGATCGAGACGATGACATCGCCGGCGCTCGCGCCGAGGCCGAGGGCGGCACCCGCATTGTCGCCGGCACCCGCGGCAACCACGATGCCGGCGGGGAGCCAGGCGTGGTTGCTGCTGTCGACGAGTCGCGCGGTGACGCCGGCCTGGTCGGCGGCATCCAGCACGCGGGGGAGCACGGCGGCGTGGCCGAGGGCGAGTTCGAACAGGTCAAGGTCGTACTCGCCGGTGCTCGGCGACCAGTACGCGGTGCCGCTCGCGTCGGAACGGTCGGTGGTGAGCTCGGTTAGCACGGGGCCGAGGGGGTTTTCGGCGGCCGGGCCATCGGCGACGACGGAGGTCGCAGCCGGGCCGAAGCCGCGCAGACGCCAGGTGAGCCAGTCGTGCGGCAGGGCTACGGCGGCGACCCGGGCCGCGTTGGCCGGTTCGGCGTCCTGCAGCCAGCGGAGTTTGGTCGCGGTGAAGGACGCGACCGGAACGACTCCGGTGCGGGCGGCGTACTCGGCGGCGCCTACTTCGCGCAGCAGGTCGAGGGCGGCCGGGGCGCTGCGGGTGTCATTCCAGAGCAGCGCCGGGCGAATGACTTCGCCGTCGACGTCGAGCACGACCATGCCGTGCTGCTGCGCCCCGATCGAGATGGCGGCGACGTCGTCGAGGCCGCCGGCGTCAGCGACGGCCTCCTGCAGGGCGTCCCACCATACGGCGGGGTCGACCTCGGTGCCTTCGGGGTGGCTGGCCCGACCGGACCGCACCAGCGCTCCGGTGTCGGCGTCACGAATGACGACCTTGCAACTCTGTGTCGACGAATCGACTCCGGCAACCAGTGTCATGACATGTCCGTTCGTAGGTGGGGCGGCACAATTCACACAAAAATATCGGATGAGCGCGCCCGATGTGGGTAGCCGCTACGGTAACGGGCGTAGCGCGCACCGATATCGGGTGCGGCCACGAGGCGTGGGTGCCGCGCGCATCGCAAATAGCGACCCTTGGCCCCGGAGCATCCGCTCGCGGGGCCAAGTGTGAGTAATGCGGAGTGATGCAGGGGCTAGCGGGCGCCGAGCAGGTGTTCGAGGGCGAGTTGCTGCAGGTGCACGAAGCCGAAGCCCTTGCCGCCGAAGTACGCGTCGGTGTCGAAGTCCTCGTAGGAGCCGCGGTCGGCCAGCAGATCGTCGTAGCTTTCGCCGACGGCGAGGGTGTTGTTCGACAGGTCAGGCACCTTCGACGCGGCGAGGGCCGCCTGCACCTCGGGGTCGGCGCGGAAGGCGGCGGCCCGCTGCTTGAGCAGCAGATAGGTGCGCATGTTGGCCGCGGCGCTGGTCCACACCCCGGTGACGTCTTCCGTGCGTGAAGGCTTGTAGTCGAAGTGACGCGGCCCGGTGTAGGTCTGGCCGCCGTTCGGGCCACCGTTTTCGAGCAGGTCGACGAGGGCGAACGCGTTCTGCAGATCGCCGTGGCCGAAGACCAGGTCCTGGTCGTACTTGATGCCGCGTTGACCGTTCAGGTCGATGTGGAACAGCTTGCCCTGGTACAGCGCCTGGGCGATGCCGGCGGCGAAGTTGAGGCCGGCCATCTGCTCGTGCCCGACTTCGGGGTTCACTCCGACCATTTCGGGCCGCTCAAGCGTTTCGATGAAGGCCATCGCGTGGCCGACGGTCGGCAGCAGAATATCGCCGCGGGGTTCGTTGGGCTTGGGCTCAATGGCAAAGCGGATGTCGTAGCCCTTGTCGGTGACGTAGTCGCCGAGCAGGTTGACGGCCTCACGGTAACGCTCGAGCGCCGAACGGATGTCCTTGGCCGCGTCATACTCGGCGCCCTCGCGGCCGCCCCACATGACGAACGTCTGGGCACCGAGCTCGGCGGCGAGGTCGATATTGCGCAAAACCTTGCGGAGCGCGAACCGGCGCACGGCCCGGTCGTTCGAGGTGAACCCGCCGTCTTTGAAGACCGGAGCGCTGAACAGGTTGGTGGTGACCATCGGAACGATCAGGCCGGTGTCGGCGAGGGCCTGCTTGAGGCGGTCGATCTGCTGCTGGCGGGCGGCATCCGTTGAACCGAAGTCGAACAGGTCATCATCGTGGAAGGTGAGGCCGTAGGCGCCGAGCTCGGCCAGGTTGGTGACGGCGTCGACCACGTCGAGCTTGGGCCGGGTGGGGCCGCCGAACGGGTCGCTGCCGTTGTAGCCGACGGTCCACAGGCCGAAGGAGAACTTGTCGTCGCGGGTGGGGGTCAGGCTCACGGTCATGTCACTACTTCCATTTCAGCTGCATTGGTGATTTGTTGATTACTCAAACATATATCAGGAATGAATGCAATTGTGCGGTCACTTGAGGAAGTTGGCCATTTGACTCCGGCCAGAACTATTCAGCAGTTTAAGTACCCCCGTTTGGGGGAAAGACTGCGTGACTTGGTAACAAATCCCTCTCGATTGCTCGCAATTCGGCCCAAAAATAAAAAAACAGTTGGCAAACGACGAAGAAATTAGATATGTTCTCTCCGTGAACAAAGTCGTCCGCGACGATTTTCAACTCGCCCGATCAGGCAGATTCGCCCGGTCGATTTCAGCACCACATTTTCACCCATGCACAGGATTCCGCATGCTTGACGGCGTGAATCCACGCTTCACATCACCCTTACCGCGGTGACATACCGTAATGCCCTTCGTGGCGGTCTCGCGGAATGTCCACCGTTTGAGCAGTCGTCGGTTCGCCGCCCCTGCGCCTGGCAGCATTCAGAGAGGAAAGCACCAATGATGACCCTAACCAAGAGGATCCTCGCCCTAGCGGCGACCGGAGCCGTAGCCCTGTCCCTCGCGGCGTGTGCCGACACGAGCACGACCGCCGGAGGCGATGGCGCAGCAGCCAGCGCCGACTGCAACGTCGGAATTTCAATGCCGACCCGCAGCCTCGAGCGCTGGATCAATGACGGCGAGCAGCTCAAGTCGCTGCTCGAAGACGCTGGTTGCACCGCTGACCTGCAGTACGCCGACAACAAGACCGACCTGCAGATCAGCCAGATTCAGAACCAGGTCGCCGGCGGCGCCAAGATTCTCGTCGTCGCAGCAGTGGATGGAAAAGTACTCGCCCCTGTGCTCGCCGAGGCCGCCGGCCAGGACGCCAAGGTCATCGCCTATGACCGTCTGATCAACGGCACCGAGAACGTCGATTACTACGCGACGTTCGACAACTACAAGGTCGGCACCCTGCAGGGCCAGTACATCGAAGAGCAGCTCGGCCTCGCCGACGGCGCCGGCCCGTTCAACCTCGAGCCCTTCGCCGGCAGCCCGGACGACAACAACGCCAAGTTCTTCTTCTCCGGCGCCTGGGACGTTCTGCTGCCCTACGTCGAGAGCGGCCAGCTGGTCGTTCCGAGCGGTAAGTCGCCGTCCTCCAACGACGACTGGGCTTCCATTGGAATCCAAGGCTGGATCTCGGCCTCAGCGCAGTCCGAAATGGACAACCGCCTGTCGTCGTTCTATTCCGGCTCTGAAAAAGTTGACGTTGTGCTCTCGCCCAACGACAGCCTCGCCATCGGCATCATCGCTTCTCTGAAGAGCGCCGGCTACACGCCGGGCGAGAGCTACCCGATCATCACCGGCCAGGACGCCGACAAGGCCAACGTGCTCGCCGTTCTTGACGGCGAGCAGTCCATGACCGTGTGGAAGGACACCCGCACGCTCGGCAAGCAGGTCTTCGACATGATCCAGCAGATCGCGGCTGGCGAAGATGTCACCGTCAACGACACGAAGACCTACGACAACGGCGAAAAGGTCGTTCCGTCGTTCCTGCTCGACCCCGAGGTCGTCGTGAAAGATGATGTGCAGACCAAGCTCATCGACTCCGGCTTCACCAAGGCAGCGGACGTCGGACTCTAACGAGTCTCCGTCGGTCGGCCCCGCGTGAGCGGGGCCGACCTTTCTGCCCATCACTGGGCTTCAACGCAACACACAATTATGATCAGGAGGCTGCCCTTGGAGCACACGACCATCCTCAGGATGCACAACATCGTGAAGGATTTCAGCGGCGTTAAGGCACTCGACGGTGTGTCCATCGACGTCGTTCGCGGTGAAGTACACGCCGTCTGCGGCGAGAACGGCGCCGGTAAATCAACACTGATGAAGGTGCTCAGCGGTGTGTATCCCTCCGGCAGCTTCGAGGGCACCATCGAGTTCGAGGGCAAACCGGTCGCCTACAAGACGATCAATGACAGCGAGGCCGACGGCATCGTCATCATCCACCAGGAACTCGCGCTGAGCCCCTACCTATCGATCGCCGAAAACATCTTTCTCGGCAATGAGAACTCCAGACGTGGCGTCATCGACTGGAATAAGACCAACCGCGAAGCCGCCCTGCTGCTCGCTCGGGTCGGCCTCGCCGAAAACCCGGCCACCAAGGTGCTCGAACTCGGCGTCGGCAAGCAGCAGCTGGTCGAGATCGCCAAGGCGCTCTCCAAGCAGGTCAAGCTGCTCATTCTCGACGAGCCGACCGCAGCCCTCAACGACGAGGACTCTGCGCACCTGCTCGGCCTGATTGAACACCTGCGTGGCCAGGGCATTACCTGCATCATCATCAGCCACAAGCTGAAAGAGATTAAGCGCATCGCCGACACGGTCACCGTCATTCGTGATGGTAAGACCATTGAGACCATCAAAATGGATGGCCCGGACGCAACCGAGGCCAGGATCATCCGCTCTATGGTGGGTCGCGAACTCAACAACCTGTTTCCGCCGCGCGAACCCAAGATCGGCACCGAGGTTCTGCGCGTCGAAGACTGGACCGTTTACCATCCGGTGGACACCAGCCGCAAGGTCGTCGACGCTGCCTCGTTTACCGTCAAGGCCGGCGAGATCGTCGGTTTCGCCGGGCTGATGGGAGCCGGACGCACCGAACTCGCCATGAGTATCTTCGGCCGCTCTTACGGCACCAAGATTTCCGGCAGGATCTTCAAAAACGGCGACGAAATTCAGCTGCGCACGGTAGACGAGGCGATCAAGCACGGCTTCGCCTATGCCACCGAAGACCGCAAGCTGTATGGTCTCAACCTTATCGGCGACATCACCGTGAATGTCTCGGCTGCCGCACTCGCCAAGCTCGCCAGGTGGGGCGTCATTGATCGGCACCGCGAGTACAAGGTCGCCAACTCCTACCGCGAGAAAATGAACATCAAGGCGCCGAGCGTCTCGTCGATCACCGGCAAGCTCTCCGGCGGTAACCAGCAGAAGGTCGTGCTGTCGAAGTGGATCTTCGCCGGCCCCGACATCCTCATTCTCGACGAACCGACCCGCGGCATCGACGTCGGCGCCAAATACGAGATCTACGGAATCATCAACGAGCTGGCAGCGCAGGGCAAAGCCGTCGTCGTGATCTCCTCCGAGCTGCCAGAACTCATCGGCCTTTCCGACCGCATCTACGTCATTTCAGAGGGCAAGCTCACCGGTGAAGTTGCCGCAGCGAATGCCTCCCAAGAAACACTCATGCACTACATGACCGCGGGAAAGGACTGACCCCGATGAGCACGACAACCCCCGTGAAGCGATCCAAGCCTAAGTTCGCGGTCAACCTCAGACAGTACGGAATTCTCGCCGCCCTGGCGATTATTATCGTGCTGTTCCAGATTCTTACGCACGGACGACTGCTACTTCCCGGCAACGTGAACAACCTGATTCAGCAGAACGCCTACGTGCTGATTCTCGCCATCGGCATGGTCATCGTAATCATCGCCGGCCACATCGACCTGTCGGTCGGTTCAGTCGTTGCGATGGTCGGCGCCGTAACCGCGATCAGCATGGGAAGTTGGGGGCTGCCGTGGTGGGCAGCCGTGATCATCGCGCTGCTCGTCGGTGCGCTGGTCGGTGCCTGGCAGGGCTTTTGGGTGGCGTTCGTCGGTATCCCCGCGTTCATCGTCACGCTCGCCGGCATGCTGATTTTTCGCGGGCTCACCCTGGTGCTGCTCACCGGTGGCACCATTAGTGGGCTCCCCTCCGAATTCACCGCCATCGGCGCCGGCTGGCTTCCCGCCTGGCTCGGGGAGGTCGGCGGCCGGGATCTGCTCACCATGGCACTGGGCGTGCTGACCGCGCTCGCCCTGATCGTGCAGCAGCTGCGCACCCGCGCCACGCTTCGCAAACTCGACCTGCCGCGCGAACCGATCGTGAGCTTGTGGATCAAGAACGGCATCGCCGCCGTGGCCATTATCTGGTTCGCCTGGCTGCTCTCGGGTTATAGTGGCACCCCGATCATTCTGATCATGCTCGCCGTGCTCATTCTCGGCTACACCTTTCTGCTGAACCAGACCGTGTTCGGCCGTCACGTCTATGCCATGGGCGGCAACCTATTCGCCGCCAAGATGAGTGGCGTCAAGACCAAGTGGGTCGACTTCTTTATCTTCGTCAACATGGGCGTGCTCGCGGGGCTGGCGGGCATAGTCTCGACTTCCCGCGCCGGCGGCGCCGTGGCTTCGGCCGGGCAGAACTACGAGCTCGACGCCATCGCCGCCGTCTTCATTGGTGGCGCAGCGGTGACCGGTGGTGTCGGCACGGTGATCGGCGCAGTCATCGGCGCCCTCGTGATGGGTGTGCTCAACATGGGGCTGTCGATTCTGTCGGTGGATGCCGCCTGGCAAATGACCATTAAAGGTCTCGTGCTGCTCCTCGCCGTGGCCTTCGATATCTTCAACAAGCGTCGGGCCGGCGGCCGCTAGCTCCGCTCGAAGCCTGCGGTATTCTGTCGGGTATAACTGAACCCGAGAGGTGGAAAATCGTGACCAAATTGGCGCTGCCCACACTGACCTCGCGCGGCGGTTCGAGCAATGACCAGTTGCGCCGGTTCAACCTGTCGATGATTCTCACCATGATTCATCATTCAAGCGGATGCTCGCGCGCCGAGTTGACGCGTCGCACCGGCCTGAACCGCTCGACCATCTCGGCCCTCGTGGCCGAGCTGGTTGAGCTCGGCCTGGCGTTCGAGGGCGAGCCCGAAGACGTACCCGGCCGGGTCGGCCGGCCCAGCCTGCAGGTGTTCCCGAGCCTGAAGATTGCCGCCATCGCGGTGAGTCCCGACGTTGACGCGATCACCGTCGGGCTCGTGGGGCTCGGCGGTGAGGTGATTCGTCGCATCCGCTTTGATACGGCCCGGGTTCCGACCGTGTTCGAAACAGTGAACGCGGTCAAGGCCATCGTCGACGGGATGCGCGGCGAGATCGAGAATAACTACGAGATCTCCGGGGTCGGCGTGGCCGTACCCGGCCTGGTCGATACGGTCGACGGGCGCGTGCTGATCGCTCCGCACCTCGGCTGGCGCGATAGTGCCATCACCACGGCCCTCGCCAAGGCCCTGCACTACCCCGTGTTCGCCGGTAACGACGCGGGCCTCGGCGCCATCGCCGAGAGTCTGTTCGGGGCGGCTCGCGGCACGACCGACCTGGTCTACCTCAACGGCGCGTCGAACGGCATCGGCGGTGGTCTCATCATTGGCGGCAGCCCGCTGCGGGGCACGAGCGGGTATGCCGGCGAACTCGGCCACACGCTGGTCAACTCGGCGGGCGTGCGCTGCCATTGCGGGCGGATCGGCTGCCTCGAAACCGAGGTAAGCATGCCGCGACTGCTTAAGGTGCTCAGACTGCAGCGGGTCGACCAGGACGAACTCGACATCGCCCTCGGGGTCTCGCGCGACCCGGCAGTGCTGCGCGAGGTAGCCAGACAGATTGACTTTCTGTCGGTGGCCATTTCGAACTTTGTGAACATGTTCGACCCGGAGATGGTCGTGCTCGGCGGTTTTCTGGGATCGCTGCTGTCGGTCGGCCGGGAGCGTCTGGCCGAAGCGGTGAGCGTGAGCTCGATTGGAAGCCTCGGGCACGCGGTGCTGCTCGAACGGGCCCAGCTACGCTCGCGGCTCATGATGGTCGGGGCGGCCGAGCTCGCCTTTGCCGGACTGCTTGATGACCCGGCCGGTTGCGTGCGGGACCGCCCCCGTTTTGGTATGTTGTTATAAACACCAAATATCGTGAGGCGGTCCGAATGAACCAGAGTGAACGCAATTGGGCCGGCAACTACCGCTATGTGGCACCGATCGTGCACCCAACCAGCGTTGAGCAGATGCAACAGATCGTCGCCGCAGCCACCAGGGTACGCGCCCTGGGTTCGCGTCACTCCTTTAATGCCATCGCCGATTCGGCCGGAACGCTCGTCGCGCTTGACGGGTTCGACGACTCGATTCGCATCGACCCGGTCGCGCTGAGCGTCGAGGTCTCGGGCGGCACGACCTATGGCACCCTCGCCGTGGAGCTGCAACGCCAGGGGTATGCCCTGCACAACCTCGCCTCGCTGCCGCACATCAGCGTCGCCGGTGCGATCGCGACCGGAACCCACGGCTCCGGCGACCAGAACGGCAGCCTCGCCACCGCGGTGTCGGCCCTCGAGATCGTCACGGCCTCGGGCGAGCTGCTGCGGGTCGACCGGTCGACGCCCGACTTCGCCGGCATGGTGGTGGGGCTCGGCGCCCTCGGCATCGTCACCCGAGTCACGCTCGATATTCAGCCGAGCTTTGACGTGCGGCAGTTCGTCTACGAAAACCTGCCCTGGAGTGACGTGCTGCACGATTTCGACGCCGTCATGGGGAGCGCCTACAGCGTGAGTCTGTTCACCGACTGGCAGGGAGAGACGGTACAGCAGGCCTGGGTGAAGAGCCGCGGAACTGACTTCGCCGGCGGCCCGGAGTTCTTCGGGGGGACGGCGGCGACCGAGGGCAGGCATCCGCTGCCCGGAATTTCT
The DNA here is from genome assembly GCF_004402355.1 of Cryobacterium sp. TMS1-20-1. Classification (NCBI taxonomy): domain Bacteria; kingdom Bacillati; phylum Actinomycetota; class Actinomycetes; order Micrococcales; family Microbacteriaceae; genus Cryobacterium; species Cryobacterium sp. TMS1-20-1. The sequence continues at coordinate 1,195 of NZ_SOGF01000057.1, read as the reverse complement.
GCGATCAACTGCACCGAACAACTCGGCGTAGCCGGGCCGTGGTCGGAGCGGCTCGCGCACTTTCGCCTGGCGTTCACGCCGAGCGACGGCGACGAGTTGCAGAGCGAATACCACGTGCCGCGGGAGTACGCCGTCGCCGCGATCGAGGCCATGCGGGCGCTGTCTTCGCGCATCGCGCCACTACTGCTGGTGAGCGAGATTCGCAGCATCGCCGCCGACGACCTCTGGCTCAGCCCGAGCTTCGAGCGTGCGGGCGTTGCCCTGCACTTCACCTGGAAGCCCGATCAGGCCGCCGTCGAGGCGTTGCTGCCCGCCCTCGAAGCCGCGCTCGCCCCCTTCGTGGTGCGGCCGCACTGGGGCAAGCTCTTTCAAGCGGATGTCGCAACCCTCGCGACCGCCTATCCCTGGCTCGGGCATTTTCGGGCCCTGGCCGATCGGCTCGATCCGGCCGGCAAGTTTCGGAACGCGTTTCTGGAGCACACGGTGTTCTGTGTAACGGCACGGGTCTAGTCGTTACCCTCTCGCTATGGTACTATTTCTCGTACCAGTCAGACGCCCGAGCCGGAGGAAAAACGATGACCACGATTACCGCCAGCGATGCCCGCAAATCGTTGTTTCCTCTGTTGGGCCAAGTCAACGACGATCACACGGCCGTCACGATCACGTCCAAGGCTGGAAACGGAGTTCTCATCTCGGAAGAGGACTACGAAGCCTGGCAGACGAGTTTGTACCTGTTTTCCACCCCGGCGAATGCACGACGCCTCGCCGACGCGATCGAACGTTCTGAGCAGGGCAACTACGCGCCCCACGACCTCGACCGGTCGTGAGGCTAGTCTTTGACCTGGCCGGGTGGGACGACTACCAATGGTGGCAGGTTAACGACCGTCGGGTTCTCAAACGAATCAACACCCTTATCGATGATGCGATGCGTACTCCTGCAGACGGTCGCGGTCAGCCGGAACGACTTAAGCATCGCGCCAGCGACGTCTGGTCCCGACGGATCAACCAAGAGCACCGCCTCGTTTATCGAATCGTGGGCAATGACTTGGTGATCCTGCAGGCACGGTTCCACTACGACGATTGATCTCTAGGAGCGTGAGTCAGTAACGCCTATTTCGGCTTGATGCCGCGGAATACGGGTCCATGTCTCGGCGTGGGTTGGGTGTTGCTGGCGCGGTAGCCAATGGGGGAATTG
>NZ_SOGF01000037.1:0-99150 GCF_004402355.1 Cryobacterium sp. TMS1-20-1 | reverse complement strand
GAACAGGCCATCAGAATCGCTCATAATCAATTTTCCCAGACCAACACCCCAACCCCGGGAAATCGACCGGCGTTTTAAACTTTGGTACTACTGACCCACGCTCCTAGCAAGCACGCGTCAGCGAGCGGTTACACGTGATCCCGCCAGCTGTGCTCGGGACTAAAGCCGAGCATCCGCTTCGCCTTGTCGATCGACAGCAGTGTTTCGTGTTCGGTGACCGCTTTGACGACGTCGACGTTTGGAAAGACCTCGGCCGCCAGGCTTGCACTCGAACGGCTCATCACGGTGTCGGCGGCCGCGATGATGAACGTCTCGAAGCCCGGCTGGGCCTGCTCAAGCGCCCGCAGCACGGCCTGGGCGCCGTCGCGCCCGTCGATGTAACCCCAGAGGTTCCACTTGCGCAGGGTGGCGTCGGCGTCGTAACCGGGGAAGGCCGCGTAGTCGTCTTCGTCCATGACGTTGGAGAAGCGCAGCGCCGTGATGCTGAGCAGCGGGTCCCAGCGCACGAGCTGAATGGCCATCTGCTCTTCGAGGTGCTTGACCAGTGAATACGTGCTCTCCGGGCGGGCCGGGTACGCCTCATCGACGGGAATGTACGGTGGGTCGATATCGAAGGGCAAGCCCAGGGTCGTCTCACTGGAGGCGTAGACGATCGTCTTGATGCCCGCCCGCCGCGCGGCCTGGAACACGTTGTAGGTCGCGAGCATATTGTTATGGAAGGTGGCCACGTCGGGCAAAATGCCCGGGGCCGGAATGGCGCCGAGGTGCACGAGCGCGTCGAACCCGTCGGTGCGGTCGTCGATGCCGAACATCACGTCACTCACCTGGCCGTAGTCGGTCAGGTCGATCTGGGTGAATCCGGCGCTACGCACTCCCGACTGATCAAGGTTGGTGACGGTGTGGCCCTCGCTGGTCAGGCGCGCGACGACGCTGCGTCCGAGCTTGCCACTGCCGCCGGTAACGGCGATTCTCATTAAATACTCCTTCTTTTAATGACGGATGCCGCTGGCTTACGCTTCGCGCTGCTCCGGTGAGACGGTCTTGCGCGGGTCGAACTCGGCCAGGTCGCGTACGGCGGCGTCGATTTGTGTGAACACCTCAGAGTCGAGCTGCACTCCGGCGGCCTTCACGTTGTCGGCGACCTGCTCGGGGCGGGAAGCGCCCATGATGGCGGAGGCGACGTTCTTATTCGCGAGCACCCAGGCGAGCGCGAGCTGAGCCATGGTGAGCCCGAGGTCGTCGGCGATCGGGCGCAGCTTCTGCACGGCCGTGAGAACCTCGGTGCTCATCCAGCGCTGGATCATATTGGCGCCACCCTTGGCATCCGTTGCCCGGCTGCCTTCAAGGAGCGCCTGCCCCGGCAGATACTTGCCGGTAAGCACGCCCTGCGCAACCGGGGACCAGACGATCTGGGAAACGCCGAGTTCCTCAGCGGCCGGAACCACCTCGGATTCGATCACGCGCCAGAGCATCGAATACTGCGGCTGGTTGGAGATGAGCTGAATATTCAGGTCGGCGGCGAGTTTGTGGCCGGCTCGCAGCTGCTCGGCGTTCCACTCACTCACGCCAATGTAGAGCGCCTTGCCCTGGCGCACGACGTCGGCGAAGGCCTGCATGGTCTCTTCGAGCGGGGTCTCCACGTCGTAGCGGTGCGCTTGGTAGAGGTCGACGTAGTCGGTCTGCAGCCGGGTTAGTGAGCCGTCGATCGACTCGAGGATGTGCTTGCGGGAGAGTCCGACGTCGTTGTGGCCCTTGGGGCCGGTTGGCCCGAAAACCTTGGTGAAAATCTCGAGAGATTGGCGGCGTTCGCCCTTGAGCGCGTTGCCGAGCACCTGCTCTGCCATGGTGTTGGCGTACACGTCTGCGGTGTCGAAGGAGCTGATTCCCGCGTCGAGGGCCGCGCGCACGCAGGCCGTCGCGGCGTCGTTTTCGATCTGCGAACCGTGGGTCAGCCAATTGCCGTAGGTGATTTCTGAAACTTTTAATCCACTGTTGCCGAGATACCGAAACTCCATGACGTCCCTGTCTGGCACCCGTGTCCGTCAGCGCCGTCGATGATTTGTTGACTCTGGCAACGTATCACCCCACGATGTCTATCCGGAGCGGTAACCTGAATTCTGATCGAAAAATGAGAGTCGAGAGCAGTGGACGCCATGCAGGGCACCAACCATGACGATCTGCGTCGCCGCAACCTGTCGATCATTCTGCGCCTGGTGCACCGGAGCGGGGCAGCATCGCGCGCCCAGCTCACCCGACTGACCGGCCTGAACCGGTCGACCATCGGCGCCCTGGTTGCCGAACTCGTCGAGCGCGGGTTGGTTGAGGAACGCACGCCCGACCCGACCAAACTGGCCGGTCGGCCGAGTCCGATCGTCGCGGCGAGCGACCGCGTGGTGGCCCTCGCGGTGAACCCCGAGATCGACGCGATTACCGTGGGAGTGGTCGCTCTGAGCGGCGTCGTGCACCGCCGCATCCGCTTCGCAACGTCGTCGTCGCCGACGACCGCCGAGGCCGTCGCGATCACCGCCGGCATCATCGACGATCTGCGAAACGACCTGAGCGAATATTCCATAATCGGCATAGGCGTTGCTGTGCCCGGCCTGGTGCGTGCGTTCGACGGGCTGGTGCGCCACGCCCCACACCTCGGCTGGGTCGACGAGCCGCTCGGCGACCTCCTCGCGGCGGCAACGGGCCTGCCTGTCGTCGCGGCCAACGACGCGAGCCTCGGCGTCACCGCCGAAAGCTACTTTGGCGCCGGGCAGGGTATGACCGACTTGATCTACCTCAACGGCGGATCGAGCGGAATCGGTGGCGGCCTCGTCGTCGGGGGCGTCGCGGCCGGCGGTCGAGCGGGCTACGCCGGAGAATTCGGGCACATCCGGGTCAGTGCGAGCGGGCAGAAAGACTCGGCGGGCATCGCGGGCACCCTCGAAGCGGAGGTGACCCGCGACGCCCTGCTCGAAGTGCTGGGCCTGCGCTCGAGCGAAACGGATGCCGACACCCTCGAACGCGCGCTGCTCGCCTCCGATTCCGCGGCGGTGCACGCCGAGATCGCCCGGCAGCTCGACTTTCTGGCCGTAGCCCTGGCTGGCGCGGTGAACGTGCTCAACCCGCAGCTGATCGTGCTCGGCGGCTTTCTCGCCGCGCTGCACGCAGCCGACCCCGACCGGCTCAGCCGCGCGGTCGCCGCTCTGTCACTCGGGACAGCGTTCGACGGGGTGCAGATCGCGCCCGCGCTGCTCGGCTCGAATCTGCTGTTGATCGGGGCGGCCGAACTGGCCTTCGAGGCGCTGCTGCTTGACCCGCAGCTGGATCGGGGGAATACTTTCGCGCTCCCCGCGCTTAGCGCAAGGGTGGCCGTGTCGCCCGCCAGCCATCCTCACTAAACCAACCAAGGACATCCGCTACGTGATTACCGCCAGCATCCCCGTCATCAGTGCCGCGCAACTCTCCTCGACTGCCGTGCACCCCGGGGACAAGCTGAGCCGGCGACAGCGCATCGTCTACATTCTCATTCTCGGAGCCCTCACCGCCCTGGGCCCGTTCACGATCGACCTCTACCTGCCGGCCTTCCCGACACTCGAGAGCGAATTCGGTGTCTTGCCGTCGGTCATTCAGCTCACCCTGACCGGAACCATGATTGGTTTCGGGTTCGGGCAGCTCGTCGTGGGTCCGTGGAGCGACAAGGTGGGCCGCCGGCTGCCGCTCATGCTGGCGACCGGCGTGCACATCCTCGCCTGCGTCGGTGCTGCGATGTCGAACGACATTATTGTGCTCGCGGGGTTCCGCGTGCTGCAGGGCTTTGGCGCTGCGGCCGGTGCGGTCGTGGCGATGGCCATGGTGCGCGATCTGTTCGGCGGCAAGCCGCTCGTGCGTATGCTCTCCCGGCTGGCCCTGGTCAGCGGCCTCGCGCCGGTGCTTGCGCCGGTCATCGGTTCGCAGCTTCTGCTCGTGATGAACTGGCGCGGCATCTTTTGGGTGCTCGCCGCCTACGGCGTCATCGTGATTCTGGCCGTCGCGTTCTGGATCGTGGAGACGCTGCCCGAGAGCGAGCGCAACGTGAAGGGGCACAACACCCTGCCGCAGCGCTACAAAGCGGTGCTGAGCGACCGCACCTTCGTCGGCGTCGCGATCATCGGGGCGATGACCTTCACTGGGCTGTTCTCCTACCTCTCGGCGTCGCCGTTTCTCTTTCAGGATGTCTACCGGTTCAGTCCGCAGGAATACGGCCTGCTCTTTGCCGTGAACTCGCTCGGTGTCGTCACCGGTGTGCAGTTGAGCTCGCGGCTGATGCACCGATTCAACATTGGGCCGCAGTGGATTTTGTCGGTCTCTACCGTTGTGCTGCTGCTCACCGCTGGGGCGATCGTGCTTCTGGACGTTGCTGGCATGGGACTTTGGGGCACTCTGGTTCCGCTGTGGTTCTTCATCGCCGCCTGCGGCTTCACTTTGCCGAGCGTTCAGGTCATTGCCCTCAACGCGCACGGGCATGAGGCCGGAACCGCGGCGTCGCTGCTTGGTGCGGCGAACTTCGGTGTGGCCGGCCTGATCTCGCCGATTGTGGGACTGCTGGGAGTGGGAACGTCGATACCGATGGCATCCGTTATGGGAGTCGCCGCGGTGGTGTCGCTGCTCTCCCTCTGGCTAATCGTGCGCCCGCGCAGCGTTCCGGCGCTCGAGCGCTGACTTTCTCCGGAGCTTCTCCACAGGAGATAGGTTCGATTCGTTATCCACTGATAATGAGCTTTTCTCGTGGTTTCGGGGAGAGCGGTGGGAGAATTGGGGTATGCACAACCTCGCTGATGAGCTTCGCCAGGCGGCCGATCGGGTCGCCGCTCTGGGCGATTGCAGCGCGGCGTTTGATGCTTTGGGCGAGGCCGATGTGCTGGCCGGGCAGCGGTCACTGGCTGAGGCCCGGCGATTGCTCGACGTGTTTGCGGCGTGGATGGCCGGTACGGTCGCGCGCCGGTCCCGGCCCGAGCTGGGAAGCGAGGGTTTGGCTGCGCGGCAGGGGTTCGCGACGCCGGTGGCAATGGTGCAACACGTCAATGGCTCCAGCCGGGGGGAGGCGGAGAAGCTGGTCGCCTCGGGCATTTTGATGGGTGAAACGGATGCTGCCGAAAAGTTTTCGGCGGAAGGCGATGACGACGGTGCGGGTGGCATCGATGCCGGTGCACTGGTGGGCCGGCCGGTAGTGCCGTGGCAGGCGCCGATCGTGCATGCCGTTGCCGCCGGCACCCTCACGGTGGATCAGGCCGATGCGCTGCGCCGAGGTTTGGGCGAGATTGACCTGGCCGTGTCTGCCGATATTTTGCGCGCCGCGCTTACGGCGCTGGTGCCGGAGGTGACCGGGCTCAACGTTGAGCAGGTCTTCCGCCGGGCTCGCAGGTTGCGGGACCAGCTCGACGAGGCTGGCATTCGGGCTCGGGAGAAGCAGGCCCGCGACGATACCAAGTTCAAGCTGTTCCGCCGCCAGGACGGCATGGTCGTGCTCAGCGGGCTGTTCGCCCCCGAACAGGGCGAGTACTGGCTCAGTGCCTACGACTGCCTCACCAGCCCGCGCCAGCGCGGAGGCGTGCGCTTCGTAGATCCGGAGCAGGAGGCCTGGGCGGACCGGGTACGGAACGACCCGCGTACCGTGGACCAGATCGCCGCGGACTCCTTCACTGCGCTGCTCAAGACCGGCACCGACGCAGACCCCACCAAAATGTATGGCGGACGCCAGCCGGCGGTGCGGATCATCGTCACCCAGGCCGACCTTCAGCGAGCCGGACTCGTGCCGGCCGACGTCGCTGAAGCCCGGAACGAGATCACCGGGCAATCCGGCCTGAGCGAGCAGAGCGGCCTGAGCGAGCAGAGCGGCCTGAGCGAGCAGGCCGGCCTGAGCGAGCAGGCCGGGCATGCCGGGCAGACCGGGCAGACCGGGCAGGCCGGGCAGAGCGAGCAGGCCGGGCAGAGCGGGCAGAGCGGCCTGAGCGAGCAGACCGGGCAGAGCGGGCGGGTGGGGCATGGATTCCTTGAGGGCAACCCCGCCCCGATCTCCCTCGAAACGGTGCAACGGTTTCTCTGCAACACCGGCCAGCTGCGGCTGTTGGTAGACGAGGCGGGGCATCCGCTGAAATTGGGCCGCACCATGCGAACTTTCAGTGAGGCGCAGCGCGTGGCCATGGGCGTACGTGACGGCGGCTGCATGTTTCCGGGCTGCGACATGCCACCCTCCCGAACGGAGGCGCACCACGCCGACCAGTGGGTGCGCGACACTGGCGCGACCGACATCGACCTGGGGCTGTTGCTCTGCGGCCCCTGCCACCGCCGACTTCACCGGGAAGGCTGGCGGGTGATTGGCGAGCCGGGGGAGTTCTGGCTGCAACCACCCGCGAGCATCGACCCGACGCAGACGCTGATTCCGCTGGCCAGTAAGAGCCCGCTCATGCTCGAACTCAAGCGGAAGCAGGACGCCGAAGCCAACTGAACCCAGCAACGCGGATCAGGGAACGCGCCGCGGTGCGAATTGTTGGGTCTGAGCGGGTGCGGACCAGGCTGACGTGACCAGGCTGACGTGACCAGGCTGACGGGACCAGGCTGACGGGACCAGGCTGACGGGACCAGGCTGACGGGACCAGGCTCTGCGGGCGCACCTTACGGTCGCGGGCCCATGATCTAACCTGGGCCCGCGTTCCGGGCCCGGGCCCGGTGCAGGTGCGGGGGTGCACATCCGGGTTCACATTCGGGGGAGCGGATGGCGCGGGTCCGGCCCGGCGGGGAGCGCGCCCAAGATTTGCGGGAGCACGCGGGCGGGGCCCACCTTACGGTCGCGGGCCCATGATCTAACCTGGGCCCACGTTCCGGGCCCGGGCCCGGTGCAGGTGCGGGGGTGCACATCCGGGTACAGATTCGGGGAAGCGGATGGCGCGGGTCCGGCCCGCCGATGGCCCAATCCGGAGCGGCTGTTCTACGATGGCGAGATGACGAACCCGAAGTCTCCGGAGCGTGCCGCCGACCCCGCAGCGCGCCGCATCTCCCGCCGCTGGCCTGTGATCAGCGGGATAGCTGCCGTCGCATTGGCCGCACTGCTTGGCCTGGTCGTCGTCGTGCGTGCCAACGGACTCGCCCTCGAGGTCGACACCGAGTGGATGGGCGAGGTGATCGAACACCGCTCTCCGATCTGGGAGGTTCCGTCGCTGTTCATGAACGCCCTCGGTGGCGGTCTGTTCGGCGTGCTGATCGTGCCGATCGTCATCACCGTGGTCATCGTGTTCATCAAACGTCCGTGGGCGGCCGGCTACTATCTCGTGGCGACCGTGGTCAGTGCCGGCGCTGTGCAAGTCCTGAAGCAGGTCTTTGGCCGTGCCCGACCGGAAGACATGCTGGTCACGTCCGATTTTGGCTCCTTTCCGTCTGGCCACGTCGCCAATGCGGCGACCATGGCGGTGTGCCTCGCCATCATCTTTCCGCGGTTGTGGGTGGCCCTGGCCGGTGCCGCGTACACGATCGTCATGCTACTCAGCCGTACCTACCTCGGTGTGCACTGGCTGACCGACACCATCGGCGGGCTATTGATCGGTGCCGGAGTTGCAATTGTGCTGTGGGCTCCGGTCGCCGCGAAGCTCGATGGCGAGCGCGCACTCGCCGCCCGGCTGCGGCTTGAACGAGACCGAAAGAAGGCAGCGCAATCGTGACTCGAGTGACCCCGGTGCGCAATGGCGACGTCTCGTTCTGGTGGAACCAGCTCGGCCAGCCAGTGCCGCGGCCGACCCTGCCCGGGTCGACCCGTGCCGACGTCGTCATTGTCGGCGCCGGCTATACCGGACTGTGGACCGCGTATTACCTCAAGAAGGCGGCGCCGCAGCTACGCATTGTGGTGCTCGAAGCCCGTTTCGCCGGGTTCGGCGCCTCTGGACGCAACGGCGGCTGGCTCACCAACTCGATCACCGGTGGCCGCGACCAGTACCTGAAGCACCACGGCCGCCCGGCGGTTCAAAACTTTCAGGCCGCGATGAACGACACGGTCGACGAGGTCATCCGCGTGGCCGCAGCGGAGAGCATCGACGCCGGCATCGTCAAGGGCGGTGAATTCACCGTCGCCTACGATGCCCCGCAGCAGCACCGCCTCGAAGCTGCCGCCCGGGCCGAGCAGACCGGGGCGCACACCGACGTCGAGGTGCTCTCGCGGGCCCAGGCGCAAAACCGCATCAACGTGGCGGGAATGACCGGGGGTATGTGGCATCCGCACTGCGCCCGCATCAATCCGGCGGAGCTCGTGGCCGGACTGGCCCGCACGGTCGTTTCGCTCGGCGTTGAGCTCTACGAGAACACCCCGGTGAGCGAGATCGCGGCCAACCAGGCGGTGACCGAACACGGTACCGTCGACGCCGCGTTCGTTGTGCGTGCGACCGAGGGCTTCACGGCCACGCTCAAGGGGCTGCATCGCACCTGGCTTCCCATGAATTCGTCGCTGATCGCGACCGAGCCGCTCGACGCATCCGTTTGGGAAAAGATTGGCTGGTCGGGCCGGGAAACCCTGGGGGATATGGCGCACGCCTACATGTACGCGCAGCGCACGAGCGACGACCGCATCGCCATCGGCGGGCGCGGGGTTCCCTACCGATTCGGTTCGAAAACGGATGCCGACGGCCAGACCCCGCAAGCTACCATCGACGCTCTCCGCGCGATTCTGGTGCGCTTCTTCCCGGCGACGAAGGACGCGGGCATCGATCATGCGTGGTCGGGCGTGCTCGGTGTACCCAGGGATTGGGCCGCGACCGTCGGTCTCGACCCGCAGACCGGACTGGCCTGGGCCGGCGGCTATGTGGGCACCGGGGTGGCGACCACGAACCTGGCCGGCCGTACCCTGACCGACCTCATTCTCGGCCGGAGCAGTTCGCTCACCGAACTGCCGTGGGTGAACCATCGGGTGCGCCCGTGGGAGCCGGAACCGCTGCGCTGGCTCGCGGTCACGGCGCTCTATCGGGCTTACTCGCTCGCCGACCGCACCGAGCTGACCGGCCGCCGCACGACGTCACCGCTCGCGCGGGTGGCCGATGTGGCGTCGGGGCGCGGGCACTAGCGGTTCAGCCGTTCAGCCGTTCAGTCGGGCTGCGTGTCGCGCCAGGCGGCGCACCAGCTGAGGCCGCAGCTGGCCGAGTTCGGCCACGGTCAGCGGGTCGGGTGGGCGCAGCACAGCGACACCGAGCTGGTCGATCACACTCTCAATCGTGGACCGCGACCAGATTTGGCCACTCAGGTGCACGAGCACATCGCCGGCAGCATCAAGCAAATACAGGTGCGGCAGGCAATCGGCCGTCCCGCTCTGATAGAGCTCGACCAGCACCACGCTGCCGATATCGGCGGTGGCGACGTGCGTTTCGCGACCGAGCAGACTCCGAACCGATAGTCGGTCGGCGGTGACGCGCAGGGCCATTTTGCTGACTCCGAGCCCGAAGATCACACCAAGGGCGGTGAACCCGCATTGGATTTCGAGCACAAACGGCCAGGTCTGGCGAGGAATGGACAGCCAGTACAACACGAGAAAGAGCGGGATGAACAGGGCGAGCGCCGCGATGATCGAGTGCGAAACGATGCGCTCCCGCGGTCGCAGCACACGTATTTGCGCCGGTTCTACCTCATCACTTATCGTCATTGTCGATCCCCCAGGTTGAGTATTGCGCACTTGTTGTCGGAGTCGCCGACCGAAGTTGGGGGCTGGACGAAGCCCGTCAAACCGACTACAAATAACTGCCGCACAATCGAGGCTGGCACGTTCCTGTACGGGGCCCGGGCTCGGAATGCGGGCCCAGTCTAGAAACCGGGCCCAGGCTCGGAATGCGGGCCCAGTTTAGAAACTGGGCCCGGGTTCACAAGGTGGGCCCGGGGAGCCGGGTCCGCCCACGCGTCAGGCCCGGGGGGCCTGACGCCCCACATCCCTGCATGTCCGAGCCAGCGCGGACTCCCCGCGTAGAGTTGGCTCTGTGCACTCACGGGCCGTCCGCGAACGCGGCAACACATCGAAGCGGTATCGCCTGCACCCGGCGCAAGTCGTCGTCACCGGTTTTGCCCTGACCATCCTGGTTGGCACCGCGCTGCTCATGCTGCCGAACGCGCGGGTCGGGCCGGGAGGGGCGTCCTTCATGGAGGCGCTGTTCACCGCCACGAGCGCCGTCTGCGTCACCGGTCTGACCGTCGTCGACACGGCGGTCTACTGGACGCCGTTCGGCCAGATCGTGATTCTGGGGCTGATCCAGATCGGCGGCTTCGGTATTATGTCGTTCGCCTCGGTGGTCGGTTTGGCGATCGCCCGCAAACTCTCGCTGCGCTCGCGCATCACGGCCGCCGCCGAAACCAAGAGTGTCGGTCTCGAAGACGTCAAGGGACTCGTGCTCGGTGTTGTGCGCATCTCGCTGGCCATCGAGCTGACCGTCGCGATCATGCTGGCCGTGCGCTTCATGGTCGGCTACGGCGAACCGGTCGGCCGGGCCGTCTGGTTGGGAGTGTTCCACTCCGTGTCGAGCTTCAATAACGCCGGCTTTGCCCTGTTCAGCGACAACCTGATGGGTTTTTCAACGGATGCCTGGATCTGCCTGCCGATCAGCGCCGCCGTCATCCTGGGTGGGTTGGGGTTTCCGGTGATCGTTCAGTTGCGGCGGCAGCTGCGGCATCCTCGGTCAAAGAGTGCCTGGTCGATTCGCACCTGGACCATGAACACCCGCGTCGTCGTGGCCGGCACGATCGCATTGCTCAGTCTCGGAACGGTATATATCACCGCCGTTGAGTGGTCGAATCCGAATACGCTCGGGCCGCTCGACTGGCCCGGCAAGTTGCTGACCGGCTTCTTTCAGTCCGTGCAGACCCGCACCGCGGGTTTCAACAGCATCGACATTGGCCAGATGGATTCGGCGAGCCTGCTCGGAATGGACGTGCTCATGCTGATCGGTGGTGGCCCGGCCGGAACCGCCGGTGGCATCAAGATCACGACCTTCGCCGTCTTGTTCTTCATCGTCTGGACGGAGCTGCGCGGCGAGGTTGCCGTCAACGTTTTCGGCAAGCGGCTCTCCCGGGCGGTGCACCGGGAGGCGATCACGATCGCCCTGCTCGCGGTCGGCGTGATCATCGCCGCGACCGTGGCCCTCATGCTCATGACGGATATCTCAATGGACGCGTTGTTGTTCGAGGCGATCAGCGCCTTCGCGACCGTGGGATTGTCCACCGGAATCACTGCCGGGCTGCCCTGGGAGGGGCAGATCATTCTTATCCTGCTCATGTTCGTCGGCCGTCTCGGTCCGATCACCATCGGCTCTGCTATCGCCCTGCGCGAACGGCACACCACCTATGAACTCCCCAAGGAAAGGCCGATCATTGGCTAAATATTCGCTGTTCGGGCATCGTGACCCGGCCCGCCTGGCCGAAGCCGAATCGGTCGTCGTCATCGGCCTCGGCCGGTTCGGCAGCTCCCTGGCCCTCGAACTCATGAAGAGCGGCACCGAGGTACTCGGCATCGACGGTGACGAAGAAATCGTGCAGGCGCACAACCGGCTGCTCACGCACGTGGTGCGCGCCGACTCGACCAAGGAGGCGACGCTGCGCGAGCTCTCGGTGCCCGACTTCTCGAGCGTGGTGGTGGCTATCGGCGGTGACATTCAGGCGAACATTCTGACCGCGTCCCTGCTGCTCAAGCTCGGCATTCCGAATATCTGGGCCAAGGCTGTCAGTGACCCGCACGGGGAAATTCTTACCCAACTCGGCGTCAATCACGTTATCTACCCCGAAAAAGATATGGGCCAACGGGTCGCGCACCTCGTGCGCGGTGCCATGCAGGACTACATCGAGATCGGTGAGAACTTCGCGCTCGTGAAAACGGCGCCGCCGCGCGCGCTGATCGGGGTTCCGCTCGGCGAGGCGAAGGTGCGCGCCCGCTACGGTGTGACCGTGACGGCGTTTCATCGGCCTGGCGTGGGCTGGAGCTACACCTCGCTCGACACGGTGATCGAAGATGGCGACATCATTCTGATCGCCGGGGAGTCGGCGCGGGTCGAAAAGTACAGCCTGATGCGGTGAGCGATCCGTTCGCTTTTCTAGCGGATGCCCCGCTCGGCACCCGGGTCGTCGTGCGCACGCGAATCCACGGTGGCTATACGGACGCGCTCGGGTTTTTACGCAGCCGCAGCGCGGCATCCGTTTCGGTGGAAACCAAGCGCGGCCTGGTGACTCTGCTCATGGCCGACGTCGTCGCCGCCAAAGAAGTTCCCCCGGCGCCAGCGCCGCGCGAGCGCCGGGGTAGCCCGGGTTAGAGAACGATGCGCAGCGGCTCCTCGAGCAGCTGGGTCAGGTCGCGCAGGAACGCGGCCGCGACGGCCCCGTCGAGCACTCGGTGGTCGACGGTCAGGGTGATCTTGACCATGGGCACGCTGACGAGTTGGCCATCGCGCACCTGGGGGACCTCGGTGGCCGCGCCGATCGCCAGAATTCCGGCCTCCGGCGGGTTGAGTACGGCGGTGAACGAGTCGATGCCGAACATGCCGAGGTTGCTGATGGTGAAGGTTCCACCAGACATCTGCGCCAGGGACAGGCTGCCCGTACGGGCGAGCCCGGCCAGGGCGCGCGTCTCGGTGGCGATGGCGGCGAGCGACTTCTGGTCGACGTCGGCCACCACTGGAACGAGCAGTCCGTCGTCGGTCGCGACGGCCACGCCGACGTTCACGTGGTTGTGGCGCAGAATGACTCCATCGCCCCAGGATGCATTCACCTCGGGGTGCGCGCGCAGCACGACAGCGCAGGCGCGCACGAACAGGTCGTTCAGGCTGACCTTGCTGCCGACCGTCTCGAGCGAAGCGTTGACGTCGGTGCGGAACGCGACGAGACGTTCCACGTTGACGACGCTCGTCAGGAAGAAGTGCGGCACGGCCTGGCTCTCGGTGAGGCGGCGGGCCGTAACGGCGCGAATGCGGCTGACCGGCACGGAGACCGAGTCGGCCGAAACGGCGGTCGGGGCTGCCACAGCGGCTACCGGCACCGGAGCGGATGCTGCGGATGCCTGAGCCAGGATCGCCGTGTCAACGTCGGTGCGGGTGATACGGCCCTGCGGCCCGGTGCCCGCGATCGTGTGCAGGTCGATTCCATGCTCGCGGCCGATCTTGCGGGCCAGCGGCGAGGTCCGGAGCTCGCCGGTCGGCGTCGGCGTCGCGGCCGGAGCCTCCGGTGCGGCGGGAACGGTCGGAGCCACCGCGATGGGGGCCGGGGCTGACGCGGCGGGCAGTGCAGCCGGAGCTGCGGCATCCGCTGCCGGGGCAGTGGTCGCAACCGGAGCAGCCGTCGCAACCGGCGCAGCGGGTGTCGCGCCATCCTTGACGATATTGCTGCCGTCGCCGATGCGGGCGACTGCGTCGCCGATCGGCACCAGGGTGCCGGCGACGACGAGCAGCTGCTCGAGGACGCCGTTGTCGAAGGCCTCAAGGTCCATCGTGGCTTTGTCGGTTTCGATCTCGGCGAGCACGTCGCCCTTGTGGATCTCGTCGCCGACCTGCTTCATCCAGCGGCTGAGTTCGCCCTCCTCCATGGTGTCGGAGAGGCGGGGCATGATGACGTCGGGCATGGCCGGCTCCTACTTGTCGTTCGCGGTAGTTGAAATGTTGAGAACCTCACGCACGACCTTGGCGAGGTCGGCGGCATTAGGCAGCGCGGCCTTCTCGAGGGCCTTGGCGTAGGGCAGCGGAACCTCGGAGGCAGCGACGCGGCGCACGGGGGCGTCGAGAAAGTCGAACACGCCCTCGCCGATGGTCGCCGAGATCTCAGCGCCGATGCCGTAGCTGAGCCAGTCGTCTTCGAAGACGACGGCGTGGCCGGTCTTGCGAACCGAGGCGCAGATGGTGTCGCGGTCCAGCGGACGCAGGCTGCGCAGGTCGACGACCTCGATTGACAGGCCCTCGGCTTCAAGCTGATGGGCCACCTCGAGGGCAGTCGTGGTGCCGCGCGAGTAGCTCACGATGGTGAGGTCTGTGCCGGTCTTGACGACGGCGGCCTTGCCGATCTCGGCGACCTGTTCGCCGTCGGGAACCTCGCCCTTGGCGCTGTACAGCGAGAGGTTCTCCAGAAAGATCACCGGGTCGTCATCGCGAATCGCCGCGGTCAGCAGCGCCTTCGCGTCGGCCGGGGTCGACGGGGCGACAACCTTGAGCCCGGGAATGTGCGCGTACCAGACCTCGAGGTTCTGCGAATGGGTCGCGGCGAGCTGCTGGCCGCCACCACCGGGCATGCGAATGACCAGCGGAATGGAGACCTGACCGGCGAACATCGAGCGCATTTTGGCGGCGTGGTTCACGATCTGGTCGATCGCGATGAGGCTGAAGTTGATGGTCATGATCTCGACCACGGGACGCATACCGAGCATCGCGGCGCCGAGGGCCGCGCCCACGAACCCCTCCTCGGCGATCGGGGCGTCGAGCACCCGATCGGGTCCAAAGTCTTCGAGCAGTCCGGCGGTGATCTTGTATGACCCCTCGAACACCCCGATCTCTTCGCCGACCAGAAAGACCTTCTCGTCACGCTCGAGTTCGGCGCGCAGGGTCTCATTGAGTGCCTGGCGGTAGGTGATCGTGCGGGTTGTTGCTACTTCGGTAGTCATCACAGTGCGTCCATAACGGGTTCTCCGGGCAAAGCGGATGGCGCATTCGCCACCGGGGTTGCGTATACATACTTGAACAGGTCGGCGACCTCGGGCTCGGGGCTCTCGTCGGCGAAGTCGACCGCCTCAGAAACGCGCACGTCGGCGGCCTCGTCGATGGCGGCGGCATCCGCTTCACTGAGCACGCCGGAGGCGATCAGCTCGGTGCGAAAGCTTGGTACCGGGTCGGACTGCTGGGCGATCGTGGTGTCTTCGGGCGAGCGGTAGCGGGCCGGGTCGACCACGGAGTGGCCGCGCAACCGGTAGCACATGACCTCGAGCAGCACCGGCTGGCGGGATTCGCGAGCCTGCTTCAGGGCGTCGCGGGCGGCATCGCGCACGGCGAGAACGTCATCCCCGTCGACCCGGATACCGGGCATGCGGTACGACGCGCCGCGCTTGTACAGATCGGGTTCAGCGGATGCCTTCTCCACCGTCGTTCCCATGCCGAGGCCGTTGTTGACGATCACGTAGACGATCGGAAGCTTCCACAGGCCGGCCAGGTTGAGCGATTCGTGGAACGCACCGATGTTGGTGGTGCCGTCGCCGAGCAGGCACATCACGGCGGCAGCGTCGGGGCCGGCCGTTTCCTGATATTTCAGGGCGAGCGCGGCGCCGGTGGCCGGGGGAATCTGCCCGCCGACGATGCCGTAGCCGCCGAGCAGGCGCGCCTCGGCGTCGAACAGGTGCATCGAGCCGCCACGTCCGCCGGAGACGCCGGTGACCTTGCCGAACAGCTCGGCCATCACGCGCTCGGGGGAGAGACCGCGCATCAGGGCGTAGCCGTGGTCGCGGTAGCCGGTGAACAGGTAGTCGCGGGTCTCGATGGCGGCCATCAGACCGACGACTGTTGCTTCTTCGCCGAGGTTCAGGTGGCAGTAGCCGCCGATTTTGGCGCGAGCATACATCTCGCTGGAGCGCAGCTCGAAGGCCCGCACCAGCGACATCCGTTCGTAATAGTCACGCAGGATGTCTGCGGGTTCACCGCCAGTGGACTCGACTACTGCCTTTGGTCGCGTGCGGGCTTTTGCCGCCATGTGGTCCCACTTCCTGCGTGTTTCGTATGTTAAGACTATTACTTTGCGTTGAATGATTTGCTTCCCAGCCGCTCAGCCGGAGAATCTGCGGCGGGAGGGAGAGAAAGTGACAGTTTCTGCTGCTGCCCCCTGCAGTTGATTCACGCCTGGGAGGTCATAATGGAGTCATGGCCGCCCAACCTCCGAGTTACAAAACGCTCGCCAGTCTGAGCCGCATGAACCTGCTCTTTCAGCTGCAAAGTCGCGGAACGATGACGGTCAACGACCTCGCCGAAGCCGCTGGCCTGCACCCCAACACTGCCCGCGAACACCTCGATCGCCTGATCAACGACGGTTTCGTCACCTGTGCGCCCGAGCCGCGCGACAGCAAGGGTCGCCCGAAGATGCTCTACAGTGCCGCCGGCGGGGTCAGTACCGAACTCGGTTCGATTCGCGCCCGCAAGATCGAGGCCGCGCAGGAGCGTGCCGAGCAGTTGAGACGTATGCTGCTGCTTCTTCCTGCAGGCCAGCCCGCCTTGGCCGGCTGCACCGGCCCCGCAGCCCGGCGTCAGCTCGATGCCCTCGACGACCACCTGGATCAGGCCGGCTTCGATGCGAGCGTCGCCGCCAACGGTGAACAGGTCAACCTGCACGACTGCCCGTACTCGGAGATGGTCAAGGATCACCCCGAGGTCTGCGGCGTGCACTACCGGTTGATTCAAGGAGTGCTGGAGCAGGCCGACGGCCCCCTTCGCGCAGTCGGCCTGAACCTCATCGACGCCCCGCATCTCTGCGTGATCGACGTGGCTCCCCTTCCCGCTGAACGCGAGAGCGCAAAAAGTGCCCGATTGGACACCTCAAACGGGCACTTTTTGCGCTCTCGCGAACCGGGGTAAAACATTATTACCGGCACTTTGCGGTTGTCGGCCGCGGGGGGCACCGGCTTAGCTCGTTCTGAGGGGGAATAGCGCTTCGGCATTCCCCGGCAGGCAAGGGGCAGCCGTGAAAACACGCACAACGAGCACCACCAGCAAGCCCGGTACCGACGGTCCGGTCGCCGATTCGCTGCTCAAGCTCGGTCGCTTTCTGCGTCGCGGCGAAACCAGCGAGGACCTGCGCAGCGTGTTCAAGACCGGCGGCCGCGCCGCCGACGCGTTCTACCGTGACCGCTGGACCCACGACAAAGAGGTGCGCAGCACCCACGGCGTGAACTGCACCGGCAGCTGCTCCTGGAAGGTGTACGTCAAGGACGGCATTATCACCTGGGAAACCCAGCAGACCGACTATCCGAGTGTTGGCCCCGATTCACCCGAATACGAGCCCCGAGGCTGCCCCCGCGGCGCCGCGTTCAGCTGGTACACCTACTCGCCCACCCGGGTGCGGTACCCCTACGTTCGCGGCGTACTGCTGAACCTCTTCCGCGAAGCGAAGGCCCGTCTCGGTGACCCCGTGCTGGCCTGGGCTGAGATCACCGGCAACCCCGAAACTGCCCGCCAGTATAAAAGCGCCCGCGGCCAGGGCGGCCTGGTTCGGGCCAGCTGGGACGAAGCCGCCGAGATCGTCGCCGCCGCCCACGTGCACACCATCAAGCAGTACGGGCCAGACCGGGTGGTCGGCTTCAGCCCGATTCCGGCCATGTCGATCGTGTCGCAGGGCGTCGGCAACCGCTTCATCTCGCTGCTCGGCGGCACCATGCTCTCGTTCTACGACTGGTACGCCGACCTCCCCGTCGCCAGCCCGCAGGTGTTCGGCGACCAGACCGACGTGCCCGAATCGGCCGACTGGTGGAACTCCAGCTACCTCATCATGTGGGGCTCCAACGTTCCCGTCACCCGCACCCCCGATGCGCATTTCATGGTCGAGGCCCGCTACCGCGGCCAGAAGGTCATCACCGTCTCGCCCGACTACGCCGACAACTCCAAGTTCGCCGACGAGTGGCTCGCCGTGCACCCCGGAACCGACGGTGCCCTCGCCCTGGCCATGGGCCACGTCGTGCTCAAGGAGTTTCTGGTCGACCGCCGCACCCCGCGCTTCGTCGACTATATGAAGAAGTTCAGCGACTCGTCCTACCTGATCGCGCTCGTTCCGCGCCAGGATGCCTGGGTTCCCGGCAAGTTTCTGACGGCCGACGCGCTGCCTGGCACCGACGCATCCGTTTCAAGCGCAGCCTTCAAGACGGTCATGCTCGACGAGAACGGTGAGGCCTTCGTGCCGAACGGGTCGATCGGGCACCGGTTCAGCGAGGCCGACAAGGGCAAATGGAACCTCGACCTCGAGGGCCGCGACCCACTCCTTTCCATAGCGGATGCCCCCGACTACGACGGTCGCTCTGTCGCGATCGACCTGCCCCGCTTCGACGAAACGCCCGATGTTGACAGCCCCGCCGGGCAGCAGGAGGCCCAGCAGCACGCCGGAGCCGCCGGCATCGTGCGCCGCGGCGTGCCCGTGCGCGAGGTCGCCGGTGTGTTCGTGACGACCGTGTTCGACCTGCTGCTCGCTCAGTACGGCGTCGGCCGCGACGGCCTGCCGGGGGAGTGGCCAACCGGCTACGACGACGCCTCCACTCCAGGCACCCCCGCCTGGCAAGAGGAGATCACCTCGGTGCCGTGGCAGGCCGCGGCGCGCATCGGCCGGGAATTCGCGCAGAACGCCGAGGACTCCGAGGGCCGGTCGATGATTTTGATGGGCGCCGGCACCAACCACTGGTTCCACTCCGACACCATCTACCGGGCCTTTCTCGCGCTCACCACCATGACCGGCTGCCAGGGCGTGAATGGCGGCGGCTGGGCCCACTATGTCGGCCAGGAAAAGGTGCGTCCGCTCACCGGGTACGGCCAGTACGCTTTCGGACTGGACTGGGTGCGGCCGCCGCGCCAGATGATCGGCACCGGCTTCTTCTACCTCGCCACCGACCAGTGGCGGTACGACGGCCTGAGCGCAGACACCCTCGCCAGCCCGCTCGGCGCCGGGATATTCAAGGGACGCACCACCGCGGACACCATGGTCGAATCGGCTAAGCGCGGCTGGATGCCCAGCTACCCCACTTTCAACCGCAACTCGCTCGACTTGGTCGACGACGCGATCGCCGCTGGTCAGGAACCGGCCGAGTACGTCGTCGATTCGTTGAAGGACGGCTCGCTCGAGTTCTCCTGCGAAGACCCGGACGCGCCCGAGAACTTTCCGCGGGTGCTCGTGGTGTGGCGGGCCAACGTGCTCGGCTCCTCGGGTAAGGGCAATGAGTATTTTCTCAAGCACCTGCTCGGGGCGCCGTCCGCCGTGCGCGCCGTCGAGTCCATGCCGGCGCGCCGCCCGCAGACCATGAAATGGCATGAGAGTGCGCCGGAAGGCAAGCTCGACTTGTTGGTCACGAGCGATTTCCGCATGACCTCTACGACCATTTACAGTGACGTGGTCTTGCCGCCGGCCACCTGGTATGAGAAAAACGATCTCTCGACGACGGATATGCATCCGTTTATTCACTCGTTCAACCCCGCGATCGCGCCGCCGTGGCAGGCCAAGACCGACTTCGACATCTTTCACGTGCTCGCCGCCAAGATCTCCGAGATGTCCGTCACGCACCTCGGCGTGCGCAAAGACCTGGTCGCAGCGCCTCTGCAACACGACACCCCCGACGGCATGGCCACACCGCACGGCACCGTGCTGAACAACCAGCCGCTCATCCCCGGTGTCACCATGCCGAAGCTCGTCGTGGTGGAACGTGATTACCCGGCGTTCGCCGCGCAGCTTGGCGCGCTCGGGCCACTCACCGAAAAGCTCGGCATGGTCACCAAGGGAGTGAAATTCAACCCCGACGTTGAGGTTGCCTACCTCGGCAAGAAGAACGGTCTCGTGGTTGACGGCCCGGCCGCCGGCCGTCCGCGACTGTCGACCGCCATTCATGCTTGTGAAATGGTGCTCGCGCTCTCGGGAACGACCAATGGTCGTCTCGGCACCCAGGGTTTTCGGCAGCTCGAGGAACGCACCGGTGTGAAGCTGGCCCAGCTGGCCAGCGACAACGAGGGTCGGCGCTTCTCCTACCCGGATGTCCAGGGCGCGCCGGTCCCGGTGCTCACCTCCCCGGAATGGTCCGGCTCAGAGCACGGTGGTCGCCGCTACAGCGCCTTCACCATCAACGTCGAACATCTGAAGCCCTGGCACACCCTCACCGGACGCCAGCATTTCTACCTCGATCACGACTGGATGATCGAATTGGGTGAGCAGCTGCCGATCTTTCGGCCGCCGCTCGATATGCACCGCCTGTTCGACGACTCCATCGTCGGCGCGACCAGTAAGGCCCCGACCGGACACGCCGAGGTCGCCGTGCGCTACCTGACCCCGCACTCGAAGTGGTCGATCCACTCCGAATACCAGGACAACCTGCTCATGCTCTCGCTGTCCCGCGGCGGGCCGACCATCTGGATGAGCCCGCAGGACGCCGACAAGATCGGAGTGCGCGACAACGAGTGGATCGAGTCGTACAACCGCAACGGCGTCGTTGTGGCGCGGGCGATCGTGTCGCACCGCATGCCGGAGGGCACGGTGTACATGTATCACGCGAAGGACCGCACGATCAACGTGCCGGTGGCCGAAACCAGCGGTATACGTGGCGGGACCAACAACTCGCTCACCCGCATCCTCTTGAAACCGTCTCATCTGATCGGCGGTTACGCCCAGCTGTCCTTCGCCTTCAACTATCTCGGCCCGACCGGGAACCAACGCGACGAGGTCACCGTGATTCGTCGTCGCAGCCAGAAAGTGGACTACTAATGCGTGTCATGGCCCAGATGTCGATGATCATGAACCTCGACAAGTGCATCGGGTGTCACACCTGCTCGGTCACCTGCAAGCAGGTGTGGACCAACCGCACCGGCGTCGAGTACGCCTGGTTCAACAACGTGGAGACGCGGCCCGGCCTCGGCTACCCGCGCGAATACGAAAACCAGGAGAAGTGGAAGGGCGGCTGGGTACGCAACAAGCGCGGCCGGCTGCGGCTCAAGGCCGGCGGACGGCTGAAGAAGCTTTCGCAGATCTTCAACAACCCCAACCTGCCGCAGATCGACGACTACTACGAGCCGTGGACCTACGACTACGACATGCTCACCACGGCTCCGGCCGGCACCCAAAGCCCGGTCGCCCGCCCGAAATCGCTCTTGACCGGCCAGGACATCGACATCAAATGGTCGGGCAACTGGGACGACGACCTCGGCGGCTCGCAGGAGACCGCGAGCTCGGACCCGATCCTCGCCACGATGAGCGAGAAGGTGAAGATGGAGTTCGAAGAAACTTTCATGTTCTACCTGCCGCGCATCTGCGAGCACTGCCTGAACCCCGCCTGCGTCGCCGCCTGCCCCTCCGGCGCCATGTACAAGCGTGAAGAAGACGGCATCGTGCTTGTGGACGAAGACGGATGCCGCGGCTGGCGCATGTGCGTCTCCGCTTGCCCTTATAAGAAGGTGTACTTCAACCACAAAACGGGCAAGGCCGAAAAGTGCACGCTCTGCTACCCGCTGATCGAGCAGGGCAAGCCCACCATCTGCTCCGAAACCTGTGTCGGACGTCTGCGTTACCTTGGCCTCATGCTGTACGACGCCGACGCGGTGCTCGAAGCGGCCTCGATCGAAAACGAGCACGACCTGCTTGACGCCCAGCGTGCCTGCTTTCTCGACCCGTTCGATCCCGAGGTCATCGCCGCCGCCATGGCGGAGGGCATGGCCGACGACTGGATCGAAGCCGCCCAGAACAGCCCCATCTACAAGCTCATCTCCGAGTACGAGATCGCCCTGCCGCTGCACCCGGAATACCGCACCATGCCGATGGTCTGGTACATCCCCCCGCTGTCCCCGGTCGTCGACGTCGTGAGCAACTCCGGCAGCGACGGCGAAGACGCGCGCACCCTGTTCGCCGCGATCGACAAACTGCGCATCCCGGTGGAATACCTCGCCGGGCTGTTCTCGGCCGGCGACGTCGTTCCGGTCGAGCTGTCGCTGCGCAAGCTCGCCGCGATGCGCGCCTATATGCGGGGCATCAACCTCGGCAACGAGCCAGACGAGCGCATCCCGAACGCTGTCGGCATGACCGGCGAGACCATCACGGCCATGTACCGGCTGCTCGCGATCGCCAAGTATGAAGACCGTTACGTCATTCCGAAGGCGCACGTTGAGACCGCGCGGGAGCTCGACGAGCTCGGCTGCTCGCTCTCCAATGACGGCGGCCCAGGGATGGGCGGCCCGCGCGAGCACGCCGGCCCGCACAACGGCGGCGACGCCGGCCCCGCGGGCCCGTACAGCAATACCCCCGGCATGCCGCTGAACGCGACCGTCGACAACTACAACCAGATGGTCGGCGACTCGCCGATCATCAAGACCCGCCCAGTGACCCCTGGCCGGGTCAACCTGCTCAACTGGACTGGTGGCGGGGTGCCGAAGGGCATGTTCCCGCCCAAAGCGGATGCCGGGAGCGCGGCATGAGCGCCGCCACCCGCCTTCCTGCGGCACTCGCTGCGCGGGTGAATTTCGGCTTTCGGGCGCCGAAGGTGGCCCCGCGGTTCATGGCAGCCGTGCCGCTCACGCCCGAGCACGGCGTTATCGCGCACATGGCGGCGTCGATTCTGCTGGACTACCCCACGCCCCAGCGGCAGCGGCAGTTTTCGCTGGTGCGTTCAGGCGTTATTCAACTGCCCGAACCGCTGCGGGAGGCGTTCGTCGCGTTCTTCACGGCGATCGACGGCTGGAGCGAGCAGGAGCTCGCCACCCATTTCACCGCGATCTTCGATCTGAAGCGCAAATGCTGCCCGTACCTCACCTACTACGCGGCCGGCGATACTCGTCGCCGCGGCATGGCGCTGGTGCGTTTTGTCGAGGCGTATCGGGCGGCCGGCTGGCAGGTCGACGCCGACGAACTGCCGGATTACCTGCCGATGGTGCTGGAGTTCTCGGCGCTGTCGGACTCGCCGATCGCTCAGGAACTACTCGCCGCGCACCGCGACGGCATCGAGGTTCTGCGTGCGGCGCTGGAGAAATTCGATAGCCCGTACGCGCACCTGGTGCGCGCCGTGTCGCTGTCGTTGCCCGAGATCGATGATGAAACCCGCGAACGCTACCTGGACCTCGTCAACGAGGGGCCGCCGACCGAGACGGTCGGCATGACCTACCTCGGCAATTTGAAGCCGTTTTCCGTGCACGCGAATGAGGCCAGATAGAAATGGGTACTGAGAGTATGACCGCCTGGGATTACCTTCTCTGGGTCGCCTTTCCCTACGCCGCCTCCGGTGTGTTCGTGGTCGGGCATCTGCTGCGCTACCGCTACGACCAGTTCGGCTGGACGTCGCGATCGAGCCAGACCTACGAGAACCGACTGCTGCGCTGGGGCTCGCCGATGTTCCACTACGGCATGCTCATGGTGATCGGCGGGCACGTCGTCGGCCTGTTCATCCCGAAGCCGTGGCTCGAGTTCTTCGGGGTGACCGAGCATATCTATCACCTCGGGGCGACCTGGCTGGGAACCTTTGCGGCCGTACTCACGGTGGCTGGCCTCGCCATTTTGATCTACCGGCGACGCCTGACCAAACGGGTGCTGCTCGTCACGACGGTCATGGACAAGGTCATGTACGTGTTCCTGGCCAGCACGATCTTGTGTGGCACCACGGCGACGGTGCTGTACCAAATCTTCGGCGGCGGCTACGACTATCGTGGGTCGATTTCGCCGTGGATCCGCTCGCTGTATGGCTTTCAGCCCGATCCCTCGCTCATGAGCGACGTGCCGTTCTTCTTTCAGCTGCACGTGCTCACCGCGACGACGCTGTTTCTGCTCTGGCCGTTCACCCGGCTGGTGCACGTGTTCTCGGCGCCGCTCGGCTACCTCGTTCGCCCTTACGTCGTTTACCGTTCGCGCGATGACCCCCGCGGTGCCGGGTCGCGGCCGCCGCGGCGCGGCTGGGAGAAGAGCGAACGCCCGCTCGAACGCACACGAAAGTAGGCTGTTTTCATGGTGCGTATTAAGAGGGTGTACGACGAGGCATCCACTGACGACGGATGCCGGGTGCTGGTTGATCGACTCTGGCCGCGCGGTGTCTCGAAGGAGCGCGCCAAGCTCGACGAGTGGCTCAAAGATGTCGCGCCGTCGCCGAAGCTGCGCACCTGGTGGAAGCACGACCCGGAGCGAATGGATGAGTTTGCGCTGCGTTATCGCGCCGAACTCGACTCTGTGGCGGCGACCCAGGTGGCGGTCGCGGCGTTGCGCGCGCTCATCGCCGAGGGTGTCACAACCCTGGTCTACGGAGCCAAGGACCCGCACGTGAACCACGCTCGAGTGCTCGCGGAGTACCTCGCGGAGTAATCGGCGTATTGCCACAATGGGCCGAAGCGGAATAGTGCGCCGCCATTTGGGCTTGCAGCTAGAGCCGCCCACACGCGAACACTCGCCTCAACGAGTACTGGCCGGCCCGGGGAACGGGGCAGTCGAGCGTGCGCGGTACCACGAATGGCAACAGAAAGTGTCGTACTAGTGACTTCAGCAGATCGCGTCAGCACCAGCAGAATCCCCAAATGGGTACGCTCCTTCGGCGTTCAGATCATCGCCGCACTCATTATTGGCCTGGGCCTTGGGCTGCTCGCCAAATACACCGGTAGCACCGAAGAGAGCCCGACCGGTCTCGGCGCCACGCTGAAAATCATCGGATCGAGCTACGTCTCGCTGCTGCAGGCGGCCGTCGTGCCACTCATCTTTACGGCCGTGGTCAGCTCCATCGCCAATCTGCGCCAGGTATCCAACGCGGCGAAGCTGGCCTGGAACACCCTGCTCTGGTTCGCCATCACCGCGCTGATCGCCGTTGTGATCGGTATCGGCCTGGGCGTTCTGATCAAACCGGGTGCAGGAACCGGCATGGCCGAGACCGGCGAGTACTCCGGCCGAACCGGCGATTGGTGGGCCTTTTTGACCGGGTTGTTCCCGAAGAACTTCCTCGGTCTGGGCGCGAGCACCAGCGTCGTTGACGGCACCGCGACCACCAACATCAGCTTCAACGTATTGCAGATTTTGGTCATCGCCATTGTTGTGGGAATCGCGGCGTTGAAGGTGGGCAAGCTGGCCGAACCCTTCCTCAACCTGAACGCATCCGCTCTGGCGGTTATTCAGAAGGTGCTCTGGTGGATCATTCGAATCGCGCCGCTCGGCACGATCGGCCTGATCGGCAACGCGGTTGCGGTCTACGGCTGGGACACCATGGGGTCGCTCGGCAAGTTCGCGGTCACCATCTACATCGGCCTGGTACTCGTATTGTTCGTCGTCTACCCGGTGCTGGTCAAATCGCACGGGCTGTCCGTGAGGCAGTACTTCTCCGGCGTGTGGCCGGCGGTGCAGCTCGGGTTCGTGTCGCGCTCCTCCATCGGCACCCTGCCGTTGACCCAGCGCGTGACCGAGCGCAGCCTCGGTGTACCCCGCGCCTACGCATCCTTCGCCGTTCCGCTCGGAGCCACGACCAAAATGGATGGCTGCGCGGCGATCTATCCGGCCGTCGCCGCCATTTTCGTGGCCCAGTTCTTCGGCATTCAGCTGGACCTCACCCAGTATCTGCTGATCGTGCTCGTCTCCGTGCTGGGGAGCGCAGCGACTGCCGGTACCACGGGCGCCGTCGTCATGCTGACGCTGACCCTGTCCACGCTGGGACTGCCGCTGGCCGGGGTGGGCCTGCTGCTGGCCATCGACCCGATCATTGACATGGGCCGCACCGCTGTCAACGTCGCTGGCCAGGCGCTCGTGCCCACGATTGTGGCCAAGCGCCAGGGCATCCTGGACGAGACGCTCTACAACGCCCCGCGCACCGCGCAGCCGTTCACGGACGACGCCGCCGCGGAGTCGGCGCCGAGCGAGCTGGCCGACACGCGGGCCTAGCTCACTCGCGCTGCTCGTTGAGCGAGGAGCGAGCTAGCGAGCGATCGCGATCATGCGTGGATCTCGACCGCTCGTTCCTGGCGCCTCGACCGACTGGTGGCCTCGACCGACTCGTGGCCTCGACCAGCGAAGCCTAGACCTGGTCGAGGGGAATGGATTCGTCGGCGAGGCGAGCGGGATCGACCGGCTCGCCCCGACGAATCAGAGCCTGAACGGTGTCATTGACGTCCCAGACGTTGACGTTCATGCCCGCGACGACGCGGCCGGTCTGCTGCCAGAACACGATGAACTCGCGGGAATCCCGGTTGCCGCGGTAGACCAGCTCGGCGCCGTCGGTCAAGATGCCGAATCCGGAATACTCCATGCCGAGGTCGAACTGGTCGGTATAGAAGTAGGGAATGGCATCGAACGAAACGCTCTGGCCGAGCATCGCTCGGGCCGCGGCCGGACCGCCGTTCAGGGCATTCGCCCAGTGCTCGCTGCGCAGCCGCTGCCCAATAAGCGGATGCTCCGCGTTGGCCACATCGCCCGCCGCGAACACGTGGGGATCGCTGGTTTCCAGGCTCGCGCTGACCAGGATTCCATTGTCGACTGCGAGCCCGGCCTTTTCGGCCAGTTCGACGTTCGGAACCGCACCGATGCCCACCAGAACGAGGTCGGCCGGCACGGTTTCGCCGCCGGCCAGGAGCACCCCGGTGACCCGGCCATCCGTTCCGACCAGGCTTTCGACGGTCACGGAGCGGCGGATGACCACGCCGTTGCGCTCGTGCAGACTCGCGAACAGGTCGCCGAGCTCGTCGCCCAGCGCCGCAGCAAGCGGTACCGGGCCACGTTCCAGGATGGTGACCTCGTTGCCGAGGGTGCGGGCGGTTGCGGCGACCTCCAGGCCGATCCAACCGGATCCCACGACTACGAGTCGCTTGCCGCCGTCAGCCAGAACGGAGTGCAGCAGGTCGGAGTGGTCGAGGGTGCGCAGGTAGTGCACTCCGCCGAGGTTTGCACCCGGCACCGTCAGGCGTCGCGGCCGGGAGCCCGTGGTCAGGAGCAGCCGGTCGTAGCTCAGTTGCGCACCGTCGTCGGTATCGAGGAGGTGCGCGCTGAGGTCGAGGCTCACCGCCCGGGTGCCGGAATGCAGCTGCACCTCATGGTCGGGGTACCAGCTCGCACTCTGCACGAAGACGGAGTCGCGTTCGGCCGTGCCAGCCAGGTAGTCCTTCGACAGCGGCGGGCGAATGTACGGACGGTGTTCCTCGGCTCCGATCAGGTGAATCTCCCCGTCGAAGCCTTCTTCGCGCAAGGCTCGGGCAGCGCTCGCCCCCGCGAGGGACGCCCCCACAATCACAAAATTCTGCTGGTCGGCCATGTGTGGTCCTTCCTCGGGGGTGTGCTCTGACTGTACGAGGGTTTGGCGGTTTGGTCGAGGTGCGGCTGTGCCGGCCGCGCGCGCTACGCGGGACTTGCGCCAGTGCGCGGGAGTTCGGGACTGGCCAAAACTCCAGCGCCACGCGTCGCGCTGGAGTTGCGCCAGTGCGTGGGTGTTGCGCCTCCCGCGCAGCGGCGCATCACCCGCGCGATCGCTCGAGACCGCCATCGCCCAACGGTGGCTGCCCGCGGGGCGGCGGGACGGCGGGACGGCATCCGTTTAAAAGAGGATGCCAGGTTTCAGCTCGGTGCGACCAGGGTGTCGCAGCGCCAGCAGGTGGCGGGCAGCTCGCCCGGAACGAATGCACCGCACTCCGGGCAGACCTGTTCGAGCCAGCAGGCTGGGTCGCCACCAATCGGGTTGCCGCCGATTGCTGCATCGTCGATCGAGTCAGCGTCGTCGTGTGTGCTCATCGGTTCAGTATGGCCCTGGGCCGGGAAAGACCCGAAGCCCCCGCTGGAGGAGGAGGGGGCTCCGGGTGGGAGTCGAGAGTCAGCTCGGGTTGGGTGCGCCCGGGCGGGCGTAGTAGAACCAGGCCAGGCCCGTGCAGAGCACGCAGAATACCGTGCAGCCGATGAAGAAGGTGGTCGGGCTCATGGCGGTGAGGGCCATTCCCACGATGAATGGGCCGAAGGCGGCGATCGCGGCGGTCCAGCCGATCGCGCCGCCGGCCTGGCGCTTGGGGAAGATCATCGGCATCTGCTTGAACGTTCCGGCGTTGGCCAGGCCGGAGAAGAAGAAGATGGTGATCATGCCGGTGAGAAAGCCCTTGAACTCGTCGACGCTGGTCGGGGTGAGGAAGAACACCGTGACCAGGGTGCCGACGGCCATGCCGGCGCCGCCGATGAAGGTGAAGATGGCACCGCCGAACCGGTCGCAGAGCGGGCCGGAGGCCGCACGCACCAGGGCGCCGACGACCGGGCCGATGAAGGCGAAGGCGAGGGGGTTGGGTGCATCGGGGAAGTCGCCGTAGAGGTTGAGGATGATGAGGCCCATTTGGGCCGCCAGGCCGCTGAACGCGCCGAAACTCATGAGGTAGATGAGTGTCATGATCCAGGTGTGCTTGACCTTGAAGATGTCCATCTGCTGTCGAAAGTTCGCTTTGATCGGCACTTTACGTAGAAAAATGAGAGCGAGGACGACCGCGAGCAGCACCCAGGGGATGAGCACGAGGCCGCCGTTGTGCAGCCAGACCAATTCGCCGTTCGAGTCACTCTCCGGGGTCAGCACCGCGGTGCCGAGCAGGCCGAAGCCGACGACCCAGGGGGTGAGCAGCTGGATCAGTCCGATGCCGAAGTTGCCGAGCCCCGCCTGCAGGCCGAGGGCCGTTCCGGCGAGGCGCTTGGGAAAGAAATAGCTGGTCGAAGCCATGAAACCGGAGAAGCTGCCGCCGCCGATACCGGCTGCGAAGGAGAGCGCGAGCAGCACCCAGTACGGCGTCGACACGTCGCGGGCGACCATGGTCCAGCCGATCATGGGCAGCAGAAGGAGCGCACTGGAGAGGGCGACGAGGATGCGGGTGCCGAGAATCGGCGGCAGGAACATGAAGACGAGGCGCAGCAGGCCACCGGCCAGGCCGGGCAGCGCGACGAGCCAGTACAGCTGGCTGGTGCTCAGGTCGAAGCCGATGTCGTTCAGCCGCGGAGCGATCGCGCTGACCAGATACCAGGCCGCGAAGCCGAGGGTCATGCTGAACGTGGTGATCCACAGGGTACGCCAGGCGAGGTGTGAATCCCAGGTCTCTTCGTTTTCCGGATCCCAGTTCGAGAGGTCCGGCTTCAGCGTGGACGTGACGCGTGGTGGTGAGACGGTTGACATGGTTTCCTCGGCTGGTTGGTCGGGCAGCAGGCCCGCTTAGTAGCCAGCTTGTTCGCTTGCCGGTGCCGACGCATCGCACAAACGCCGTGAAAAATGATTCGGAGCGAAGCGGATGCCGGCGGCCCGGCGCGATCGCGTCCGCGGTCGCACCCCTCCGTTGATCGAGCTTGCCGTCGACCAAGGTGATTGAGTTGGGGGTCGCCGGCATCCGCTTCTCCCCGGGCGGGCCGCGGTACTGTAGAACGGTGAAAACTCAGCTCAAACTTGGGGCCGAACTCGGGGCCGTCGTGATCACCGTGTCTGATCGCTGTTCGCGCGGCGAACGCGAAGACAGGTCCGGCCCGGCCGTCGTCGATGCGCTCGGCGAGGTCGGCATTCCGTGCGGGCCGCCCCGGGTCGTCCCCGACGGAATTGAAAGTGTGGCTGGCTCTATTTCGGCGGCGCTCGCTGACGGCTCCCGCCTGGTCGTCACGACCGGTGGCACGGGCGTATCGGCGCGCGACCTGACGCCCGAGGGCACGGCGACGGTGCTGCACACGATTCTTCCGGGCATTTCCGAGCGGATGCGCGCGATCAGCGTCGCGACGATTCCCACCGCGGTGCTGTCCCGCGGCATAGCCGGCATCGCCGATTCGGTCGGCAACAACGGAGCCCTGGTGGTGAACCTGCCGGGTTCAGTTGGCGCGGTGCGGGACGGTGTGGCCATACTCGCGCCGCTCGTGCGGCACATCATCGACCAGCTCGACGGCGGCGATCACTGATGGGGGCACCTGCGTCGGACGCGGATTTCTCGGACGCGGATTCTTCGGGTGTGGGCCGCGCATCGCTCGGCTTCGCCCGTGTCACCGAGTCGCTGCTCGACGTCACCGAGCACGTTTCGGCCGTTTCGGGCGTTTCCCACGGTGCCGTGGTGACGTTCATCGGACAGGTGCGGGACCATGATCCCGATGCGCTCGGGCGCGTCACGGGCCTGGACTACAGCGCGCATCCCGACGCGGGGCGCATTATCGGTGAGATTGCCGAGCGGGTGTTGGCGCAGCATCCGCTGGTCGTATTGGCGGTCAGTCATCGCATTGGACACCTCGAGGTCGGCGACCTCGCCCTCGTGGCTGCGGTCGCGAGCGCCCACCGCGGCGACGCCTTTGCGGCCTGCGAAGCCCTCGTCGAGGCCGTCAAGGCAGAGGTCCCGATCTGGAAGAAGCAATACGAGGTCGACGGAACGCACTCCTGGGTTGGTTTGTAGCCTCGCCGACAGCGCTACTTCGCGGGTGCCGTTCAGAATCGCGGAGATCGCTGTTTCGGCGGCTGATCGGGGCCGTTGGGCGAAATTCTCCGCAGTTATGCGGGGAGCCGCTGGTACTTAGCCGCCGGCGAAGGGCGGGAGGACGTCAACGGTGTCGGTCGGCGCGAGCGCAACGGTGTCATCGGCGGCGCGGGCGCCGTTCACCAGCAGCGAGCAGAGGCCGAGCACGCGCACGAACTCGCTGCCGTAGCGTTCGCCGAGCTCGGCGCGCAGCTCGCCGATCGTGCCGGCATCGAGCGTGGCCGTTTCGGTCTGGGCGGCTTCGGCCGCTCCGGCGAAGAACCGCAGTGTCGCCATCACGGTTTTTCGGGAGTCCAGTCGAGGGCCAGTTCGCTCGCGGCGGCGCAGGCGGCCTCAATTGCGGAACCGCTACCCCCATTCTTCGCGGCTGCGAGGCCGATCAGAAAGGTGCTGAGTGGTGCAGCCGGCCGGGCCACATTGTGGGCCACGTCGCGGGCCACGTCGAGCAGGTCGCCGACCGGCACGTCGGCCGGATCGAGCTGGAGCCGGTCGGCGAGGGCGGTCAGCCAGTCGTCGAGCGCTTCGGGAGGCAGCGGTGCTGAACTCATTCTGGTCACTCCTCGGGTCGTGCTTCGGGTGCACCGGTCAAACGCGCGGTGCTGCTCTCAACATCCTGCCACGTGTCGACGTCGACCCCGGTTTCAGATTCGTCCATCAGCCCTATGAGCTTCAGCCCCGACAGTAGGTTGCGCATGCTGGCGCCGTTGACGCGATCGCCGAGGCGGTCCACGGCCGCGCGCAGGGCGGGCGCCCGGTAGATTCCGGCGAGCCACTGGGCGTGGCCGGTGTAATCGGTGAGGTGCACGCCGTCGGTCTGTTCACCGATCTCCTCCAGAGCGGATGCCGCGGTGATCAGCAGGCGCGCAGCATCCGCTCCCCACGGAAGATCGCAGGCGAGCACGAGCAGCCAGGTGGCGGGCTCGTCAACGTTCGCTTCGACCTTGGTCGCGCCGTGTGCGTCGCACTGTACTTCGACGTGTGCTGCGCCGTGCGCCTCGAGCGCGGCGAGGCCGGCCGCGATTCCGGCTACCGGGCCGCCGAACGGTGGGTCTTCGAGTGCCCAGATCAGTGCGGGCGGCGTGGCGGTTCCGGCTGCGGGCGTTGCGGCTGCGGGGCTTAGGGCCGTGGCCGTGGGCGACGCGAGATCGGGTGCGGGTGCGGGTGCAGGTACAGATGTTGAGGGTGCGGGGTGCGCGGCGAGTCGAGGCGTGTCGGCGGCGGGCACCGCTGCGGGCGGGCCGACAACGACGGTGTGCCGGGCGACCGGTCGGGCGTCGAGCACCCTGGAGAGCAGAGTGCGCCCGGCCACCTCGACTGCGGGTTTGAGCACGCCGCCGAGGCGGCTGCCACGCCCGCCCGCGAGCACGATGAGGTCAATGGTGAGTGCCGGAAGTGGGCTCATGAGGCGTGCCCTGGGCGCGGTCACGGGCGGGATCATCCGCTTAGCCTTGGCTGCGCAGCCAGTCGCCGGACTTGCCACCGCTCTTGGAGAGCAGCCGCACGTTCTCGATCGTGACGGACTTGTCGAGGCCCTTGACCATATCGACGATGGCGAGAGCCGCGACCGAGACGGCGGTGAACGCCTCCATCTCGACGCCGGTGCGGTCTGCGGTGCGCACGGTCGCGGTGATGCTCACCCGGTCATCCTCGACGATCAGTTCGACGACGGCGCCGTGCACGCCGATGACGTGGGCGAGGGGGAGCAGGTCGGCGGTCTTCTTGGCGCCCTGGATTCCGGCGATGCGGGCCACGGCGAGCACATCGCCCTTGGGAGCCGTGCCGTCGCGGAGCGCCGCGATCACCGTGGCACCGCAGCGCACGAAGCCCGCCGCGGTGGCACTGCGAACGGTCGGAACTTTGTTGGTGACGTCGACCATGCGGGCTTGTCCGGCCGAGTCGAGGTGCGTGAACGGCTGGGTGGGCACTGTCGCGTCGGGAATGTCGGTGGTGTGCGTCATGATGACAGCATGACAGTGATGAGGTCGCCGCCGCGAACGTGAGTCGTGTCTTCGGACACGATGGCAAGACCAGTTGCCTGCGCCAGCCCGGCGACGAGGTGCGAACCCGACCCGCCGCGGGAGGCCGGGCGCACCTCGATGTGGGTTCCGTCTCGGGTTCCGTCGGTGCCGGTGTCAGTCCCGGTGTCAGTCCCGGTCTCGGTTCCAGAATCGGTACGGTGCGTGACGATGACGGGCATGTACTGGGCGCGTCCGGGCGGGGAATTCCAGCCGTCGGCGACGGTCGCCGTGATGGTGCGGCGGTGCAGCTCCGGGTGCCCGAGCAGGCGGCGCAGCGCGGGTCGCACGAACACCTCGAACGACACGTAGGCGCTGACCGGGTTACCGGGCAGGGCGAAGATGAGCGGTCCGGGCACGTTTTCGGTAGCGGGCCAGCGTCCGAACCCCTGGGGCTTGCCGGGTTGCATCTTGACCGGTCCGAAGTGCACGGTGCCGAGCGGCTGCAGCACGGCCTTGACCACGTCGTACGCTCCGACACTGACGCCGCCGGAGAGCACAATCACGTCGACCGTTCCGGCCAGGTCGGTGAGCAACGCGCGCAGAGTGTCGTCGTCGTCGGGCACGGCGCCCACCCGAATGGCAACGCCGCCGGCTTCGGTGACGGCCGCCGCCAGCAGAAAGGAGTTGGAGTCGGGAATCTGACCGCGCCGGGTCGGGCTGCCTGGGGTGACGAGTTCGCTGCCGGTGGAGATGACCGCGACGCGCGGCGCCGGGTGCACCAGCACAGAGCTGGTTCCGGCGCTCGCCGCTGCGGCGACCCGGGTCGGCCAGAGCACGCTTCCCGCGCCCAGCACGCGGTCCCCGGCGTGGGCGTCTTCGCCGGCGCGGCGCACGTGCGCCGCGGCCGTGGGGGCGCGCACGATGGTGACCCGGTCGGTGCCCTGGTCGGTGTCTTCGATCGGAACGACGGCATCCGCTCCGTCGGGAATCGGCGCGCCCGTCATAATGCGCGCGACGTGCCCGGGCATCAGGTGTGGGTTCTCGGCGGTGCCGGCGGCCAGGTCGGCGACGACGGGCAGGCTGATCGGGTTCTGCGCCGAGGCGCCGAGCAGATCGGCGCGGATCACGGCGTAGCCGTCCATCGCGGAGTTGTCGAACGGAGGAGTATCGGTCGCTGACAGCACGTCCTCGGCGAGCACCAGGCCGCGCGCGGCATCGAGCGACACACGCACCGGAACCAGCGGCTTCAGGTTGGCCAGAATGACCGCCAGTTGTTCGGCGACGGTGCGAGCGGATGCGGCCGGCGCGCAGGCATCCGCTCTGTCGGAATGCATGTGGTCGTGCCTATGCCCATCTTCGTGCGCGCTGCCAGCGTGCGCACGTCGAACCTCGGACGGCTCCCCGGCGAGCGCATCGTGTTCGTTCGACAGGGATGATGTGTCCGGAGCGGAACCGCCGGGCAGATTCGTCTCGGTCATCGGCTAGTTGTGGCTGTCGGGCTGGCGGGCGCTGCCCTGTTATCCGGAGCCGACGCGTGGCGCCCGGTCGGAGTCGGCTCGAGGGACGGCCAGCGGCTGCCGATGCCGGGCGCGCGTCCGGCCGTGACGAGGTCGTCCCAGGCCACGATCCCGCCGGTGAGCACGGAGACGTCGGTGAATCCGGCCTCGCGCAGCGCGGCAGCAGCGCGGGCGGCTCGCCCCCCGGCGTGGCAGTGCACGATCAGCGGGGTCTCCACCGGGAGGGCGGCCCGGCCGGTGTCGGAGAGTACCCCGTCGGTGAGGAGCTCACCGAGCGGCACTAGTCGGGCCGTCGGAATGGAACTCTCGGCATTCTCGTTCGGCTCGCGCACGTCCAGCACGAGAAAGTTGTCGTTTCCGGCGCGTTGGGCTTCGAGGCGCTCGACGAGTTCGGCACCCGAAACCTCGGCGGTATTCTCTGCGGCGACGCGGGCGGTTTCGGCCGCGACCTCGGCAGCGGTCGGCTCGGCGGCGATGCCGGTTCCGACCAGTGGAATCTCGCTGAATCGGCCGGACAGGGCATCGATCACGAGCACCCGGCCGATCAGCGGGGAGCCGATTCCGGTGATGAGCTTGATGGTTTCGGTCGCCATGAGCGATCCGACCTGGCCGCAGAGAGCGCCGAGCACGCCGGCATCGGCGCAGTTGGGCACTTCACCGTCGGCCGGCGGTGTCGGAAAAAGATCGCGCAGGTGCACTCCGGTGACGCCTGAGCCCGCCGGCGGCGTGGCCCAGAACACCGAAAGCTGGGCATCGAATCGCAAAACGGATGCCCACACCAGCGGCAGTCCGAGCCGCGCGCAGGTGTCGTTCACGAGGAACCGGGTCGGAAAGTTGTCGGTGCCGTCGATGACCACGTCGTAGCCGCCCAGGATCTCGGCGGCGTTATTCGCGACCAGACGCTCGGCGTGCCGAACGACGGTGGTCTCCGGGGCGATCTCGGCGATACGCTCGGCGGCGCTGTCTACCTTGGGGCGACCGACATCCGCTTGACCGTGAACGATCTGGCGCTGGAGGTTGCTCGGTTCCACGTCGTCGCCATCGACGATACCGATGGTGCCGACGCCCGCTGCCGCGAGGTAGAGCAGCGCGGGGGAGCCGAGCCCGCCGGCGCCGAGCACGAGAACCCGAGCGTTGGCGAGGCGGCGCTGGCCGAGTTCGTTGAGCTGGGGGAGGCGGCGCTGGCGAGCGGTCCGCACGGATTCGGATGCGCTGAGGCGGTCAACGGGATCAACGAGGGGAGGAATGGCCATGGCTTAACGCTAGGCGTTGCGCGGCCCCTCGGCCACCCATCCCGCGCGCTCTCCTCTGCCTTCCCATCCGTCCAGCGTGATGTCACGAACCCCATCCGCCCCGGGTCGCCGGCGCCTAACTCCTGCAATTTCTCGCTCCCGGCAGTGCGATGCCCGTATTTACGGGGGCTTGGCCGACCGCCGCGATCAATTTGCAGGAGTTATGCCCCGGTGGTCGGGCTCACTTGGTGGCTTCCTGAATTAGCCACGACCGATCGCGAAGACAGGGACCCAGACACCGAGTCAAAACCGCAGATGCGGTGCTATCGTGCAATTCATGACGCAATATCGGATCAGTGAGGCCGCCGAGCTGCTCGGCGTTAGTGACGATACCGTGCGCCGCTGGGTCGACGGTGGCCGTCTCGTGGCGGATGCCGATGCATCCGGTCGCCTCGCGGTTGACGGAGCGGCGCTCGCCGCCTTCGCCGTCGACCAGGCGAGCACCCCGGCAGACCCGTCGAGCGTGGGCCGCAGTGCCCGCAACCGCTTCGTCGGCATCGTCACCGCCATCACCATGGACACGGTCATGGCCCAGGTTGAGCTGCAGTGTGGCCCGCACCGCGTCGTCTCACTCATGTCGAGCGAGGCCGTGCGCGAACTCGGGCTCGAGGTCGGGTCGCTCAGCGTCGCCGTGATCAAGGCCACCAATGTGATCGTCGAAACTCCGGGACGGATGCCGTGACCCGCCTCCCCCAGGCCCTCGCCGTTCTGGCCGTGCTCGCCCTGGCCCTCACCGGTTGTGCACCCTCGACCGTCACAGACACCGGGGCAACCGACTCGGCTGCCGCGGGCACTGAACTTGAGCCCCAGACCCTTAGCGTCTATGCCGCCGCGTCGCTCACCGGCGCTTTCGACGAACTCGCGACACTGCTCGAGCAGCAGAATCCGGCCGTCGATGTGCAGCTCACCTACGACGGATCTTCCACCCTCGCCACCCAGATCGCCGCCGGCGCCCCGGCCGACGTGTTCGCGAGCGCCGACCAGAAGAACCTGCAGCCGCTGGCCGACGACGGGCGCGTCGGCCCGGCCACCGTGTTCGCCGGCAACACCCTGCGCATCGCGGTCGCCCCGGGCAACCTGCTGCAGATCGACACCCTCGAAGATCTGGCCCGCCCCGGCGTAATCACCGTGCTGTGCGCGGCACAGGTGCCGTGCGGCGCGGCATCCGCTGCCCTGCTCGCCAACGCCGGTGTCACTCTCACGCCCGCCAGCGAGGAACAGAATGTGACGGCCGTCGTTACCAAAATCGCCGGCGGCGAAGCGGATGCCGGCCTCGTCTACGCGACGGATGTCGCCGCCAACCCCGGCCGCATCGACGGCCGGACCCCGGCCGGAGCCGACGCGGTCATCGGGCACTATCCGATCGCGGTCGTGGCGGGCAGCGCGCACGCCGAGGCGGCCCAAGCTTTCGTTGACCTCGTGCTCTCGCCGGCGGGGCAGTCCGTGCTCGCCGCCCACGGATTTCTCGCCCCGTGAGCGTTTCATGCCGACCGGGCCTGGGCCCGGAAACCGGGCCCAGGATAGAACATGGGCCCACCGACCGGGCCCGGGCCCGGACCGGGAGAAACCTCCCGCGGCACATCGCAGGCTGCGACGAAACGGCTACCGTTCGCGGATACGGGATCGCCCGCCTGGGCCCACCTTATGCAACCGGGCCAATGATCGAACATGGGCCCGCTTTCCGGGCCCGGGCCCGGGAAGCAATGCTCAGACACGTCACTCCCTCTGGACCGAGCACCGGGCACGGTCGCGCATGATTCCGCGCCTGCTCTACCTGCCCGCGAGCATCGGCCTCGCCCTGCTCGTGCTGCCGCTCGCCGGTCTGCTGTTCAAGGTCGACTGGCCCGGCCTCCCCTCCCTGCTCCTCTCGCCGGAAGCCCTGCAGCCGCTGGGGTTGTCGCTCGCGACGGCATCCGTTTCGACGCTGCTCTGCCTGCTGTTCGGCGTGCCGCTCGCCGTTGTTATCGCCCGGTCGCGGCCGCGCGTCGCCGGCCTGTTGCGCGCACTCGTGACCGTGCCGCTCGTGCTGCCGCCACTGGTCGGCGGCATCGCGCTGCTCTCCCTGCTCGGACGCGGCGGCGTGCTCGGCAGCACCCTCGAACTGGTCGGGCTGCGCATTCCGTTCACGACCGCGGCCGTCGTCCTGGCGCAGACCTTCGTGGCCTTGCCGTTTCTCGTGATCGCCGTCGAGGGCGCGCTGCGCACCGCCGGCACCCGCTACGAGAGGGTCGCCGCGACCCTCGGCGCCCATCGCGGCACCGTCTTCGCCCGCATTACGCTGCCGCTTGTCGGCCCCGGACTACTGGCCGGCACCGTTTTGAGCTTCGCCCGCGCCCTCGGCGAATTCGGCGCGACCGCCCTATTCGCCGGCAACCAGGCCGGAGTCACCCGCACCATGCCGCTCGCCATCTACACCGCCTTCAACGGCTCGGGCGTCACGACCGACCAGGCCGTCGCCCTGTCGCTGCTGCTGATCGCGGTCGCCGTGATCATTCTCGTGCTGGTCGGAACCCGCCGAGCGAGCGTACTGTCGTGACCATCCCGAAAACGGATGCCGCTGGCCGCGCCAGCTCCGCCGACACACTCCGGCTGGGGCGCACGTTTCGACCGTGCGCGCCGGTGTCACCGAGGGCAGTCGGCCGCGCCCAGCCCGAGAGCCGACGTCAGCCGATCGGGACAACGAACCAGGAAAGAGCTCGAAACGTGACCGTGAAGCCGACCTTGTTCCCGGCAGGGATGGACCTCCGAATCGCTGGCCAAAGTCGGAGCCCGCTCTCGTGACTCCCGCTCTCTGGAAATCCGCCGCCAACGACCTCCTCACCGCCACCCTGCACCTCACCCGCGACTCGTTCACGCTCGACCTGAAGCTCGCTCTCGCGCCGGGCGAAGTGCTCGCCCTGCTCGGCCCGAATGGCTCAGGCAAGTCGACCGTGCTCGAGCTGCTCGCCGGCCTCGCGACGCCCGACTCCGGAACCGTCACGATCGACGGCGCAGTCCTTACCGCGCCCGGCCGATTCATTGCGCCGGAAAAAAGGGCCATCGGGCTCCTCGGGCAGGAGCCCCTGCTCTTTCCTCATCTCAGCGCTCGCAACAATATCGCCTTCGCCCTGCGCGTCGGCGAAGCACATTTGAACGCCGCCGAGGCCCGAAAACAGGCCGACCGCTGGCTCGACCGCGTTGGTTTGCACAGCCTCGGCGAGAGCAAGCCCGGCGCTCTCTCCGGCGGGCAGCAGCAGCGCGTCGCCCTCGCCCGCGCGCTCGCCGCCGGCCCGCGCGTGCTGTTGCTCGATGAGCCGATGGCCGCCCTCGATGCCGAAACTGCGCCGCTTATGCGCCAACTCATCCGCGAGCAGCTCGCCGACACCGGCACGAGCGCCATCATCGTCACCCACGACATCGTCGACGCGGTCGTGCTCGCGGATCGCGTCGCCGTGCTGCACGACGGCGCGCTCATCGACGAGGGCACGACCGCCGCGGTACTCGCCGCCCCGCGCAACCCGTTCGTCGCGGCCCTCGCCGGCGTTAATCTCGTCGTCGGCACCGTGCAGAACGGGGCAATTGTCGCCCCCGACGGTCGCATCTTTTCGGTGCGCCCAACGGATGCCGCCGGCCTCTCGTCCACTGTTCCCTCCGTCACCCCCCGCGCCTCCGCAGCCGTTCCCGTCTCCACCTCGACCGTCGAGGCCTCGAGCGCAGAGGCACCCGCCTCCGCAACTCCGATCGCTGACGCCCTGGCCAACACGTCGGACCAGAACGCACCCGCCGCCGCGGTCTTTCGCCCGGCATCCGTTGTCGTGCAGACCGAACAGCCGCGGCATGCCAGCCCGCGCAATGTCTGGTCGGCGCGGGTGACCGGCATCGAACCGGGCAGCGGCGGAGTGCGCCTGCGCACGAGCGGCGACCCCGAGGTCATCGCCGAACTCACCCCCGCCGCGGTCGCCGACCTCGGTCTGCAGGTCGGCTCAACCGTCTGGCTGTCGGTTAAAGCCACCGAAGTGAGCGCCTACCGCCGCTGACACTGACACTGCTATCGCCGCTGTTACCGCCGCTGTTACCGCCGCTGTTACCGCCGCTGTTACCGCCGCCGGTGGCCCGGGCCTGGCGCACAACCGCCGCCTTCCGGGCCGGGAAGGCGGGCCCTGGGCCCAGCTTAGAATCTGGCCCCAAGTTCCGGGCCCCGAATGCAGTGGGCGCACGACAGTCGCCCGCGGTACGGTGGCAGAACCGACCGAGGAGATTTATGATCCCGTCCGAACTGCTCATCGAAGAGTTTTCCCGTATCCAGGGATATGTAGGTGCGACCCTGAAAAACGCTACCGTCGCCACCCTCACGTATCGAGCGGATGCCGACGCCAACACCATCGCCTGGCTCATCTGGCACCTGTCCCGCGTGCAGGACGACCACATCGCCGACCTGGCGGGCACCGCGCAGGTGTACACCGGGCAGGGCTGGGCCGAACGATTCGACCTTCCGTTCGGGCCGACGGCCACCGGCTATGGCCACACCTCTGCCGAAGTCGGCACCGTTCGCGCCGACGCTGAACTGCTCGTCGGCTACTACGACGCCGTGCACACCGCGACCGTGGCGTACCTGGGTACCCTCGTCGAGGCCGATCTCGACCGGGTCATCGACGAATCCTGGACCCCCGCCGTCACCGTCAGCGTGCGCCTCGCGAGTGTGCTCTCCGACGACCTGCAGCACGCCGGCCAGGCCGCCTTCGTGCGCGGTCTCGCCGATCGCGCCGCCGTCTAGCGCCCCGGCGTCTGCAGTCTGCCCGACCCGTGGAAGATATTGCAGGTCGCGTCTGCCGGCAAATTCCTGCCGGCCTATGCCAGGCAGTTATCAGGCCTGTAGGCCGCGGACCGCAATCGCTGGGTCAGAGCCCGGCTCTGGCCTTGTAGTCGATTTCATAGTTGGACCGGTTGCCGACCAGCAGCCGCGTCTCAGTCGAATAGGCGTAGGTGAACGTTCCGTCGAGAAAAATGTTGTTCTCGCCCGTGCCGTCGAATAGTTCCGGATGCTCGGCCTGCACCGATTTTTTGGTCTTCTCAGGTGAATAGCGAAGTTGAAAGGCGACGGTATCGGCATCAATGGCCCGGTATGAAGCCTTGGCGTTCAAGGTCACGATCACCTGGTTTGCAGTGCCCCTCGACAAGGGACCCGCGTAGACGCTCGTGACCGTGATGGAGCTTTGCACGAGGCGAGGGCCGCCATCCCGAATCAACGCGGGGGTATACCCGTTGACCACGACGGCGTTCGAATAGAGACCACCCTCCGCGGTGTACGGGTCGGACCATCCCGGGTCAAATAACGTTAGATTCTGCTCCACCCAGGCTTGACCGGCCGTGTCATTTCCGACAGTTCCGTCGGTATTGGTATCGAGGGCAGAAGAATCCAGGCCCTCGCTTCCGAGAAATTCGACGGCGGATCTCTGAAATGCGAGAGCGTCGTCGTCGCTGATCGCATACTGCGTCAGCGAAGCCCTGTCATATTTGCTGACGTCCTCCTTTATTGCGTCAGCATTCGGGTTGATGACGGTTCGGCAGTACGTACCCAGGTCGTCGGTGACGGTGCTATCGGCAACAGAATCACCGTAGCTATCGCTGGCTGGATTGCAGAGTTCGGCGCTTGCATCCGCCGTTTGGGTCGGTTGCGCGACCTTCTCGTTCTCAACGGCGCCTGCACAACCGGCCAGGCCGAGAACCAGCACACCGGGCAAGCTCGCGACAAGGAAGACGTGGCTCAACTTCGCTAGGCGGGGCGTGGTCGACCGTTGGCGCAGTGCGCGACCGTTGACGTTCGAAATAGTATCTTCGATTCGGTTCTGCACCGGATTTACCCCCATATGGCGCTGCTTCCTGCAGCCAACTGTTGACCAAACCTAACCCGAAATACCCAACGCACGGTACCGGTGAGTCGTGGCTCCAGCAGGGTCACGAAGGAGCGACAGGCGGCTCGTCGCGCTCGGCAGAGATGAAGCGGATTTCCCGGCAGCGGATCGCCGCGGTGCCCGCCGTGCTCGGCCTGCCCGCTCTGGCGGAGAATGGGGGGGATTCGAACCCCGCGAGTGGGGTTTGTGCGTCACCCAACACGCTGTACTGCAAGTCTGGCGGAGAATGGGGGATTCGAACCCCGCGAGTGGGGTTTGTGCGTCACCCAACGCGCTGCACTACATGTCTGGCGGAGAATGGGGGATTCGAACCCCCGAGGGCTTTCACCCAACACGCTTTCCAAGCGTGCGCCATAGGCCACTAGGCGAATTCTCCTGGCCGCCGTTCAATAAAGCAACGGCACCACAGAATCTTACCTGTTTCCAGCGGATGCTGCCGCCACCCTCGGTTGGTGCAGTCTCGTCGCGTGCCCTAAACTGAGGGTCGGCTCCTCGCGTGGCGCCACCCAGGCCAATTCCCCCAGGACGGAAACGTAGCAAGGGTAACCGGGCTCTGGCGGGTGCGCGAGGAGTCTTTTTCATACCCAACGCGCAAGGGTACCCGGGGCTGTGCCCCTGTACCGAGGTGCGCGAGGAGTCCTTTTTGGCCCCACCAGCATCCGCTTTCGCGTAATGAGCGTGAAATCCGCGTGAACGCTCGCGGGTCGGGACCTTTGGCCCTGCGCTGCGCAGCCACGGCTCAATAGGATTAAAGCAGCGCGGCTATGTCGCCGCACCACACTGCGGAGGACCAATGAGCCACGATTCCGGCACCATGCCCTGGCCCACACGCGCGCCGAAACCGCTCAGTGCAGCGGCGCTGGCTAGCATCGACGCCTGGTGGCGGGCCGCGAACTACCTCGCCGTCGGCCAGATCTACCTGCTCGGCAACGCCCTGCTCACCGAGCCGCTCACCCGCGATCACGTGAAGCCGCGCCTGCTCGGCCACTGGGGCACCACGCCCGGCCTCAACTTTCTCTACGCACACCTGAACCGCGCGATCGCCGAACGCAGCCAGAGCACCATCTACATCACCGGCCCCGGCCACGGCGGCCCCGGCATGGTCGCCAACGCCTACCTCGACGGCACCTACACCGAGGTCTACGCCGACATCGAGCAGAACGCTCAGGGCGTGCAGAAACTGTTTCGCCAGTTCTCCTTCCCCGGCGGCATCCCCAGCCACGCCTCGCCCGAGCTGCCCGGATCCATCCACGAGGGCGGCGAACTCGGCTACGCCCTGAGCCACGCCTACGGTGCCGCGTTCGACAATCCGAACCTGCTCGTGGCCGCGGTGGTCGGGGACGGCGAGGCCGAAACCGGCCCGCTCGCCACCAGCTGGCACTCCAACAAATTCATCGACCCGCTGCAGGACGGCGTCGTGCTGCCCATTTTGCACCTCAACGGGTACAAAATCGCCAACCCCACCGTGCTCGCCCGCATCCCCGAAGACGAGCTGCAGGACCTCATGCGCGGCTACGGTCACACTCCTTATCTGGTGAGCGGCGGCTTTGACGGTGAAGATCCGATGCTCGTGCACGCTCGCATGGCCGAGACTCTTGATGACGTGCTCAACCAGATCGCCGAGATCAAGGCCGCAGCCGCCCAGGCCGCCACCAACAACGAGGATTTCGCCCGCCCGCGCTGGCCCATGATCATCCTCCGCACCCCCAAGGGCTGGACCTGCCCCGCCCGTATCGACGGCGTTCAGGTTGAGAACACCTGGCGCGCCCACCAAGTTCCGCTGGCAAACGCCCGCGACACCCCGGCGCACACTGCCCTTTTAGAAAAGTGGATGCTCTCCTACCGCCCCGCAGACCTGTTCGACCAAGATGGTGCTCCCGTGAAACAGATCACTGACCTCGCCCCACAAGGCGACCTGCGCATGAGCGCCAACCCGATCGCCAACGGCGGAGTGCTGCGCCGCGACCTGCACCTGCCCGACTTCCGTGATTTCGCCGTGGACGTGCCCGAGCCGGGTGCAACGCGGAATGAGGCGACGCGCGTGCTGGGCGGCTACCTGGCCGAGGTCATCCGCTTGAACCCGGATAACTTTCGCATCTTCGGACCCGACGAAACCGCCTCGAACCGGCTCGCCCCGCCGG
Source organism: Cryobacterium sp. TMS1-20-1 (assembly GCF_004402355.1). Lineage (NCBI taxonomy): Bacteria > Bacillati > Actinomycetota > Actinomycetes > Micrococcales > Microbacteriaceae > Cryobacterium > Cryobacterium sp. TMS1-20-1. The sequence continues at coordinate 56,229 of NZ_SOGF01000037.1, read as the reverse complement.
TCTACGAGGTCACCGACAAGCAGTGGAACGCCGAGATCCGACCCGGCGACACCAACCTCGCCCGGGCCGGCCGCGTGATGGAGATGCTGAGCGAACACCAGTGCCAGGGCTGGCTCGAGGGCTACCTGCTCACCGGGCGGCACGGGCTGTTCAACTGCTACGAGGCGTTCATTCACATTGTGGATTCCATGTTCAACCAGCACGCCAAGTGGCTCAAGGTGACGGCCGATATCCCGTGGCGGGCGCCGATCGCGAGCCTCAACTACCTGCTCAGCTCGCACGTCTGGCGGCAGGATCACAACGGGTTCAGCCACCAGGACCCCGGTTTCATCGACCACGTCGTCAACAAGAGCGCCGACGTGGTGCGGGTCTACCTGCCCTTCGACGCCAACACCCTGCTCAGCACCTACGATCACTGCCTGCGCAGCGTCAATTATGTGAACGTCGTCGTGGTGGGCAAGCAGCCGGCGCCGAACCTGCTCACCATGGACGAGGCTGTCGCGCACTGTACCCGAGGCCTCGGCATCTTCGACTGGGCTGGCACCGAACTTGCCGGTCAGGAGCCGGATGTCGTGCTCGCCGCCGCCGGTGACGTGCCGACGCTCGAGGTGCTCGCCGCCGCCGAGATTCTGCGCGAGAACCTGCCCGAGCTCAAGGTGCGGGTCGTGAACGTCGTCGACCTCATGCGGCTGCAGTCGGCGGAGGACCATCCGCACGGCCTGAGCGACAGCGCCTTCGACGCCGTCTTCACGCCCGACAAGCCGATCATTTTCGCCTATCACGGGTATCCGTGGCTGATCCATCGGCTCACCTACAAGCGTCACGGCCACGACAACCTGCACGCCCGCGGCTACAAAGAGATCGGCACCACGACGACCCCGTTCGACATGGTCATGCTCAACGACCTCGATCGATATCACCTCGTCATGGACGTCATCGACCGCACTCCCGGCCTCGCCGCCCGCGCCGGCCTGCTCCGGCAGCGGATGCAGGACGCCCGCCTGGCCGCGCGCCAATACACCCGAGACCACGGCGAAGACGCTCCCGCCATCACCGACTGGTCCTGGTCTGCCCAAGCGGATGCCGCTCCCCGCGCCGCCTCGACCGGCAGCGACAATGTCTAACCCAGCACTGCTCCGGCCTCCACCCGCGCGCGGGACGCCACCTGGCGTTGGTCGAGTTTGACGACCGCCATCGCCCCGCGCTGGCCGTCTGCGGAACCCCGCCATCCGCGCAGGCTAACCCAGCTCGACCGCCATCGACCCACCCAAACTCGGTATAGCGTGGGTTACGACTTACCTCTATGATCCCGCCGACGCACTCCCACTCCGAATACGCTTGAATGGATACCGTGGCTCGAAGCATCTATATCACCAGCGCAGAAGGCAATACCGGCAAGTCGACGATCGCCCTCGGCGTGCTCGACACACTCACCCACCTCGTGGAGCGGGTCGGTGTGTTCCGCCCGGTCGCCCGCACCGCGACCGAGCCCGACTACGTCGTCGAGCTTCTCCTCCGGCACCTGCAGGCGAACGCCGGCCCCGGCGCTGCCGCCGGGCAAACCTACGAGCAGAGCATCGGTGTCAGTTACGACGACGTCAACACCGATCCAGACGCTGCCCTGGCCCGCATCGTTGCGCGGTATAAAGCGGTCGAGGCCAACTGCGACACGGTCGTCGTCATCGGCAGCGATTACACCGACGTCGGCAGCCCCACCGAACTCGCCTTCAACGCGCGTATCGCGGCCAACCTCGGCGCCCCCGTACTGCTCGTGCTCGGTGGCCGAGTCGGCCCGGGCGAGGGCGAACGCCTCGGTCAGAGCGACGCCCGCTCGTCCGTGGACATCGCCCAGCAGACCGACGTGGCGCTGGCGGAATTGCGCGACGAACACGCATCCGTATTGGCGATCATCATCAATCGGGCCGACGAGAACGCGCTGCCGGCCATCATTGACGCGGTGCGGGCCACCACCAATGCCCAGCCGGCCCGGTCCGGCGGCGCTTTCGGCGTGCCGATCTGGGCCATTCCCGAAGACCCGTACCTCGTCGCACCGAGCATGCAGAGCATTATGGAGGCCACCGAGGGCACCCTGATCAAGGGCGACCCTGCCCTGCTGGCCCGTGAGGCGCTCGGCGTCGTCGTGGCCGCAATGTCGATGGTCAACGTGCTGCCGCGTCTGATTCAGGGCGCCGTCGTCGTTGTGCCGGGCGACCGCGAAGACGTGCTGCTGGCCGTGCTGCTGGCCAACGCCTCCGCAACCTTCCCGTCGATCGCCGGCATCGTTCTCAATGGCGGCTTCGAGCTGCCCGAGGCGATCCAACGGTTGATGGAAGGCCTCGCCCCCTCGCTTCCGATCATCAGAACCTCACTCGGCTCGTACGACACGACCATGCGCATCACGCGCGCCCGTGGACGCCTCGCCGCCGACTCCCAGCGCAAGCACGACACCGCGCTGGCGTTGTTCGAGACTCACGTCGACGCATCCGCTTTGCTGGACCGACTCGATGTGAGCCGCGCGGAGGTCGTCACGCCGCTCATGTTCGAGTACGCGCTGCTCGAACGCGCGCGCCAGAACCGTCAGCACATCGTGCTGCCCGAGGGTGAGGATGACCGCGTGCTGCGCGCCGCCGCGACCCTGCTGGCCCGCGACGTGGTCGAGCTGACCATCCTCGGTGAGGAATTCGAGGTGCGATCTCGAGCGATCGGCCTCGGCCTCGACATTTCCAAGGCCCACGTCGTGAGCCCGTACGACGATCTGCTGCGAATCAAGTTCGCCCACGAATATATGCAGTTGCGAGCACATAAGGGAATTTCACTCGACCAGGCCAATGAAACCGTCACCGATGTGAGCTATTTCGGCACGATGATGGTGCAGCTGGGCCTCGCCGACGGCATGGTGTCTGGCGCGACGCACACCACCGCGCACACCATTCGGCCGAGCTTCGAGATCATCAAGACCCAGGCCGGCGTCGGCGTGGTGTCGAGCGTGTTCCTCATGGCGCTCGCCGACCGCGTGCTGGTCTACGGCGACTGCGCCGTCATTCCGGTGCCGACGGCCGAGCAGCTGGCCGACATCGCCATCTCGGCCGCGGCGACGGCCGTGCAGTTCGGCATCGAGCCGCGCATCGCGATGCTGTCCTACTCCACCGGAACCTCCGGCGAGGGCGCCGACGTCGAAAAGGTACGCTCCGCGACCGCCCTCGTGCGTGAGCGCCGACCCGATCTGCTGGTCGAGGGTCCGATTCAATACGATGCAGCAGCGGATGCCGCGGTCGCGGCCACCAAGATGCCCGGTTCCAGCGTGGCTGGCCGCGCCACGGTGTTCATCTTTCCGGATCTCAACACCGGCAACAACACCTACAAGGCGGTGCAGCGCAGCGCGGGAGCCGTCGCGATCGGACCGGTGCTGCAGGGTCTGCGCAAGGCGATCAACGACCTGTCGCGCGGCGCCCTCGTGCAGGACATCGTCAACACCGTGGCGATCACCGCAATTCAGGCGGCCGGACTGACGGATGCCGCGGCCCTGGCGGCGGCAGTGGATGCGACGCCGGCTGGAGCCATTCGATGACCGCGGTTCTGGTCGTCAACTCGGGGTCGAGCTCCTTCAAATACCAGCTGATCGAGATGGACACCGAGACCACCCTCGCGAGTGGACTGGTCGAGCGTATCGGCGAGCTCATGGGGCACTCGTCGCATTCGGTGAGCGGTGTGGGTGGCGCCGAGAGCGCCAAGACCTGGCGTGAACTGCCCATTCCCGACCACACGGCCGGGTTCGCCGTCATGCTCGAGGCCTTCCACGCGCATGGCCCCTCGCTCGCCACCCATGCGCCGGTCGCGGTCGGCCACCGGGTTGTTCACGGCGGGGCTCGTTTTCACGAGCCGACCCTCGTCACACCGCAGGTGGAACGCGACATCGACGAGCTCTCCGGGCTCGCGCCGCTGCACAACCCGGGCGCGCTGCAGGGCATCGTGGCCGCTGAGATCGCCTTTCCCTCGGTGTCGCACGTGGCCATCTTCGACACGGCCTTTCACCAGACCCTCCCGCCCGAGGCGTTCACCTACGCGATCAACGTGGACCTGGCCGAGCGGTTCCGCATCCGTCGCTACGGGTTTCACGGTACGAGCCACAGCTTCGTCTCGCGGGCCGCCGCGGAATTCGTCGACCGTCCACTGGCCGACCTGAACCAGATTGTGCTGCACCTCGGCAACGGCGCATCGGTGTGTGCGGTGCGCGGCGGCCGATCGGTGGAGACGAGCATGGGCATGACCCCGCTCGAGGGACTCGTCATGGGCACCCGCTCGGGTGATATCGACCCGGGCGTGCTCTTTCACCTGCACCGCCGGGCCGGTCTCGACATGGACGAGCTCGACACCCTGCTGAACCGCGGCAGCGGGCTGCTCGGCCTCACCGGTCGCGGTGATATGCGCGACGTGATCGTAGCGGCGGAGTCCGGCGACGGTCCGTCCCAGCTCGCCATCGACGTCTACGTGCACCGGCTCAAGCACTATGTCGGCGCCTACTTTGCCCAGCTGGGGCGGGTCGACGTGATCACGTTCACGGCGGGAGTCGGCGAGAACGACCCGATGCTGCGAGCGCGCGCGGTCGGTGAACTCGAGGCGTTTGGAATCCGGATCGACCCGGAGCGCAATGCCGCTGCGAATCGAGGTGCGCGGCGCATCTCGGCCGACGACTCTGCGGTCACCGTGCTCGTCATCCCCACCAACGAGGAGCTGGAGATAGCCCGCCAGACCCTCGCCACGGTGCGCCAGCTGCACTGAGTCAGATCACGATCAGCAGAAAGCAGAGAAATGTCACTGCGCTCAGGCTGATTTGACGCTGAACTGAACCTTAGCGCGCGCGATCTTCGCACTTAAGCATGCCCGGTCGCGCACGTCATCCGTGGGTTCGGGGGTCTTGACCTTCAGGCTGACGCCTGCGCGCGGCCGAGTGTCGGTTGCGGCAAGTACCATTAGAGCGTGGTTACCGCCCTGTATCGCCGCTATCGGCCAGAGACCTTTGCCGAGATGATCGGCCAGTCCCAAGTGACTGATCCGCTGATGACGGCGCTTCGCACCAACCGGGTGAATCACGCCTATCTGTTCAGCGGCCCGCGCGGCTGTGGCAAGACCACGAGCGCGCGCATCCTGGCCCGCTGCCTGAACTGCGCCGAGGGCCCCACCGACACTCCGTGCGGCGTCTGCCCGAGCTGCGTTGAGCTCGCCCGCGACGGCGGCGGGTCGCTCGACGTCGTCGAAATCGACGCGGCCAGCCATAACGGTGTCGACGATGCCCGCGATATTCGTGAGCGCGCTATCTTCGCGCCGGCCCGCGACCGTTACAAGATCTTCATCCTCGACGAGGCGCACATGGTGACGCCGCAGGGCTTCAACGCGCTGCTGAAGATCGTCGAAGAGCCGCCGGAACACGTGAAGTTCATCTTTGCGACCACCGAACCCGAAAAGGTGATCGGCACCATCCGTTCGCGCACCCATCACTATCCGTTCCGGCTGGTGCCGCCGGGTCCGATGCTCGAATACGTGCAGCAGATGTGTGACGTCGAGAAGATGGTCGTCGCTCCGGGCGTGCTGCCGCTGGTCGTGCGCGCCGGCGGAGGCTCGCCGCGCGACACCCTGTCACTGCTCGACCAGCTCATGGCCGGGGCCGACGGTCAGTCCATTGAGTACGAGCGCGCCGTCGCCCTGCTCGGATACACGAGCGCCTCGCTGCTCGACGAAGCTGTCGACGCCATCGGAGCCCGCGATTCCGCGGCCGCGTTCGACGCCGTCGACCGGGTCATCCAGACCGGGCAAGATCCGCGCCGGTTCGTCGAAGACCTTCTCGAGCGGATGCGAGACCTCATCATCGTCGCGGCCACCAGCGTCGCGGGAGCAGCAGCGGTGCTGCGCGGGGTACCGCAAGACGAGCTGGAGCGCATGAGCGTGCAGGCATCCGCTTTCGGGCCAGCCGAACTCTCGCGTACCGCCGATATTTTGAACGCCGCCCTGACCGAGATGAGCGGGGCAACCTCGCCGCGCCTGCACCTCGAACTGATGATCGCGCGCGCCCTGATTCCCGCGACCGATGACACGACCAGGGGCGCCCTCGCCCGGGTCGAGCGGCTCGAGCGTCGCATCGGGGTCGACGGGGTCGGTGCGTCGGCGCCCGCGCCCCGGTCGGCCAGTGGCGATCTCGGCAAGCTCGATCAGCGGGTGGGGGCCCCGGTCGCGCCCGCGGCGGCACCGCAAGCTGGCGGCGTCGCCGCTCCCGGTGCTCAGTCGCCCTCCGCGCCAGGCTCTGCAACACCTGCCGCCTCCGCTCCCGGCGCGACCTCGGCCGCGCGAGCAAACTCCGCGACGCCTCCTGCTCCGCTGGTCCAGCCTGTTGAAACCGCCATCCCGGGAACTCAGGGCGCCTCCGCGGCATCACCTTCCTCCGCGGGTCCCGCGTCATCTTCCGGCTCCGCCCCTTCCGCGGGCGCAGCACCTTCTTCGAGCTCTACGCCGGGCTCCTCGTCTGCCGCTTCCGGCGCGCCTGTAACCTCCGCGGCCTCACCCTCTCCGCTGGTCGAAATCTCGACAGGCTCGATCCAAGGCCTGCCCAACGAGACCGCCATCCCGGGGGCGCAGACTGCCCGCCCGGCCGTTGTTCCGGGGGCGCCGGTCTCCCTGCAGCAGTTGAAAGACGCCTGGCCCGAAATTCTCGAGGCCGTGAAAACGGAAAAAACGACCGCGTGGCTCGTCGTCTACACCGCGCACGTGCTCAGCCTGAACGGTGACGTACTCGCGCTGTCGTTCCCGAGCGTTGCCGACGTTGACAGCTTCAAGCAGCAGAAGGTTCCAGGAATGGGAACGAGCGACTTCCTCCGCACCGCGATCGTCGCCGTGCTCGGCTTGCGCGTCAAGTTCATCGCCCGGGTCGATGCCGGCCGTGAAATGTCCTCGCCGAGCGCATCGTCCGGCGACTCGACGACCGTCGCCGCGGAGCCTGCGCCAGCGGTTCCCGCACCGAAACCGCCGGCAACTTCTGTGCCGACAACTTCCGTGCCGGCAGCTTCTGTGCCGGCAGCTCTCGGAGCCGACTCTGTGTCGAGCGCATCACCTGGGTCGACTGAAAACGCGGCCGACACAGCAGAATCCGCGCTCACCGATCCAGCCTCGACCGAGGCCGCGCAAGTCCGGTCGCCTGCTTCCGCGCCTGCGACCTCCGCGCCCTCTGCGTCTGCGTCCGGGGCTCCCGGGCCGGCTACTCCCACCGCTGCGCTCGCTGCGCTCGCTGCGCGTGCTACTGCGGCTACTGCGGCACCCGCGGCGGCGCCAGCTTCCACACCAGCAGGTGCCTCGGCCGTCGCCGCCTCGACCAGTGGGTGGGCCACCGTGGCGATTCCCGGCTCGCCCAACGGCCCGGCATTGCCTGCCGTCGTCGACGACACAACGGATGCCCCGGCCCCCGCCAGTCCCGCGGCTCCGATATCAGACGTACCCGACGCGGCTTCGGTCTCGGCTTCCTCGTCGTCGTCAACTCCAGTCTCAGCGCCGTCTTCGCTCGCCGACTCCGCGTCCCCGCGCCGGGACGAGCCGCCATTTGACGATGCGCCCCCGCCATTTGACGACGACGACGCGCCGCCCGAAATGGACGCGCCCGCGGAGGAACGCGTGCCCGACTACGGGGCCGACGCCGAGGCATCCGCTTCGCAGCTGACCTCGGGGCAGCCAAGCAGTGCAGGGCAGCAGGATTCGCGTCGCTCAGGCCAGCAGAACGCGGCCCACGCTCCCGGCCAGCAGCCTTCCGGCCAGCAGGGCCAGCAAATCCCCGGCCAGCCGAACGACCAGCGCAACGCTGGCCAGCCGAGCGATCAGCAAAACCGCGGCCAGCAGTCTGCGCCGGCGCAGCGTCAACACCCGAACGCATCCGGCCAGCGCGGAGCCGCGAAAGACCCGTCCCGCGCGCCGTCCTTCGCTGAGAAGCAGCGCTATGGTGAGGCCGTGGTGCGCGAGATCCTGGGCGCGACCTTCATCGAAGAACAGCCGTACACCGCGGCGCCCCGAACCAGAAACGACCACTAAACCATGTATGAAGGCATCGTTCAAGAGCTGATCGACGAGCTCGGCCAGCTTCCCGGCATCGGACCGAAGTCGGCGCAGCGCATCGCGTTCCACATTCTGCAGACCGAGAAATTCGACGTGACCCGGCTCGCCAACGTGCTGCTCGAGGTGCGCGACAAGGTGCGGTTCTGCGACATTTGCGGCAACGTGTCCGAGCAGCCGACCTGCCTGATCTGCCGCGACCCGCGCCGCGACCCCACCTCGATCTGCGTGGTCGAAGAGGCCAAGGACGTCGTCGCGATCGAACGCACCCGCGAGTTCAAGGGCCTGTACCACGTGCTCGGCGGAGCGATCAGCCCGATCGACGGCATCGGCCCCGACGACTTGCGTATCCGCCAGCTGATGCAGCGCCTCGCCGACAACACAGTGCAGGAGGTCATTATCGCGACCGACCCGAACCTCGAGGGGGAGGCGACTGCCACCTACCTCTCGCGCCTGTTGACGACGCTCGAGATCAAGGTGACCCGTCTCGCCTCGGGCCTGCCCGTCGGCGGCGACCTCGAATACGCCGACGAGGTCACCCTCGGCCGAGCCTTCGAGGGCCGCCGCGAGGTCACCCACTAGCCACCCGCCACCCGCCGCACCTGCGGCCGCCCCGCGCGGTCTCGTAGTACTTCCCGGGCCCGGGCCCGGAAACTGGGCCCATGCTTGATCATGGGCCCGGTTCCCTATCCTGGGCCCGGCGTCCGGATCTGGACCGCGGTTCCCTAACATTGGGCCCGGCGTACGTATTCGGGCCCGTCGGGTGGTTCGGTGCGGTGGCTTCCCCACGCGGTCTCGTAGTACTTTCCGGGCCCGGGCCCGGGCCCGGAAACTCGGCCCACGCTTGATCATGGGCCCGGTTCCCTATCCTGGGCCCGGCGTCCGGATNCCCGGGCCCGGGCCCGGAAACTCGGCCCACGCTTGATCATGGGCCCGGTTCCCTATCCTGGGCCCGGCGTCCGGATGGCGCCCTCCCCCGCCCCCGCCTGCACGCGTGCACGCGCACTCCTGAGTGCCCGCCCTGCACGCGTGCCCCTGAATTCGCTGAACGCCGCCGCACAGTGTCACATGGCACCCACCCGTCAGCACCAGCATTTAGGATGGGAACTTGGACGCGGCCCGAACATCGGCCAGCGACACCCCCATCTCAGGAGTCACATGAGCTTGATCGTGCAGAAGTTCGGCGGATCGTCCGTCGCCGATGCCGAAAGTATCAAGAGGGTTGCCAAGCGCATCGTGGACACCCGCAAGGCCGGCAACGAGGTCGTCGTCGCCGTCTCGGCGATGGGAGACAGTACCGACGAGTTGCTCGACCTCGCCCATCAGGTCACGCCGTTGCCCGCCCCGCGTGAGCTCGACATGCTGCTCACCGCGGGCGAACGCATCTCCATGGCGCTGCTCGCGATGGCCATCAAGAGCCTCGGCTACGACGCCCGCTCCTTCACCGGCAGCCAGGCTGGCATGATCACCGACGCGAGCCACGGCTCGGCGCGCATCGTCGACGTCACGCCCGGACGCATCCGCGATGCCCTCGACGAGGGTGCCGTCGCGATCGTCGCCGGCTTCCAGGGCTTCAACCGCGACACCAAAGACATCACCACCCTCGGACGCGGCGGATCCGACACCACCGCCGTCGCACTGGCCGCCGCCCTCGGCGCCGACATTTGCGAGATTTACACGGATGTCGATGGCGTCTTCACCGCTGATCCCCGCGTCGTTCCCAAGGCTCGCAAACTCGAGCGCGTGACGAGCGAAGAGATGCTCGAACTCGCCGCCGCTGGAGCCAAAGTTTTGTATATTCGCGCTGTGGAATATGCTCGCCGCCATGGGGTCACGCTGCACGTGCGCTCCTCCTTCAACAACAACACCGGCACCATCGTCTACAACGCCGCGACCGCGCGAGAAAATGGAGAAATTGTGGAAGAGCCCATCATCGCCGGAATCGCCGCCGACCTGAGCGAAGCGAAGGTCACCGTCGTCGGCGTTCCCGACATTCCCGGCAAGGCCGCCCTGATCTTCAAGATCGTCGCCAAGACCAACGCCAACGTCGACATGATCGTGCAGAACGTGTCGGCCGCGTCGACCGGACTCACCGACATCTCCTTCACCCTGCCCAAGTCGGAGGGCCAGCAGGTGCTCACGGCACTGACCAACGAGCGCGACCGCATCGGATTCGCTGGCCTGCAGTACGACGACCAGATCGCCAAGCTCGCCCTGGTCGGCGGCGGCATGCGCACCAACACCGGTGTCTCAGCGAAACTGTTCGAGGCGCTTTACGAAGCCGGGATCAACATTGAGATGATCTCGACGAGCGAGATCCGCATTTCGGTCGTCACCCGCGCCGACACCATCAACGAAGCCCTCCGCGTGGTACACACCGCGTTCGGGCTCGACGGCGACGCCGAAGCCATCGTTCACGGCGGCTCCGGCCGCTAACTCCCGCACACACCTCGGCGAGCGGATGCCCCGCCTCACCACCCAGTCCAGCCCCAGCCCGTTCATAACTCTTGCAAATTGTCATCATCGACTTTGACTGCCCTGTAATTGCGCGGGACTGAACCGGCGGGCGACGAAATTGCAGGAGTTATGCGCGAAGTGGGGGGAGAACCTCGCATCAACCACCCGCACCACCTCGTCACCCCACCTTTTGGGAGTTAATTCAGGGAATCGACCCGCAGCATCCGCTCTGGGGAGAAAATATCGGCAGGATCGCCGATGTTTCCTGAATTAGCCACGGGAGACAGCCCCAACGACGTTAGGAAACACACGTGACCACCTCAGTCAGCACTTCTGGAATCAACATCGGCGTCGTCGGAGCCACCGGACAGGTGGGCGCCGTCGTGCGTCGTCTGCTGGAGGAGCGTGACTTTCCGGTGAAGAGCATCCGCTTCTTCGCGTCGGCACGCTCGGCCGGCACCACCCTCACCTTTCGGGGCGAGTCAATCACGGTCGAAGATGCCTCCGTCGCCGACCCATCCGGGCTCGACGTTGCTATCTTCTCGGCCGGGGCCACGCTCTCCAAGGCGCAGGCTCCCCGCTTTGCGGCAGCCGGCGTGCTCGTCGTTGACAATTCTTCGGGCTGGCGGATGGACCCAGACGTTCCCCTCGTCGTCAGCGAGGTCAACCCCGAAGCCATCAAGCTCGCCGTCAAGGGCATCATCGCCAACCCGAACTGCACCACCATGGCCGCCATGCCCGTGCTCAAGGTACTGCACGACGAGGCCGGGCTCAAGCGCCTGATCGTCAGCACCTACCAGGCCGTCTCCGGCAGCGGCCTGGCCGGAGCGTTCGAACTCGCCAGCCAGGTGCGCGTCGCCGCGCAAGACGAGAACCTGTTCCAGCTCGTGCACGACGGCAGCGCCGTAGCCCTGCCAGAGCCCACCATCTACGCCCGGCCCATCGCGTTCGACGTGATCCCGCTGGCCGGCGCCATCGTCGACGACGGCCAGTTTGAAACCGACGAAGAGAAGAAGCTGCGCAACGAGAGCCGCAAGATCCTCGGCCTGCCGGAGCTGCTCGTCTCCGGCACCTGTGTACGCGTGCCCGTCTTCACCGGCCACTCCCTCTCGATCAACGTCGAGTTCGCGAAGCCGATCAGCGTCGCCCGCGCCGAGGAACTGCTCAAGACCGCGCCCGGCGTCGAACTGACCGACATCCCCACCCCGCTCCAGGCAGCAGGGCAGGATGCGAGCTTCGTCGGCCGAATCCGTCAGGATGAAGGCGTAGCGGATGGCCGTGGCCTGGCCCTCTTCATCAGCAACGACAACCTGCGCAAGGGTGCGGCGCTGAACGCCGTACAGATCGCCGAGCTCATCGCTGCCGACCGCCTCGTGCCCCAAGCCTGACCCGCGAGCGCGCCGAGACGTTCCGGGCCCGGAACGGGGGCCCAGTCTAGAAACTGGGCCTAGGTTCACAGGGTGGGCCCGGCCCAATACGGCCCAGTACGGCCCAGTACGGCCCAATACCGGCGCCGCAAGCCCACACAATCACCCGCACCAATACCCCCGCTCCGGCCCTCCTCCGGGGGTAAGTTGCGTTGGCTTTGACTGAGTGAGCCGAAGAAAGATTTGGGGCGTGCTGCAGCGCGTCTCCTTCGGAGTATTCGGCATCCTGGGCCTCGTCTTTTTTCCCCTGGCCGTCGCCGGGGTACTCGAAGATCTGGGCAGCAGAATTGTGCCGGTGCGCACGGCCTCGACCTACTGGTCCCAGGTCGGCCTGCCCACACCGGGAGAAGGTCGCACCGCTATCCAAACTGCCGTCGGTACCCTGCTGGGAAGCTTCGTTTTGGCCCTCGTCGCTATCGTGCCGCGCACCATGTGGGACATGCGTCGCCGTATCAACGGGGTCGTGCTCGGCAGCAACATTCTCAGCGCCACCCGCCGACTCGATTCAGCGGCCGAAGTGGCCGAGGCCCTCTGCCATGCCACGGCCAGTGCGGTCGGTGTGGTGACCCGCACTGAGCGGAGGTCGGGTCAGGGGCATCCGCTTGCAGCGATACACTCGACAGTGTGAATTCTCAGGGAACTGTCGACGTTGTCCTCATTGGTGGCGGCATCATGAGTGCCACCCTCGGAACGCTCCTCAAGGAGCTGCAGCCCAACTGGCGCATCGAGGTGTACGAGCGCCTCGGTGAACTGGCCCAGGAGAGCTCGAACCCGTGGAACAACGCCGGCACCGGGCATGCCGGGCTGTGCGAACTCAACTACATGCCGCAGGCTGCAGACGGTTCGGTCACCGCCGACAAGGCCGTTGTGATCAACGAGCAGTTCCAGATCAGCCGGCAATTGTGGGCGCACCTCGTTTCTATTGGTGCCCTGCCGGAGCCTGAAAAGTTCATCAATTCCACGCCGCACATGACCTTCGTGCACGGCAAAGCCAACGTGGAGTACCTGCGCAAGCGGCACGCCGCACTCGTCACCGAACCGCTGTTTGCCGGCATGGAGTTCAGCGACAACGTCGAAAAGATCGGCACCTGGACCCCGCTGCTCACCCGCAAGCGTCCGGCTGGCCAGAAGATCGCCGCCACGCGCATCGCGAGCGGCACCGACGTCGACTTCGGCGCCCTCACCCGGTTCATGTTCGACAACCTCGAAAAGCAGGGGGTCAACATGCACATGAACGAGCAGGTCGTCGGCCTGGGGCACAAAGCGGATGGTTCGTGGAACCTCAAACTGCTGCGTCAGGTCGGGCAGACCCGCAGCACCATCAACGCGCGGTTCGTCTTCGTCGGCGCCGGCGGTGGCGCGCTCGCGCTGCTGCAGCAGAGCGGAATCCCTGAAATTCAGGGGTTCGGAGGCTTTCCGATCAGCGGCCAGTTTCTGCGCACGAACAACCCCAAGCTTGTCGCCCAGCACCAGGCCAAGGTTTACGGCAAGGCGGCCAAGGGTGCCCCGCCCATGTCGGTGCCGCACCTCGACACCCGCGTGGTCGATGGCGAAAAGTCGCTGCTGTTCGGCCCGTACGCCGGATTCAGCCCGAAGTTCCTGAAGACCAGCACCTGGTTCGACCTGCCGTTCTCCATTCGCCCGCACAACCTCGGGCCGATGCTCGCGGTCGCGCGTCACAACTTCGACCTGATGAAATACCTGATCGGCGAGGTGTTCGCCTCGCGCAACGCCAAGCTCAAGGCCCTGCGTGAGTTCATTCCCGCCGCAGATTCAAAGGACTGGGAGCTCATCACGGCCGGCCAGCGCGTGCAGGTCATGAAGAAGGATGCCAAGCTCGGCGGAGTGCTGCAGTTCGGCACCGAGGTCATCACCTCGTCCGACGGTTCGATCGCCGGACTGCTCGGTGCCTCGCCGGGAGCCTCGACGGCCGCGCCAATCATGGTGGACCTGCTGGCCCGCTGCTTCCCCGACCGCATCGAGGGCTGGAAGCCGCGCATCCGCCAGATGATTCCGAGCTACGGCACCCGCTTGTCCGACGACCCCGCAGCTGCCGCCGCGTCCCTCGCCGCCACCGCTGAGGTTCTGCACCTCAGCAACTAGCACCCTCGCGCGAAAGCGCAAAAAGTGCCCGATTGAACCCTTCAATCGGGCACTTTTTGCACTCTCGCGGCCTGGTAGATGGGCGTTTCGTGAGAGTCACGTAGGAGGGGGCCGTCAACCCCGTCAACCCCGTCAACCCCGTGAAGGAGTGAGTGGGGCTACCTGACGGTCCCAAAGCGGCCCGGAGGCGGCAAGTGAACCCGAACAATGGCGTTTCGGATGCGGAGAACCTGCGCGTATCGCAACTCGGCATCCTCCAGCTCACACCCACCGAATGGCTGGTTCGAGATCCCGCACTACCGGACGGCGACCCGGCCGCCCTGATGGGAATCATCGAACAAATCGGGGGTGCCTACGGAGTGACCAAGCTCGGCGTGCTCAACACGCGCTGGTTCTACTCCTCGTTCGACCGCGCCCAATCCAGCTTTCTGGTGCCGGGTGCGCCCGAGCCTCCCGCCACATTTGGGCCGACCGAGCCCGTGAGCTCACGCGTCACCGACTAGCGCGCCCGTCGCCGAGTCGGTCGCTCTGATACACCAGGCGTTTGGCCCGCAACGCGACCCGGTGCCCAACCACGAGCCTGGCCCCATATCAAGGACGGGACTGGGACTAATCACCGGCGCGGGCGCCCGGGAGACCACCCGGCCGGACACCCCTACCGGGACTCCAGCCGGGGCGTCGGCGTCGTGGAGGATTTACAGGTCGTGGCCGTCGGCATCCGGGGTCGGATTTGCCTTGCGCTCCTCCTTCTTAATGGATGCCTCGGCCTGGTCGAGCAGACCGCTCACCTTGGTCTGCGCGACGGTGGCGGCGTCGCGCGCGATGCCTTCGGCCTGCGAGATGACCTTCTGGGTGCCGGGGTCGCCCCACATTTGGCGGGCCTTTGCGGCGATGCGGTCGTAGGCCTGGCGACCGGCCTTGGATCCGAGTACGAAGCCGGTCGCGGTGCCGGCGAGAAACAGAAACTTGCCCTTCATGGGGGACTCCTTGGGGTTAGGCGGTTGGTTCGGCGAGGTTGGGGGCTTCTCCATCGATATCGTGGCCGACCAGATCGGGGTTCGATGGGTTGTCGGCGGGGTCGATATCGTCGAGGTTCGGTTCGTTGTCGGGCTCGACCGGGCTGGCTGTGGCGGCTTCTCCGGCCGCAGAGCCGTCATCGCTCGGTGCGGGGCCGCCGGGACCGGTCTCGGCGCTGGCGACCGGAACGGCCGCTACGGTGCTTTCATCAGTTGAGCCGGCATGTTCCTGCGCCGGGCCGTCGGGTCCAACGAGCTGGTCGGGGTTTGTGGGAGTATTGGGCGGCTCAGGAATGTCCAGGGGTGGTTCTTCAACGGGGTCAGAGTCGTGGGTCACGGGCATACCTTTCTTATAGACAGCGGCCGGATCAGCTGAGCGGCACTCAAGTTATACCGCGAACGTGCGACATTCTTAAGCGTCGTTTCTCAAACATCGTCACCAAGTACGAGCGTGCGCAGTGCCGTCTCTGCCGAGACGCGGCCGGCCGGGTCTATGGTCTCGCCGGCGCGAAACAGATCCACGATGCGCGGGTCGACGTAGCTCGTGCGGGCGATCGCGGGGGTGTTGCCGAGCACCGCGGCCGCCTGCCGCATCGCTTCGGCAATGGCACGGGTGTCGGCGCGACGGTTGCGCGACGCCGCCCGCGGTTGCCGTGAAGCGGATGCTGCCGGCACGGCCCCAACGCCGGTCGCCGTCGCTGTAGTGCTGGGTTTCGTGCCGGCTCCGGCGGCGCCGTCCCTTGCCCCCTTCCCGGCGGTGCCGGATTTTGTCCCGCTCCCGGCGGTGCTGGCCTTCGCCCTGCTCCCAGCGCTGCCCGATTTTGTCCCCGCGTCGCTGCTCGCCTCATCCTCGTGCGTGGTCATGCCAGCCGCCGCCCTCAGATTCTGCGCGAGGCTCTGGGCCAGACTTTGGGCCGCAGCGGCCGTGCCCCGCAGGGTACGAAAGTCCTTCGCGCTGAACTCGCCGCCGGTGCGTTCCTTGATGAACGAGTTGATATCGGCGGCCGAGAGAGCACTCTCCTCCCCGTCGACCACCCAGGACAGTAGCGGGGCAGCCGGGCGCTCGCGCAGGCGGGCACGCAGATAGGTCGCGAGGTCAGCATCCGTTATCACGCCTTGAAATTGTTGGCCACTCTTGGCGGGAAAGTCCAGCCGCACCACGTCTCCCCGCACCGACACGTGCGAGCAGAGCAGGGTGGAGAGCCCGTGGCTACCGTAGTCGTCGGCATAACGCTCGCTGCCGATGCGCAACGAGGCGAGGTCGAGCATGCGAAATGCCGCGGCGAGGGCCCGCGCGCGCGGCTCGCTGTCCCCGCGCAAATCCCGGGTCACCTGACCACGCACCCGGGGCAGGGAGGCGGCCAGCTCCAACGCGCGCTCAAACTTGAGGCGGTCCTTTTGTTCGCGCCAGGCCGGATGGTAGATGTACTGGCGGCGCCCGGCCGCATCGAGGCCGATCGCCTGGATGTGCCCGTTCGGGTGCGGCGAGATCCACACGTCGGTCCAGGCGGGCGGAATCGCTAGCTCCGTGAACCGCTGCCGCAGCTGCTTCTCGGTGACCTTCTGCCCGGCCGGGTCGCGGTAGCTGAAGCCCGTGCCCGCGCGCCGCCGGGAATACCCCGGCCGGGTCGGGTCGCTGCGCCGCAGCCGGGTCACGCGGGTGCCGTCGGTGTGCGCATGCTGAAACAGTAGTGCGAATCGCCCTCGTCAGCACGAAAGCGGATGCCGCTGCCCGCCCATCGCCTGCCCGCCACGCTCTCGCTGGGGCCCGCAGCGCTGGCCGAGCTCGCGGCACTCGTGGCACCCCTGCGTCGGGGTGCCCGCGTCTCGAACGAGTGCCGCGACGCGCGTCCGCGACCGTTTCGGCGCGACGCGAGCTGCGGCATCCGCTTCAGTGCGGTTTTTTCTGGCATCACTTGCACTTTCCTAGAACTTGTGTTCGACTATAGCCATGCGGTGGAGCTCACAGGAACTACAGACCGAACAGGTCGGCGCCCTGCCCGGACTCGCCCGCCTGAATAACCTCGTACGCAGCGTGCAGACGCCCGAGTTCGCCGGAATCACGTTCCACGAGATCCTGTGCAAGTCGGCGCTTAACCACGTACCCGGTCAGAGCGCGCTGCCGTACGGCTACACGATCAACCCTTATCGCGGATGCTCCCACGCCTGCACCTACTGCTTCGCCAGGCCGACCCACCAGTACCTCGACCTCGACGCCGGCAAAGACTTCGATAGCGAGATCATCGTCAAGGTCAACGTGGCCGAGGTGCTGCGCAAGGAACTCGGCAAGCCCACCTGGGGGAGGCATCCGGTGGCGCTCGGCACCAACACCGACCCATATCAGCGCGCCGAGGGACGCTATCGACTCATGCCCGGCATCATCGCAGCCCTCGCTGACAGCAAAACCCCCATCTCCATTCTTACCAAGGGCACACTGCTGCGCCGCGACCTGGACCTGCTCGTCGAAGCGAGTGAGCACGTTCCAGTCGACCTGGCCATGTCAATTGCCATCTATGACGATGAGTTGCAGCAATCCGTCGAGCCGGGAACTCCCACGACGAAGGCTCGCCTCGCCACTGTGACCGCGGTGCGCGAACGGGGACTCGACTGCGGCGTCTTTCTCATGCCCATTTTGCCGTTCCTCACCGACACCCGCGCGCACCTCGATGAGGCGCTGCGGCAGGCCAAGGCGGCCGGAGCCACGAGCGTGCTCTACTCCGGCCTCAACCTCAAGCCCGCCGTCAAGGACTGGTACCTGCGCTGGCTCGACCGCGAGCATCCCGAGCTGGTTGCCCGCTACCTCGAGTTCTACGCCGGCGGCCAATACGCGCCCAAGGAGTACCGCACCTGGCTCGCCGCGCGCATCAAGCCGCTCATTCGCGCGCACGGCCTCGAACGCGGCATCGTCGACCCCGCGACCGGCGGCCTCCGCTCCAGCGCTCTCCCGTCTTCCCCAGAACGGATGCCCGCCGCCCGCCGGACGCCCGCCTTCACCCCCGCCCGTTCACCGGGCCCGGGCCCGGAAACGGGGCCCATGATGGATCATGGGCCCCGTTCCCTAAGGTGGGCCGGGAGCACGGAGGCGCCCCGTTCCCTGATCGCCGCCGAACTCCCGCCCGACTTGGCCCCGACCCTGTTCTGACCCCATCACTGCCTTCCCCGCACCCAACCCCTACCCACCCCGATGGCATACTTACCTATTGGGGGAAATATGTCTCTAGGGTTACCCGGCCACCTGGTCCAGCGCACGCTCGCACGCGCCATCGCACGGGCCGCGCACTGGTTCGCGCTGACCTGCTTTAGCGCCGCGATCCTGTCAGTCAGTATCCTGAGCCTCAGTACCCCCGAACTCTGGATCACCATCGTGGTTGTGGCCGCCATGGCAGCCCCGCTCATCCTCTTCACCCGGCATCGGCGCATCCCGCTGGCCGTTGCCTATCTGCTCGTTGGAACCCTCGGCGTTTACGTCTTCACAGCCACCGTGCTCGGCGTACCCGACGTATTCCCCGCGTCGAATATGTTCCTCGTCGCCCTGCCGAAGATGGCCCTCGTCATGGTCGGCGGCGCGGGATCCACCGCCCTCGCCGGCGTGCTCTGGAGCACCGCGGCGTTTCTGCTCGCCGAGGCGGCTGCGCTCCTCGCCATCGTCGGCGCGACCGTGCCCTACCAGCCCTACCAGCCCGACCTGTTCACCCTTTCGACCTACCTCGTACTCGTCGGGGTTATGGTGCTCGCCGGAATCGACCGCCGCGCCAGCAACGCCGCCCAACCCGCCATCCACCGCGCGGTGCAAGACGGCGCCAACCGCCAGCTGCGCGATGCCCTCGACACCCGCGCCATCGCTTTGCTCAACGACACGACCGTCTCCCAGCTCGTCGCGCTCTCCCTGGCCGAACCCGGCGCTCTCTCGCCGGGCCTCAAAGCCAGCCTGAGAGACACCCTGACCACCCTGCACGACACCAACTGGCTCGCCGATATCGACGCCCGCACGACCACGTCACCGCAGCCAACCGTCCACGAGCAAGCGCCAACACCAAGCCCGGCCTGGCGCTCCAGCGCCGTCTACACCGCCGTCGAACGCTGCCGTGATCGTGGGCTGAAAGTCGAGGTCACCGGCGACCGTGACGCCCTCGCTCGCCTCGACGCCGGCAGCGATCGCGACGTCGGCCTCGCCGTGCAGCAATGCCTCGTCAACGTCATCCTCCACGCCGGCATCGACTCCGCCGAACTCGCCATCGAGTCTGACCGCACCACTATTTCACTCCTCATAACGGATGCCGGCCGCGGCTTCACGGAATCGGAATCCGCTTCCGACCGGCTCGGTCTACGGCAGTCCGTGCGGCGACGTATCGAGCAGCTCGGCGGATCCGTGCTGATCTGGAGCCGCCCGGGCGCCGGCGCAAGCGTGCGACTGACCGTGCCGGCCGAAACCCCCAGCATCAAACCGAAGCCAACCCTGCCCACCCACCACACGCCGGTCCGGCCCGGCAGCCTCAACGCCAACCCGGCCAACGGCAACGCCACCCCCGCCCCCCGGAACCCCCGATGACCCGCGCGACCCCCACACCGCGCCGGCCGCGCGCACCGGCATCCGCTTCACAGCAGCGTCTCGACCCCATCGGTGGCCTGGCCGCCTGGCCGATCGCCCCGGTTGTCGCCCTGATCGTGGTGACCTACGCGATAGCCGCGACCGTGTCGCGTCCGCACGAAATCCAAATTGAGGAGCTCGCGGTCTCGGCCGTCGCCGCGCTCATTATCGCGGCCGCCGTGCTGGTCTGGTCGGCGCGCCCCGACCTGGCCCCGTTCACCCGCAGCCGTGCGATCGTCGTCGTGGCCCTCGGCCTGGTCGCCCACGTGCTCGCCGCGGCCAGCGCCTGGCAGTACAACGGCATGATCCAGGACGACTTCGCCCCGATCGGACTCGGCCTGCTGCTGCTCGCCCTCGCTCCGTTCCGGCCGTGGAAAGAAATCCTCGCGCTTGGCGGAATCTCAGCGATCATCGTCGGCGCCACCGCCCTCGGGCAATCGCCCTTTCTCGGCGTGCGAACCCCGCCCGCCCTGTTCGCGATCATCGCCATGACCCAGGTGCTCGCGCCCAGCCTCGCCGCCGCCGCGTTCTCGCGCCAGGTCGTCAATTCCATTCACCGTTGGCAAACGGATGCCCGCCGCGCGATCCGCGGGCGCACCGAGGAGAATCGCGACCTCCTCGCGCACGAGGTCGTCGACCATCGCGTCAAGAACCTCGGTGCAGATGTGCTGCCGTTCCTGGCCGATGTGCTCGAGCGGGATGCGCTCACCGCCGCCGACGTGAAGCGGGCCCGCTCCCTCGCTTTCCAGGTGCGTCGGGTGCTCGTGGCCGAAGTCGACCACACCTGGCTCGACGACCTGATCGAACGTGAGCGCGCCGGACTGACCGAGCGCGGCGTCAACCCGCTCTGCGTCATTGCCGACCTCGAGCGCCGAGCGACCGCCTTCGACTCCGACCAGCGTGCCGCCGCGGGCGCTATCCTCGTGGCGCTCTGCACCCTTAAGGGCTTTGATCCGACCAGCCTCGTCGTGCAAATCGACGGGTCCGGCCCCGCCCCCGCCGACACCGCCCAGGTCACCCAGGCCTTCGGTACCCGCGGAGCCCTCCCCACCCCGGCCACCGACACCACGACCATCGCCATCGTGACCGCCGCCCAGGAGCAAGCCGCCGCGCAGGCCCGCACCCAGGCCCAGGCACAAGCGCAGCTGAAGCCCCGATCGCGCTCGACCGGTGCACGCGCCGTCGACACCATCACCATCCAGGCCGGAATCTCGCTGCCCCCGTATCAGCGCCGCCGGGCCCTGCGCCCGTACCTCAGCGTGCTCCGCGCCGTCTTCTCCCAGGTGCGCGTGACCAGCCGGCATCCGCTTCTCACGCTAGAATTTGACGCTGACCGCAGCGGCTCAAACTCAACCAAAGGCATCTAATGGCGAAACTGTACTTTCGATACGGCGCCATGAACAGCGGCAAGAGCACCTCTATGCTGCAAGCGGCATACAACTACGAGGAACGCGGCCACCACGTGCTGCTCGCCAAACCGTCGGTCGACACCAAGGGCGACCGCGGAATTCTCTCCCGTCTCGGCGTGATGCGCGCCGTCGATTTTCTGCTCACCCCGCAAACGGATGCCTACGCCGTGTTCCAGCAGCACCGCGCGCAGGTCTTGAAAGAGTCCGGCCGTGACGTGAGCGCCCTGTTGCTCGACGAGGCCCAGTTTCTCACCGAGACCCAGGTCGACGACCTGCTGCGCATCGCCATTCTCGAGAACGTGCCCGTGCTGGCGTACGGAATCCGCACGGACTTTCAAACCGTCGCCTTTCCGGGAAGTCGCCGTCTACTCGAAGTGGCCCACAGCCTCGAAGAGCTCAAGACCATCTGCCGCTGCGGACGCAAGGCCGTGTTCAACGGGCGCCAGATCGACGGCGTCTATGTGTTCGACGGCGACCAGGTGGCCATCGACGGCGAAGAGGTCACCTACGAATCGCTCTGCGGCAGCTGCTACCTCGAAGAGAGTCACGGCGTGCTCAATAACCGCAGCCGTCCGGCACCGGAGTAAGCCAGCGCCCCAACGCTGCACGCACGCGTCGCCGAAATCTCAGGCGCTCTGGTTCCAAATCCGCAAACGAACAGGATGCTCCTTACAAGCGGCAAAGGCCCACGCGCGGGAGGCGTTAACCCCCATTTCAGGGTGAAACCCTTGATTTACTGCCCGTTAACCGAATGTTTTTGCAACCAGATTGTGTATTGCACCACTGTTCCCACTAACCTGAGAGCCACCTAGGTATTTCAAGATGATCTGCCGGGACTCGCCGTCTACGGCGTACACACCATCCAAATACCGGGGGGACCCTCATCATGTTCAAGAAAAGCCTGGCCACTGCGGCACTCGCCGTCATCGCCGTCTTCGCCTTCGCGCCGGCCGCCAACGCCGCCGAGTACGTTTCTGACACGCTCATCACCGTCGCGGCTGCTCCGGTAGCCGGCGAGTCCACGCCCGTCGCCTTCGACGACGGCGCCTTCGCAAATGGCGAAGACGTTGAGTTCTCGGTCACCGGTTCACACACCGCCGTCCTATCGGTCGTCAAGACCGCCGTCACCTCGTCGCTGACCAAGACGGCCACCGGCGCCGGCGCCGTCACCGTGACCGTGGCGATTCCCGCCGAGGCCACCGGCGACTACACCGTCTCCGCACGTGGAGTCACGTCCGGCATCGTCGGTACCGCGACGCTCGCCGTCGTTGCCGCCGACGCTGGAACTGCTGCCGTCAGCACCGACACGGGCCTCGCCTCCACCGGCTTCAACGCTCCGGTCCTCGTCATCTGGGGTGCCGCTGGCGTTCTCGTTCTCGGCGTCGCACTCGTTCTCGTGCGTATGTCGGTTCGTCGTCAGCACGCTGCCGCGTAATTAGCTTTCTCGAGTAGCCTCAGGGCCGCTCACCGAAACGCCTCGACCACCATACGGTGTCGGGGCGTTTCGTGTATCCTTGGGCCCGCCCGCCAGGGCGAAGGTGCGCGCCTGGTGCTCGGCAATCTTGGCCTGCGGGGGCCTGTGCCGCGCAGGCTGCGCCCCACGCACAAGAGGTTCAGATCCCCAGCAGCGCCGGCACGATAACGAGCCCGTTGAACGTCACGTGCGCCACGATCGCGCCGCCGATTCGTCCGGTTGCCAGCGCGAGCCCGGCCGCGGCGAGCCCGAAAATCAGGGTCGAGGCTCCGACCACGACCACGGTCGCCGTGTTTCCCGGGTCGATCGTCACGAGGTGCATGAGCGCAAACATCAGTCCGCTCACGCCGACCGCGATCGGCGCCGCCCAGCGCGCCGCGCCGAGCGTCGCCACTCGCGCATAGACGCCCCGCAGCACGAGCCCGCGAAAGAACAGCTCCTCCACGAACGGAGCCAGCAGCACCGGGGCCAGCAGCGCGCCGAACAGCCACCAGCCGTCGTAGACGGTCTCGCCGAAGGTGGCGCCGGCAGTTCCGATGCTGCCGAAGCCCAGAATCTCGATCAGGCTCGCCACCGTGCGAGCCAGCAGGCCGACCCCGAGTCCCCAGATCAGGTCGATCGGCCGAATCGATAGCCGGAGCAGGCTTTTTCCAGAACGGATGCCGTTCCCCGCGTCGTCCCCGCCCGCCCCAGCAGGAGCAGAGTCGCGACCCCCCGTCGGGTTTGAAGCCGACGCGGCCGTAGCCGCGTCGCGGCGATCCGCCGGACCCGGCCCATCCAGCGCCGAGCCCCAGCCGCCACGCGCCAGGCCAGCCCCGGCCACCCCAATCGCCACCAACATCGGAACCCACACGCACAGGTACCCCAACAAATTGGCCACATTCGCGTCCCCGAACGACGTGGAATCGGCCGATATCAGCAGCACAATGGCCACCACAAGGCCGAAGCCCGCCGGCATGAGAACGCTCACAGACTGTTGCACAACCACTTTCCCCATAAAGCCCAATTTACCGGCACCCACCGCCGGTCGGCGCGAGTCCCAAAGTTCGGTACCCTCAGAAGAGGGGAACCGCACGTTCGTGCGGTGCAGTACGGGTTGTATTCCTCGACACGAGGGGATCACCCAAGCATGGAACTTCGCGATTATATTCGCATTCTGCGCAAGAGCTGGGTACTCATCGTGCTGTGCACGCTGGTGGCCGTTGGCGCGGCATCCACTTATTCGATTCTGCAGACACCACAGTACAGCGCCACGTCCAAGGTGGTCACCCTGACGCAGTCCAGCGGGTCCACCGCTGACCTCGCCCAGGGCAATAACTTCTCGGTCGCGCGCGTCAAGACCTATGCCGAACTCGCGACCACGCCGATCGTGTTGCTGCCCGTCATCGCCAGCCTCGACCTCGGCATCACGCCCGCCGAGCTGGCCAAGAAGGTTGCCGCCGCCGCGCAGCTCGAAACCTCGATCATCGACGTGACCGTCACCGACACCGACCCGGTGCGGGCTGCCGACACGGCCAACGCGATTTCTAACAGCCTCACCCGCGTCGTCGAGGAGATTGAAACTCCGGACACGACCGACGCGACTTCGCCGGTCAAGCTCACCCTCACGCAGGAAGCGACCGTTCCGATCGCACCGGTCAGTCCCAACGTGCCGCTCAATATCGCCCTCGGAGCGCTCGTCGGGCTGGCCCTCGGCGTCGGCATCGCTGTGCTGCGCGAAACCCTCGAGACGCGCATTCGCAACACCCACGACGTGGAGCAGCTCACCGACCTGCCCATTCTCGGCGGCATCGTCTTCGACCCCAAGGCCAAAGAACGACCGCTCATCGTGCACGTCGACCCGCGCAGCCCGCGCGCCGAGTCGTTCCGCTCCCTGCGCACCAACCTGCAGTATCTCGACGTGGGCCGCGTCGACCGTTCCTTCGTCATCACCTCCTCGATCGAGAGCGAGGGCAAGAGCACGACGGGCGCCAACCTCGCCATCGCCCTGGCCGACGCCGGATCCCGCGTGCTGCTCGTCGACGCCGACCTGCGCCGCCCCAAGGTCGCCGACTACATGGACGTCGAGGGCGCCGTCGGCCTCACCGACGTGCTCATCGGCCGCGCCGACCTGGCCGACGTCATTCAGCCGTGGGGCAAGGGCCAGCTCTTTGTCCTCCCCGCCGGTCACGTACCGCCCAACCCGAGCGAACTGCTCGGTTCGACCCGCATGACGCAGCTCATCGCCGAGTTCAATCGGGCCTTCGACGTGGTCATCTTTGACGCACCGCCCCTTCTGCCGGTAACGGATGCCGCCATCCTCGCCAAAAATGTGGGTGGCGCCCTTATCGTCGTGGCCGCCGGTCGCACGCACAAGAACCAGCTCACCGGTGCCATCGCCGCTCTCAATAATGTCGGAGCCCCGATCTCCGGCCTCGTGCTGACCATGCTCCCCACCAGCGGCCCAGATGCCTACGGTTACGGCCACTACGGCTACAGCTAAGGCGATCCCGAGGCCATTGCGCCCTCGATCCCGGCTGAACCGGCCCGCGCCCGCGGCGCGCGCGTCAAGTCCTAGCCAGCCCGAGCGGGGCGTGCCCAGGTGCGCGCGTCAGTCCTGGCCAGTCCCGCGCTCTGCTTGAATAGGGCCATGCCCCCTCCAGACTCGGCACGGCTTGCATTCGACTCTGACGACCCCGCGCCGCACGCGGCCGACGTAGCCTCCGCTGTGCCCGAAGTTCCCGAGGCTGCACGGCCTGTGCCCGTCACTCCCGAGGCCGCCTCGCCCCCCACACCCCCCACACCCCCCACGCGCCGCCGCAGCATCGTCGGGCTCGTCGTCCTCGGCCTGCTCATCCTCGTCGTGGCGGCCACCGCCTGGGTCGGCGTTCGAGGTCTGCAGGCCAAAGATGCCCTCGAAGCTGCCGTGCCGCTCGCGTCGACCATTCAGGACCAAATCCTCGCCGGTAACGGTGAACAGGCGGCCCAAACCGCCGCCGACCTGGCCGAATTCGCGGCAATAGCGCGGTCGCGCACGAGCGACCCGATCTGGCGCGGCTACGAATTTTTGCCGTTTCTCGGACCGAATCTCACGGCCGTGCGCGAACTCGCCGTCGTCGTCGACGATGTCGCCCAGAACGCCGTTACCCCGCTGGCCGGTCTGGCCGGCACCCTCGACCTGAACGCGTTCAAGCCCATCGACGGATCGATCGCCCTGCAACCCCTGCTCGACGCACAGCCGCCAGTTAAACAGGCCAGCACCGCCCTCGCCCGCGCCACAGAAAATGTCAATTCCATCGACACCGACAGTGTGCTCGCCGTCGTGCGTGAGGCGGTCACCCGGTTGCAGACCGTCACAGAGCAGACCTCAAGCAGCCTGAACGCCATGGACCGCGCCGTCACCCTGCTGCCGGCCATGCTCGGCGCGAGCGAGCCGCGCGATTACATTCTGCTGTTTCAGAACCTGGCCGAGCTGCGCGCGACCGGCGGCATTCCCGGCGCTCTAGCCTTGGTGCATACCGATCAGGGCAGCGTCGAACTCACCCAGCAGGCCACCGCTGAGGACTTCGACCCGTTTGCCGCCCCGGTGCTGCCGCTCGGCGACGACACGACCCTCATCTACGGGGACATCACCGGCGAATACATCCAAAATGTTAGCCTCACGCCCGACTTCGCCCAAACCGGAGCCCTCGCCCGCGAAATGTGGCGCCTCCAATTCGGCCTCGAAGCCAACGGCGTGCTCTCGATCGACCCGGTTGCGCTCAGCTACCTGCTCGATGCCACCGGCCCGATCACCCTCGCCACCGGCGACGAACTCACCGCCGACAACGCGGTGTCACTGCTCCTGCGCGACGTGTACGCGCGCTATGACGACTTGAAGCAGCAGGACATCTTCTTCGCGGCCGCCGCCGGCGCCGTGTTCGACGCCGTCAAGAGCGGCCGCGCCGACCCGACCAAACTCATCAGTGCGCTCGCTCGCGCCGGAGCCGAACACCGCGTGTTGGTCTGGAACGCCGACGAGGCCGAACAGGCAGTGCTCGACGACACCACTCTGGTCGGCGGCCGCCCGGTCAGCGACGAGTCGACGAACCGATTCGGCCTCTACCTCAACGACCTCTCCGGCGCGAAAATGGACTTCTACCTCGACGTCGAAACCGCCATCGGCCAGCAGACCTGCCGCACCGACCGGCGCCCGCAATACACGCTCGAGGTCACCGTCACGAACACGGCACCAGCGGATGCCGCCACCTCCCTTCCCATCTACGTCACCGGCCGCGGCATCTCGGGGGTGCCGCTCGGCAACATCAAGACTCAGGTCTCGGCCTACGGTGTTCCGAGAATGTACAACCTCGGTGTCACACGGGACGGCGTCGCCGCCGAACATGTGCTGGCGACCGATGCCAGCTATCCGGTGACCTCGCTGGTTTTCGAACTGGCGCCCGGCGAAAGCACCGTATTGCTCTTCAACTGGCTCGGTGCGGCGCCGTTCTCCGGCGATCTCGAGCTGCGCAGTACCCCACTGGTCGCGCTCAACGACACGGCATCACTAGACTTCAGTTGCTAGGGGTTCGCCCAGAGCGTTCAAGCAACACAATGCACTGCGGGGGATTCGTCTTGTTTAGAAAAGTTCTTGCCACGCTCGCGCTCGTCGGAGTCGCCGTTTTCGCCGGTCCAGTGGCCGCGCACGCCGTCGGCTACGTGGCCGCCGACCTCATCACCGTGTCCGGCAGCCAGAGCGCTGGCAGCACCGTCACGGTAGCGTTCGATGACGACGCTTTCACCGCCGAGGAACAGGTGTCCATCGCGGTCTCCGGTGAAGGTTCAGCCACCCTGGCCACGCTGCGTGCCGCTACCGTCGACACCCGGAAGGCGGCCACTAGTACCGGCGCCCTCGACCTCAAGGTCACCCTGCCCAGCGACGCCACCGGGTCCTACACCCTCACCGCCATCGGAGACAGCTCGCAGAACATCGGCACCGCCACGATCACGGTCGTTGCCGCCGACGGAGCCAGCCTCGCCACCGCCGGATTCGACGTTCCGACCGCACTCATTTACAGCGCCGCCGGCGCACTACTGCTCGGCCTGGGCCTCGTCATCACCCTCCGCGTCACCCTGCGCCGCCGCGCTACCACCGCCTGATTCGACAGCTCACCCCCTGATTGTGGGCCGCTTGCGCAACCAAGTGGCCCATTCACCTGTGTCAAGCTACTGGCTGGCAACTTTGTCTCGCAACGAAAGGTAGCAGCGTGGAACTCCGCGACTACATCCGCATCCTTCAGAAGAGTTGGATGCTCATCGTGGCGCTGACCCTCGTGGCCGTCGCAGCGGCATCCGTTTTCTCGATTTTGCAAACACCGACGTTCAGCGCGACGAGCCGGGTGTTCGTATCGACACAGTCCAGCGGCAGCACGAGCGAACTCGTCCAGGGCGCGAGCTTCACGGTCGCTCGGGTCAAGACCTACTCTGGCATCGCGGTCTCACCGCTGGTGCTGCTGCCGGTCATCGAGACCCTCCGGCTCGACCAGACCGCAGCCGAACTCGCCAAGGACATCGCTGTGTCGGCGCCGCTCGATACCGCGATCATTGACATTGCCGTCACCGACGACGACCCGCGCCGCGCCGCCGACATCGCCAACGCGGTCTCCGAGAGCCTCGCCGTTGGCGTGCAGGAGATCGAGCAGCGCGACGCGGTCACCGGGGCGCCCACCGTGAAACTGACCCGCATCCAGGTGGCCAGCGTTCCGTCCGTTGCGGTCGCCCCGAACGTTCCCCTCAATATTGCGCTCGGCGCGCTCGTGGGCCTCGCCCTCGGCGTCGGCCTCGCGGTGCTGCGCGAAACGCTCGACACCCGCATTCGCAGCCAGCGCGATGTGGAACAGGTCACCGACCTGCCGATCATCGGCGGCATCGTGTTCGACCCGAAGGCGCAGGAGCGCCCGCTCATCGTGCACGCCGACCCGCGCAGCCCCCGCGCGGAGTCCTTTCGCACGCTGCGCACCAACCTGCAGTACCTCGACGTGGAGCGGGTCGACCGCTCGTTCGTGGTCACCTCCTCGATCGGGAGCGAGGGCAAGAGCACCACGAGTGCCAACCTGGCCATTTCACTAGCGGATGCCGGCACCCGCGTTCTGCTCGTTGACGCCGACCTGCGCAAACCCCGCGTCGCCGACTACATGAACATCGAGGGCGGTGTCGGCCTCACCGACGTGCTCGTCGGCCGAGCCGAACTCGAGGATGTCATTCAGCCCTGGGGCCGCGGCCAGCTGTTCGTGCTGCCCGCCGGGCATATCCCGCCGAACCCGAGCGAGCTGCTCGGGTCGTCGCGCATGGCGCAGATCATCGAGGACTTTAACAACACTTTCGACGTGGTCATTTTCGACTGCCCGCCGCTGCTTCCCGTGACAGATGCCGCCATCCTCGCCAAGAGTGTCGGCGGCGCCATTCTCATCGTCGCCGCGGGCCGTACCCAGAAGAACCAGCTCACCGGGGCCATCGCAGCGCTCGACAAGGTCGGCGCTCCGATCAGCGGCGTGGTCATGACCATGCTGCCGACCAAGGGACCGGATGCCTACGGTTACGGCCACTACGGCCAGTACGGTTACGGGCACACCTACGGCGACACCGGTCCGGCCCCCGAGGAGGCCATCGCTCCCGCCTACTTGCGCCGATCCAGGGCCAAAGCATGACCGCCCGCATCCTCATCGTCTGCACCGGAAACATCTGCCGGTCGCCACTGGCCGAGCAGCTGCTGCGGGATAACCTGCGCAGCGCCGGCATCGACGCCGTGGTCACGAGCGCCGGAACCCGCGCCATGAGCGGCAGCGCCATGACCCCAGAGGCCGCTGCACTGTCATTGCAGTACGGGGCGTCAAACACCGAGCACGTCGCGCGGCAGCTCACCGAGAAGCTCATTGCCGACGCCGACCTCGTGCTCACCGCGACCCGCGATCATCGTCGGGATGTCGTCACTCTGCTGCCCAAAGCCACTCGCTACACCTTCACTCTCAACCAGTTCGCCCGCCTGGTGGCCCCGGCGGATGCCGAAGACGGCACCGCGTTCGCCGCTGACGCCTCCCGCGCTGACGACCAAACAGGCCTCGACTTCCCGGCCTTCATCGCATCCGTCGCCTCGACCCGCGGCCTCCACCCCTCGCCCAACCCGCCGACCCTCGACGACGTCGAGGACCCTTACCGCCAGCCCGCTGCCGTCTATGACCGCGCCGCCGCGGCGATCAACGCCTCCGTCACCACGATCACCGCCGCCCTGATCGCGGCAGGAGCCTGATGACCCAGCACCCCCGCCGGCGTCGCATCATCGCCTACTCCGCTATCGGACTCTTCCTGCTCATCGATGCCGTGCTTATCACGAGCGCACTCACGTCGACCTCGGTTGATGCTGCCGTCGATGCGTCTTCGGAGCCGGCCGCCACGGCATCCGCTTTTCCCGTGCCGAGCGCCACCCCGACAGCCTCGCCAACAGTCGCGCCAGCCGTGATGCCCCTGCCGGCAGCCCGCCTGCTCTCCGCGGTCTCGGCCACCGCCGCCTGGCGTGCCAGCACCGGAAACTGCAGTGCCCCGGCCGCACCCGAACTCAGCACCGACTCCGGATCCAGCTGGACCGCCACCGATGCCACCGGCCGCTCCGGAGCCACCGCCCTGCAGTCCATCGCCGCCCAGAGCGAATCGGTCGCCGAGTTCATCGGCCTCGACGAAGACTGCGCCCCGCAGTTCATCAAGACCTTCGTCGCCGGAGACAACTACTCCAGCTACCCCGACGAGCTCGACGACGCGTGGTACGTCGACCCGGCCGACCGCGCCGCCGTGCACGGACCCGACGGCCTGGCCTCGGCGCCGTGCGACGCGGTCGTCGCCCTCGCCGCGAGTCCGGCCGACGCTGACTCCGCCGCCGTTCTCTGCGCCGACGCACGCATCTTCGCCACAACGGATGCCGCCGCCTCCTGGTCAGCGCCCCTGACCGTCCCCGGAGTGCTCACCCTCACCGCCACCGACCTGGGCTACATCGCCCTGGCCGCGGGGGAGCCTGCCGCCTCGTCGACGGACGCCGCCTCGGTCGCGTGCCTCGGCCTCAGCGTCGTCGACGTCAGCGTGATCGACCCAGCCGCTGACCCGGCCACCGACCCTGCCACCGAGACCGCTGCACTGAGCGCGAGCACCACGGGTTGCTACGCCACCGACGAAGCTCCCGCCGAGCTGGCCGCAAACATTGCGGTCGCATCCGCCGACGATACCCTCTGGCTCTGGATCGGGGACCTCACCCTGCGCTCCACCGACGCCGGCCAGTCCTGGCTCTAGTTCCCCCGAGTGTGCGGCGCCCACTTCTCCACAGTTCCTAGAATCCCCAGCACACCCCTGCCAGCGGGACTAGTCTCACTCCATGGACGACAACGTCTCGTGGCTGTTCGAGAAGCAAGACGTGCAACGTCCGCGCCTCTGCTCGCAATGCGGGGACGCCATGGAGGTTGCCTGGCACGGTGACGGCTATGACTACGGCTGCACGAATCTCGGCTGCACGCAGCTCTACTTCGGGCCGCCCTATTCCGAGGCCGAGCTGGCCAGCGATGCTCCGCTCGAGCTGAGCCCGCCCAATTGCCCCCGCTGCCTGATGCGCATGGGGGCTGTTTCCGACGGAGAGACGTGGCAATTCGTTTGTCTCCAAAACGGATGCGACGGCATCTGGCCGCCCCGCGACTCCCGTTAGCGGCCTCTCCCGCTGACCGCCCCGCCCCCGCGTTGGTCGAGACGCGAGCCCCTGTTCGCTGGTCGTTTCGCAAGAAACGAACGATCGAGACCTTTCGTCCGGGATCTCGATCGCTCGTAAGCTCGCGCTTCGATCGGCGAGTCGGATGCCCCCAGTTCGCGCACGAATAGCGAGCAACCCTCACAATCCGCTACCCTCGACACGTTAGGACCATCACGCATCCAGCGCTGAATGCACACTGCCCCGACCACAGGGAGAACAATGTCATCCACCGCTCAGCTGCGGCGCGCGCCGACTGTCACGAGCGGCGTCCGTGCCGACATCCAGGGGCTCCGTGCGCTCGCCGTCGTGGCCGTCATTTTCGACCATATCTGGGCGTGGCCATCCGGCGGCTTCGTGGGCGTCGATGTCTTCTTCGTCATCAGCGGCTTTCTCATAACAGGACTCCTGCTGCGTGAGCATGAGCGCACCAACCACATCTCGTTCACCGTCTTCTATCAGCGCCGCATCAAGCGCATTATCCCGGCAGCGACGCTCGTCTTACTGGTCACCGTGGGTACGGCACTCCTCCTGTTCAACCGGGGCCGGTTCTACCAGACCTTCTGGGATGCGATCTGGGCGTTCTTCTCCACCGCGAACTGGCACTTCGCAGCCACCGGCACCGACTACTTCCTGGCGGATGGCCCCGTTTCCCCCCTGCAGCACTACTGGTCGCTCTCCGTCGAGGAGCAGTTCTACTTCGTCTGGCCGTGGCTGATGCTGGCCGTCTTGATTCTCGCCGCCAAGGTAGGAGTCAACCGTCGACGCCTGGTTACCGGCCTCGTCATGGCCATCATCATCGGCGCGTCCTTCGTCTGGGCCATGTTCGACACGCAGGCCAACCCGACCCTGTCCTATTTCTCCACCCTCACCCGGGCCTGGGAACTCGGCGTCGGCGCGCTCATCGCCATCACGGCGCCGTGGTGGTCACAGTTGCCGGCCCGAATGCGTCCCGTTCTCGCGTGGGTGGGCTTGCTCGGCATCATCGTCTCCATCTTCGTCATCAACGGCACCATGCCCTTCCCCGCGCCGTGGGTGGTGCTCCCCGTCGTCGCCACGGCCCTCGTTCTTGCAGCCGGAATAGGAGGCGAACAACGTTTCCTCTTTCCGCTGACGAACCGGGTCAGCGGCTACCTCGGCAACATCTCCTACTCCCTGTACCTCTGGCACTTCCCGGTCATCATCTTCGCCGGCACCCTGATCCGGCCATCGTCGCCGGTGTACTCCGTTGTCGTTGTCGCGGCCATCGCGGTGCTGTCGGCGCTCGCCTACAACCTGGTTGAGCTGCCCCTGCACAAATCACCGTGGCTGGGCGGCAAGATGAGTCGCCATCGCCGCCGATCCGAGTGGTTGGCCTGGCGGCGACAGTACGCTCCGGCCATGAAACGCAACGGGCTGGCCGGTGCCTCGCTCCTGGCCTTGGGCGTCGTCGTCCTCGCCATTCTCCCGTCGCTGTCACC
Organism: Cryobacterium sp. TMS1-20-1; assembly: GCF_004402355.1. Classification (NCBI taxonomy): domain Bacteria; kingdom Bacillati; phylum Actinomycetota; class Actinomycetes; order Micrococcales; family Microbacteriaceae; genus Cryobacterium; species Cryobacterium sp. TMS1-20-1. The sequence goes on along the minus strand of NZ_SOGF01000037.1, from coordinate 23,473 downwards.
CAACCCCGCAGCCGGCTACGTTCCGCCGGCTCCCACGACGGGCCCCTCCACCTCTCCGCAGGCCGATGCCGTGCAGGCGCAGCTCTCCGCGGCGTTATCGGCGTCAACCTGGCCCGAATTCAACCCGCCGATCGTCAATTTGGCCGATCAGCGAGTGCCGCAATGGACCGAAAACGGATGCCTGAACGTCACGGCCCGCAATTTCGATCTGTGTTCCTACGGAGCATCCGCTCCCACCCGCACCGCGGTCGTCATGGGCGATTCCATCGCGACCAGCTGGCTTCCGGCCGTGATCTCGGCGCTGGAACCCCTCGGCTATTCGGTACAGGCACTCACCAAGGAGAGCTGCCCCATTGCCAGAACGGATGTCTTCGACCCGGCCGCCCGAGACACAGTGTTTACCGCGTGCGCATCATTCACCGACTGGGCGCAGCAGAAGGTGCAGCAGCTCGACCCGGACCTGATCATCCTCTCCGATTCTTTTCTCTCCATCAAACGACTTGCGTCTCAGGCGGAAGGGCCGGTCGCGGAATCCGAGTGGACCGCTGCCTACGCGGCCGCGCTCGCCGAGCTGCCTGCCCGCGCGTCGAAGGTCAGCCTGATGCCGCCGCCCGGTGCCCAGAATTTGCAGTCCTGCTACACCCCCTTGTCTCAACCGGGTGATTGCATCCGTTCGATTCAGGATGACTTCAATCTTCTCCTCCGTGCCGAAACGAGCGCCGCAACTACGGCAGGCACCACTTTCATCAACACCCAGCCCTGGTTTTGTATTGACGCTCTGTGCCCCGCCTTTGTCGGCACATCAGCCGTGTACGCCGACTCCGGTCATCTCACCGCGACCTACAGCGAAAGCATCGGTGCAGTGCTCCAAGAAAAACTACTCTCCATCAAAATCGCTCCGCCGAGCCCCTAAGGTCGCGCGTCGGCTGCAACCGGCTCAACTCACTGCTCGACGGTTAGGGGAAAGGGGTCAGGGTGCAAAATCTGCCCCGGGGTGGCGCGAGCGTGCGGCTCGCCAGAAGAAGTTCAGCGAGCTGGAAGCGCGGAGCCCTAGGCTTCGCCAGGTGGACAGTACAAGAATGCGCTCGGCCGCGATCGATGGCTTGCGCGTTATCGGCATTGTGGCCATCGTGGCTGGGCACGTCTGGTCGGACCAGAGCAATGACATCGCCCGCATGGGTCTCTACACCTGGCACGTTCCCGTGTTCTTCTTTCTCAGCGGATACCTCTGGGCCAACGAACGCACGCTGGGCGTCGAATTCAGCAAGCGGGTACGCACTCTGCTCGTGCCCTACGTCGCGTGGCTGCTCGCTATCGGCGCCGTCTACGGCACGTACCTCTGGGCAAACGGGCAGGCTCTGCACGTAGGTAACGTGTTGCTCGGCGGTTCCTACATGGGCGCACCATTCTTCGCCTTCTGGTTCGTTACCGCGCTCTTCGGCGCCTGCCTGTTGCTTCGTGCACTGCAGCGCTTTCCCGTCTGGCTACCCTGGGCGGTTGCCGTTGCCGGGTTGACCGTCGCCTACCTCGCCCCCGACGCGTTGACCGCCGTCCCCTTCTCGCTGGGCGTTGCCGTGCCCGCCATGATCTTCATCCTCGCGGGCATTTCCTTTCGCCGGATCGCCCCGCGGCTCAGGTCGAGGGGCTGGGTTTCAGTGGCCCTCCTGGCCGGCTCAGCAGCCCTCATCGTCACCGGCCTCTCGCAGCCACTAGACATGAAGCAGGGTGATTTTGGCACTCCTGTCGTGAGCGTCGTGGTTGCCAGCGCCATCTCTGCAGGTCTCGTCCTCTTATTTCAAAGGGTGTTTGCTTCCATCAGGCCACGGGTTGCCGGAGCTGTTACGCGGGCGGCCACCGTCGGGCTCGCGGTTGTGCTGACCCACAGTGCATTCATTTTGTTGTTGAGCAAGATCCCGCTCTATATGCCCCCGGTCGCGCACTTCGTCATTGTTCTCGTGGTGGCATGGTCACTCGCGTACCTCCTCAGTCAGACGCCGCTCGGTAGCGTATTCACCGGTGCTGCCGCGACTCCCGCTCGACGACCGAGCGACAGTTAAGTGCGGCTTGCCACCCGGACCCGCAGTGGCGCGACAGCGACAGCAGGGAGGAGCCAGAGTTGACGATCTCATTGCTCGAGGTCACCACGATGCCGTGTGGCTTCACGACTGACTACTTGCCCAGCAGCTCCGATAACTCGGCGAGCGTTTCACGTCCGAGCGCCTGAACGACGTCATCATGGTTGGCCCAAGGCCCTGTCTGCTCGGTCAGTACATTGACAAGTGCTCGCACCCGTCGGCGGCTTCGTTGGCTCAGCCCGATCAGCGCCTCGCGGGCATCATCCATACAGGCGAGAAGCACCACTGCGTCTTCAGCGTGTCTGCCTCGATCTCGGGAGTCTTCCAGATAGGCACCTCCTTTGAGTACCAGCGCGCCACGGACAGTCGGGATGACGAGCCTGACCGTGTCCGCTTCGGTCAATACATCAATGTTGATTGTCTGCTGCAGTGCGCGGGTCCCTCCGGGGATTCCGAACAGCGGGCGGCCGTCGTAGCGGGGGCGTTTCCACGTGGATTGACGGTCTGAGCACATGAGGTCCACGCGATCTGGTCCTCGATCGAAACGATATGCGTGCTTGGTTGTTGTGTCCAAGACGTAGCCAGCTCCCTGCAAACGTGTGGCTGCCTGGGCAAAAGTGTTCGCCCGGGTTTCGAGGTGAAGGGCAGAGTCCACGTCTACAGTCGTGCGCGGGGCCGGCAGCCCAGCCAGCTCAGCATGAAGTTTCACCATGAGGCCACCAACGAGTGTCCATGAGCCCTGCGGAAGCAGGCGCGCGAGCTCGAAGGCCGACGGCCAGGGTGGTTCTTCCCATTGGCTCGATCGAGCGTCAATCTTGATCAGCGGGCGGTCATTCATACGCCTTCCTGGGCAGAGGTGATCCATTGGGTCGCGGCTGAGCATTCGCGCGCATCGCCGTAGGTGTAGAGAGCCAGGGCTTCAAGCACTCGGCGGTGTACCTCGTCGCCTTCAATGACAGCAATATCGCCGGAGTCATCGAGGCCCAGACGAGACCTTCTGGCCGCTCGGCTGGCGTCATGTGCGACCACTACGCCCAGTCCGCCGCCAGCGGAGAGGCCAAGCTCACTGACCAGCACGGAAACGAAACGACTCTTGGCCTCGTCGCTTGCAGCTCGTCTCAGCGACACCCGGCCCCGAAGGACCTGGCCCGCGAGCGCGCCTACGTCCAAGCTCCGGACGCGGTGCTTCAGTCGGCTCCGTTCGGTGCTGCTCAACTCAGTTGTCTTCCCCGTGGCGAGTAGGTCAAGAGCGGCCTTCTGTACCGCGTCTGTCCAGTTGCGGCCCCGGTGCGCCGTGCGCTCAAGGGCCTGAATCTGACGCTGGGAGATTGCGTGGGAGGTGCCGTACTTCGCAGCAACTATGCGACCACTCGCGACCGCTCGCCTCACCTGCCGGGCGGTAACCCCCAGCTCCGTCGCAGCTTGAGACGTAGATAGGTGCATGCACATATGGTCCCATGTCGGACTATATCTGTCAATATTGTGTGGATTTTGCTGCGGCGGTTAATGGCGGGCACCGAGTGAAATCTCGCTGACACAAGTGCGTGATTGCACGGCACCCTTGCCCCGAACGTCAGTTGCTTGCTAATAAGCGGATGCCGCACCCCGACGATACCGCCGCCTACGTCGCTGGATGCTCGCGACGTGGGCATGCTTCCTCCGGCGATGTACGCGCTCACCCGGTGTGCGGCGTGCCGCTCTTGGTGAGCACGACGGGGCCGGTGGTCCGGTCCCCGGCAGCCGCGAGGAGGGCGCGCAGCACCGGCTCCGGTAGGGGCATTGTCGCGTCCTTGTTGCCCTTGCCGGTGAGTCGGAGCACGCGGTGCCCGCGAACCTCGTCCTGGAAGTCTTCGATCTGCACATCGCAGGCCTCGCTCACGCGGAGGCCCATTAGTCCCATGAGCGCAAATAATGCGCCGTCGCTCGGGGAGGACGCCGATGCAACCTGTAAGAGCTTGCCGAGTTGAGACCGGTCGAGGCCGAGCGCGCGCGTCTCGTCATAGGTATGCCAGCGTTTCGCTCCCACTCGGGCGCGCAGCGTCACCACAGCCCGAGATGCTGTCATTCACGCAGGCCGCGAGCTAATTCGGCCTGGTGGAGCGGTCAGGGGCCGACGCAATAAATCGCGGCGCAGCGCCCGCTTGACTTTCAATAAAGATTGCATATGCTTTCTTTTATGAAACCGTCCGTCCCCCTGCTGAGCCCAATCCTGCGGTCTGACACCCAAGGACGTCTGTTGGCTCAGCTTTTCGCGCACCCGCAGCGAGAGGTCAGCGTGAGTGAGCTTGCACGTTTGGCTGAAGCCACGTTGCCCACGGCACTCAGAGATGTCGATCGTCTCGTCCAGGGGGGCTATCTGACCGAACGCCGCGTGGGACGCAACCGCATGATCCGTGCCAACGAGGAGCATCCGCTCTATGCAGCCCTCAAGCAAATAGTCACCTACGGATATGGGCCGACTGTCGTCATTCCCGATCTGCTGCGCGGTCTGCCCGGTATCGATGCGGCATACATCTACGGTTCGTGGGCCGCTCGTCTGGACGGCGAGCCGGGGACCGATCCGAACGACATTGACCTGCTGGTGGTCGGCGACGTCGAACCAAGCCAGTTCTACCCGATAGCACTCGAGGCAACGAAAATGCTGGGTCGTGAGGTGAGCATCAACGTGATCTCACCGAACCGTTGGCAGCGTGCTGACGACGGATTTATCAAGACGGTGCAGGCCCGGCCACTCGTGCCGCTCGATTTGGGGGGATCGTGATTGCGCGCTGGCAGCAGGGACGAGCCGGAGTCGACGATCTCATCGCTCGCGGTCACATCGAGAGAGTGCGAGCCGACCGCGCGTTGGCGGACCTCATGCTGCAGGAAGCCGTTCGGCACCTCGCGTCGTCCCGGCTAACCGCGGATACCGACCCGAGCCGCGACTCCGACACATGCAACAGACTCGGTCAGACAGTTCCGTTCGCTGCGGCCATCCACGGCACAATACAAGCGGATGCCGCTCAATCCACTGGTCGAGCTTGGCGAGACCGCAGTCGACCAACGCGGGCTGTCTGCGGAACCCAGCGGGCACATACGACGACAATGGCGCCCTGCACCCAGCTACCCCGCGAACTCAAACTCGACAATGACCTCAGGGTCGACGCTTGCGATGATCCCGGAGTAGAACACCGCGGCCTGATCTCTCAGCGCTGCTGCGTTCTGGGTGATGTACTCCTGCTTGTTCTCATCGCTGAGAATGTTGTTGATCAGGCGAGTTTGCACGGCTGCCGGTGTCAGCCAGCTCAGCGCGTTGTTGCTCTCAAGAGCGTCTTCAAACACGGGATCGTCAAAACCGATCCCAATAAATTCAGGGATAGTCACGCGAAACGACTCCGGGCCGGTGGATTCGATCTTCACCTGTGACCCATCGATGCCTAATTTTGCGTCGAAGCTGTACTGAAGAAGCGTCGTTTTCTCGCTCGCGGGCACGGCCACGCCGAATATCTCTCCACTGCTTTCGTGCTTCGAGACACCCTCAATGTGCAGGCTGAGCAGGGCGACCTCTTGCACGCTCGTGACGGACTCAACGACCTGCGAATCGCGTTCGGTCGAGCTGCTGGTGAAAATTGAGCTGAGAGCGAGAGCATTGAGGCCACCGAATACGAAAGCGGCACCCATTCCCCCGACAACCAGCACGCCGATCAGCAGCAGAGGCCAGAGCAAAACTCGTGCTTTGAAAAAGATCATGAAAGTCTCCAGATTTGTTCGACGTTGAAACGCCCTCGCAATTGCGCGGTGTGAACCGGCCACAACAGATCGCCGCGTCAAGCCCCGCCTCGAACCATATACGTATGCAGCGACTTGTCGATAGCTGCGCGCCCCACCGGCCAACCCTCTGGTCGAGGCGGCGGCGTGCCGGTTGTTGAGCTTATCGAAACACGCCAGCATCTCGAGACCGCGCTCGTGCAACCAGCCGGGGGAGCACGCTCGCACCCTGATCGACGCACAATCAGCGGGCTCGATACACTGAACCGAGAGTCCGACGCCGCGCCGGGACGAAGGAATAGGTTTCATGAGTCGAACATCGCTGGTCGATGACCTGGTGGAGAGTCTCCTCGACCGGATTCTGCGGGGGGTGTTCGCGGCGCAGGAGATGCTTCCTCCGGAGGCGGTTCTGGCCGAGGAAGCCGGCGTCAGCCGCCTGACGGCCCGCGAGGCGATCAAGACCCTTCAGGCACAGAAGATTGTCTCGGTCCGGCGCGGGCTTGGCACCTTTGTCAACCCACCTTCGCACTGGTCGAGCCTCGACGCGATCCTGCGCGCCGCCGCGCACGACCTGGGCAGTTCCGAGGTGCCGCTGCGGCTGCTCGAGGTGCGGCGCATGGTGGAGACCGGCTCGGCCGAGCTGGCAGCGCGCAACCACCAGGACAGCGACCTCGTGTCGCTCGATGCGACGATCGCCGAAATGGAAGCCGCCTACGTGGATGGCGACCTCGACCGCCTCACCCGGAACGATATCGCGTTCCATGACATCATCCTCGCGGCCAGCGGCAACCCCTTCGTGCCCGCTCTGATGGGACAACTCGGGCAACTGCTCTATACGCTGCGGCGGGAAACATCCGCTTTCACTGAGGTGCAGGAACACGCCATCGCGCATCACAAAATCGTGCGCTCGGCGATTGCGAGCCGCAACCCCGATGAGGCGCGCCGCGCCATGGAAGCGCATATTCAGCAGACCTTTGCGGATTACGAGAACTTCATTCAAGGGCAGTCCTAACGAGACATCAGACGTCAGATATCTATTAGGCTGGTGGTGCGGTCCACACAGAAGTGGGCCCTCGACCGAAGGAATGACCCGTGAGCGACATTACTTTTCCCACCGACCGCACGGCAGTCTTGACCGGTGCCGCCTCCGAACGCGGAATCGGCCGGGCAACGGCCGACAAGCTTGCCTCGCTCGGCTGGTCGATTGCCATCGTCGACATTGACGGCGATGCGGCGCGAGAGGCGGCCGCCGCGATTACGGCGGCTCGCGGCATCCGTGCGATCGGCGTCGCTGCCGATGTCTCGGACAAGGAATCGGTCAACGCGGCCATCACCGAAATCGAGGCCGCGATGCCACCGATCGTGGGCCTCGTGAACCTCGCCGGCATCAGCTCACCCACCGAATTCATGAATGAAACCGTTGAGGCCTGGGACCGCGTCTTCGCCATCAACATGCGCGGCTCGTTCCTAGTCTCTCAGCGCGTGCTCGCCGGCATGATCGAGCGGCATCTCGGCCGCATCGTGAGTATCTCCTCCATCTCCGCCCAGCGCGGTGGCGGCACCTACTCCAAGGTCGCCTACAGCGCCTCCAAGGCCGCCATCATCGGCTTCACACGCGCCCTGGCCCGCGAAATGGGCCAGCACAACATCACCGTGAACGCCGTGGCTCCCGGCCCGATCGACACCGACATCATGGGCGGCACCCTCTCAGACGAGCGCAAAAACGCTATGTCCGCCGATATTCTCATGGGACGCGTCGGCACCCGCGACGACGTCGCCGCGCTGATCGCCTTTCTGCTGAGTGCGGACGCCGGCTACATCACCGCAGCGACCTACGACATCAACGGCGGGCTGCAGGTTTCATGAGCCCCACCGACGGCGCCGGGCGGATGCTCGCCCAGGAGCTGCTGGCGGGGTTCCCCGCTGAAGTGGAAGTGCTGGCTCAGGATGTCGCCGCCGTTGTGGCCGCAACCGGTCGCGTTCTGATCGTGCTCGATGACGACCCCACCGGAACCCAGTCGGTAGCCGACCTGCCGGTACTCACCCACTGGGAGCCCGAAGACTTTCGCTGGGCGCTCGGCCTCGGGGCGCCGGCGATCTATGTGCTCACCAATACGCGCAGCCTGGAACCCAGCGCGGCCGCCGAGCGCAACCGCCAGGTCGTCACCAATGCGCTCGCCGCCGCCGACGGGGCCGCGCTGGCTTTCGTCAGCCGGGGGGATTCAACCCTGCGTGGTCACTTTCCGCTCGAACCCGACGTCATCGCCGAGACTCTGCGCAGCCGCGCCGGGGCGGAGACCGATGGCGTTGTGATCGTTCCAGCTTTTCCGGATGCCGGGCGGGTGACCATCGGCGGGGTGCACTACATGCGCTCCGCGGCCGATGAGCTCACTCCCATCGCCGACACCGAGTTCGCCCGGGACGCAACGTTCGCCTTCGCGCACTCGCGCCTGGCCGACTACGTCGAGGAAAAAAGCGGCGGACGGCTGCCGGCCTCGGCCGTCATCGGCATCGACCTGGCAATTTTGCGCGCCGGCCCCGGAGCGATCGCAGCCGCGATCGAGCCCGCCACCGATGAAACCTCGATCGTCGTCGACGCGGCCACCGAAAATGACCTGCGCCTGCTGGCCCTCGGCCTTGACGAAGCAGAGCGGCGCGGCAAACGACTGATCTACCGGGTGGGCCCGCCGTTTGTGCGGGCACGCATCGGCCAGGACGTACGCCAACCGCTCAGCGCAGCGGATGCCTTCGGCGACACCGTTCCGGCCCGCGCGGGCGGCCTGATCGTCGTGGGCTCGCATGTAGCCATGACCACTCGCCAGCTCGACGCCCTCACGAGCGCGCACTCGGCGGCCCAGGTGGTTGAGATCGACGTTGCCGGGCTCCTCTCGCCCGATTCGCCGGCCGACCTGGGCGTGGTTGTCGACCGTGTGGTCGACGCACTTGCGGGCGCCGACGTCATCCTGCAGACCAGCCGGGTGCTGGTGAGCTCGACGGACCCGGCCGACAGTCTGCAAATCGCCCGAACAGTCTCCGCCGCGGTTGTCGAGGTCGTGCAAGGAGTGGTGGCGCGCACCCGTCCGCGGTTCGTTATCGCCAAGGGCGGTATCACCTCCTCGGATGTCGCCGCGCTCGGCCTGCAGATTCGCCACGCGATCGTGCGCGGGCCCATGTTGCCCGGCATCGTCTCGCTCTGGCAGCCGGTGAACGGGCCAGCAGCCGGCATCCCCTACATCGTGTTTGCCGGCAACGTCGGCGACGATGAATCGCTCCTCGCCGTCGTGCGCACACTCAGCGCGTTTGGTGTGGCGCCGGAGTAGTCCCGATTCGGTCAGCGAGGCTCGGCGCCCACCTCGACCGAGATGACGGCGACACCCTCCGACCGGTAACGGTCGAGGATGTCGTCGTCGACCTCGTTGGTGATCAGGGTCCACCCGTGCGGCAGTGGCGCCCAGGCCGGCACCGCGCCGCGGGCGAGCTTGCTCGCATCGGCCAGAACGACGACGCGGCGCGCGCGGCGGGCCGCCGTGTCTTTAACCTGAGCCTCAGACAGTGTTGGCTCGCCGACGCCATCGACGGGGTCAACGGCGTCGACCCCGAGAAAGGCGACGTCCACCATGTAGCGGCCGAGGGCGAGATCTGTGAGTGGCCCCACGAGCCCGTGGCTGGTGCGGGCCACCCGGCCGCCGGTGACGACGACATCGACGCCGGGAGCGGATGCGAGATACAGCGCGCTATCGAGGCTCCGGGTGACCACGGTGAGACCCTCGGCGTGCCAGAGCTGCCGAGCGACTTCCCCGCAGGTAGACCCGGCATCGAGAAAGATGGTGGCGCCTGGCGGCACGAGTTCGACGGCGCGGGCAGCAATCGCTACTTTTGCCGCGTGCTCAACGGTGACGCGGTCGCTGAGTTCACGCTCTCTAAACGGCGGTGCAGAGCTGGCGCCGCCGTAGGTGCGGGTGATGGCCCCGGTGGTGTTGAGGTGGGCCAGGTCGCGCCGCACGGTGGACCGTGAGATCTGGAGTGCGGTCGCGAGCTCGTCGACCCCCGTCGATCCGGCCCGCACCAGAGCGAGGAGTCGTTCGTGCCTCACCCGGGTGCCGCGTCGGTAATCGGTCGGCGCCGGGGCATCCGTTTTGCTGGGCCTGGTCGCCATGAGCGTTAGCCGAGGATCAGGTTTGCGAGGAACAAAAGCGGGATGGAACCGGCCCAGATGGCGGTGGTAATGCCCGACCAGCCCTTGAGCGCGCTCGTGCCTTCGAGACCGGTGAAGGTGGTGACGACCCAGAAGTAGGAGTCGTTGAAGTAGCTGAACACCATGGAACCAGCGGTGCAGGCCAGAACGGCGACGATGGGGTCGATGCCGAGGGTTGTGACCAACGGAGCGGAGACGGCGGCTGCAGTGATCATGGCGACGGTACCGGAGCCCTGGGCGATGCGCACGACGGTCGCGATGAGAAACGGGATGAGGAAGGCCGGCAGGTTGGTGGAACCGATCGCTTCGGCGAGGGCGTCGCCGACTCCAGAGGTGCGCAGAACCTGGCCGAGTGCGCCGCCGGCACCCGTGATGAGCAGAATGAGTCCAGCGGATGCGGCGGCCTCAGCGAGCCAGCCGTTGACCTTACCGCGCGGCGTCCAGCGGGGGAGGAGCACGTAGACGGCGAGCAGCATGCCGATGATGAGTGCGATCACCGGGTTTCCGATGAAGGCGAGGGGAACGACCCAGCCCGAGGGCACGTAGTCGCCGGTAAGGGCGCCCTGGGCGCTCTTGTCAATGGCGGTTCCGACGGTGTTGATCAGAATGAGCAACAACGGCACGGCGAGCGGAAGGCCGGCAAGCAGGGCGTTGACGCGATGCGGCTTGGCGCCAGCGGGCGGCGTGCCGAGGTCGGGTTCGTCGTCGGCCTCGAGCTCGGCGAAGAGTGAGCCGGCGTCGGTCGAGTCGGTGTCACGCTCGAGGGTTGCGGTGGTCGTCGTGGCGCTGCCGCCATGCGACTGGCGGGTCACGGCAACGGTGCCGTAGACGGCCTGGCGCACTGCGGGGGTCACCGAGGACTCGAGCTTGGGGCCGATCCACTTGGCGTAGAGCACCACGATGGGCAGCAATAGTACGGTGAAGATGCCGCCGACGACGATGACCATGCCGAGGTCAGCGCCCAGAATGCCGGCGACCGCGAGGGGTCCAGGGGTGGGCGGTACGAGGTGGTGGGTGAGGGTCATGCCGGCGCCGAGGGCGAGGGCGATGGTCACGTAGCCCCCGCGCTTGACCCGCGCGATCGAACGGGCCAGCGGGTTCATGATGACGTAGCCCGCGTCGCAGAATACGGGAACCGACACGATGGCGCCGACGCTGCCCATGGCCCAGGGCTCGCGGCCCTTTCCGAAGAGCTTCAGGAACGCCTGTGCTAGTGATTTCGCTGCGCCGGAGACTTCGAGGATCTTGCCGATTCCGACTCCCAGCCCGATCACGATGCCGATCGACGCGAGGGTGTTGCCGAACCCGGTGGTGATGGCGGTGACAATCTCGAGGGCCGGTTGGCCGGCAACGAAGCCGGTGACCAGGGCTGCCGCGAGGAGAGCCGCAAAGGCGTCCAAGCGGGTGCGGAGCACCAGAACTATGATCGTCGCAATCCCTAGAACGAGAGCGGCGATGAGTCTTATATCCACGGTGATATCTCCTTGAGCAGGGCGAGGCCCGGCAGCAGCGCGCGGACTTTTCCAGTATGTCTAATGAAGATGCGCAATGCAAGCGACTTGGTGGGTCATGCTGCGCTTTTCATTCACATCTGCTGAACACTTGCGCAAGTTTGAGGCGAAGAGATTTACCCAAAATTCTGTGGGAACGCACCCAAATGCACATGCCGGGCGAGATTAACGCGACACCGCTGGAGAAGCTTTTCGGACGCCGCGGAGCGTTCGATGAGATTGTCGCGGGGCGTGGAACGACCCCCTCTCGCTCGAGGTCCCGGGCTGGGCTGACGCGGTGCGGGAGGATCTGCTCTAAGCTGTCGAACCCTCGAGCGGATGCTACAGCGCCCCGCCCGCCGCCCCAACCAGCGGGTCCACCCGCGGATGCACAACGCCACCAGCGGTTTCGACCGCCAGCCCAGAGCGGTACCAGTACTCGAAGCCACCGATCATTTCACGCACTGAGTAACCGCGCGCGATGAGCGAAGCGGCCGCTCGGGTTGCACCGTTACACCCCGGGCCCCAGCCGTACACGACCACGGTGCGCCCGGCCGGAATGTCGTCAAGCAGACGAATGGCGCCCAGCGCATGCCCGTGATCCCAGGATGCCTGCTTGCGCGTGTCCACGAGAATGAATTCGCCCGAGTCCAGCCCGGCCGCCGCATCGAGCACGTCTACCTCGTAGGCGAGCTTTGCCGTCAGGTAGTCAAGCATGGGCGATGGCTGCGAGCAGCTTCAGCTGATCGGGATCGCCAAGTGCCGATCCCACGGCCACGGTGCGCACGCCACTAGCCAGAAAAATCTCAGCATTTGAGGCGTCCATGCCGCCCGTAGCCACGAATTTGGCCTGAGGAAAGGGGCCGGCCATGGTCGTGAACCAGGTCGGTCCCAGAACGCTGGCCGGAAAAGCCTTCAGCCAGGTCAGGCCCGAGGCAAGCGCGGCCTGCATCTCCGAAGCCGTGGCAACGCCGGGCAGAGGTGGCAGTCCAGCATCAAAAGACGCACGCACAATTGCCGGGTCATAGCCGGGGCTTACCGTGAATGCGGCCCCCGCATTGTGGGCCTGGCGCACGTGCTCAAGGGAGACGATCGTGCCGGCCCCGACCGATTTACCGAGCGAGGCACCGGCGGCCACCACGGCGCAGAGCGCATCGATATCGCGGTTCGACTGGATCGGTAGCTCGACACAGTCGATGCCGAGAGACCAGGCTTGCTGCGCCAGCTCCACGCTGCGGTCAACGCCGAAGCCACGCAGGATGGCCATCAAGCGCTGGCCGTCGAGCAGGGGGCTGAGTGATTCGTTCGATAGTGCGATCATGGGTGCCTCTCAGGTATGGATGTGCAGAAAATCGCTGGTGGATTGCAAGACCAGCACGGCCCGTTCGTGTCCGGCCTGCAGGCGCGCAGCGCTGTCATGGCCGTGCAGCAATGCGTTCAGGTACCCGGCGGCGAACGCATCACCAGCACCAACCACCTCAACGACGTCGGTCGGCGTGGCCGGAACAAACACGGTGCCCGCGGAGGAGTACTCGGTCGCGCCGACGTCGCCGTCCTTGACGATCAGGTACGGCACTCGGGCGAACATCGCGCGCACCTGGTCAGGTGTGCGAGTCTCCCAGAGGGTTCGGGCTTCATCGAGCCCCACAAAAACGATGTCGGCTCCGCTTGCTGAGTGCGCGAGCGCGGGCGCCGCCTGGGCGACGGTCCACAGGGCGCTGCGATAGTTCACGTCGAAGCTCAAAAGCGCTGGCGCTGCGGCGACCCGAGAAATTACGGCCTCGACCATAGCTGCACAACTTGCCGACAGTGCTTCTGTGATCCCCGAAAGGTGCACGAGCCGAGCGCTTTCCAGGGGAACCGAAGAGATCGTGTCGGCGTTCATGCCTGACGCCGCAGACCCGGCGCGAAAATATTGCACGCCATTGCCGGGGTCTTTGAAGTACACACCCGTGGGCGCTGAATCAACCCGTCGCACCCACCGAGTGTCCACGTGACGTTCACGCAGCAGCCGTTCAATCCGGCGACCAAGTGCGTCGTCGCCGAGCTGGCTGACCCAGGCTGCCGGGGTGCCCAAAGTGCTCAGGTGGGAGGCCACATTCGACTCTGCCCCACCAGCATCGAGCCGAAATGAGCTGGCCGTTTCGAGTGGCTCGGCCTCAAACGGCGTCACGAGCACCATGGTTTCGCCAATGGTGATCACGTCGGGGGGTGAGGTCTGGCTCATGGCTCCATAGTCAACTATGTGCGCGTATATTGCAACATCGTTGCAAATGCTGCAACATGCTGGCGCGCGGGCGCCGCGTCTGATTAGATAATCGATAATAGAAAATGCAACTGCATGTGCAAGGCATGCAACAATCTGGATCGGAACGGTGTCGTTGTGAGTGCAGATAACAAAGTGGATGGCTCCCTGCTGTCGCCGCGCGACAAGGGGCTCCCGGCACGCGCTGCCGGAATGAGCGTCGAGCACTTCCTGGCCACCACGCCACGGCTATCCGAATTCTGGACCCCGCTCCTCGTGCTCAGCGATGACGCCCTCGCTCACAATCTGGCCGTCATGGCTGACTGGTGCACGCGGCACGGCTTCTCGCTCATGCCGCACGGCAAGACCACCATGGCGCCGACTCTTTGGCAGCGCCAACTCGAGGCCGGGGCCTACGGCATCACCCTTGCCACGGCGGGGCAGGTGCGCATAGCCCGCGACTTTGGCTTCGGTTCGATCATGCTGGCCAACGCGCTGACGGATGCCCGCGGCTTGCGTTTCGTCGCTGCCGAACTCGCCGACCCGGCCTTCTCCTTCAGCTGCTGGGTCGACTCCGTCGAGACCGTCGAGCTCATGGAGCGGGCGCTCACCGGCGTCGAGCTCGCCCGGCCGATCAATGTTTGCGTGGAACTTGGCGCCGCCGGCGGCCGCACGGGAGCGCGAACCGCGGCCGACGCGCGTGTCGTGGCCAAACGCATCCGTCAATCAGCGGTGCTCCGTCTGGCGGGTGTCGCGGGCTACGAGGGCTGCCTCGCGCACGATCGCAGCGAGCAAGGACTCGCAGCCGTGCGCGGATACCTCGAAAAAATGCTTGCGCTGCACGCGAGCCTGGCCGATGACTATGACGACCAGGAGGTCATTCTCACCGCCGGCGGCAGTGCCTACTTCGACATCGTCGACGAGGTCTTCAACGCCGTGAACAACCCGCTTCCCCGCACCCGGTACGTGCTGCGCTCTGGTGCCTACCTCACGCACGATGACGGCTTCTATCGAGGAATCTCGCCGCTCGACTCGTCACGTCTCGACGACCCCGATCCGGCGCAGGCGCTCCGACCGGCTATGCGCGGGCTCGCGCGCGTAGTGTCCCGACCCGAGCCGGGCCTCGCGCTCCTCGATGCCGGCAAGCGCGATTTTCCCTACGACGAGGGGCTGCCAGTGCCGTTCGCTTGTTCGCCAGACCTGGGCTCAGCCGGGTCGACGAAGCTCGCCGGGGCATCCGTCAGTGCGATGAACGACCAGCACAGCTTTCTGCGGCTCGAGCCGCAGCAGGAGCTCGCCATCGGAGCGGTGGTCACCCTCGGGCTGTCGCACCCCTGCACCGCCTTCGATAAATGGCGGTACATCCCGGTCGTACAGAGCGCGCAGTCCGACCTCGTCGTTGGTCTGGTCCAAACCTATTTCTGACCAAATGTGCAATATACGCACATAGTCGTGCAAATGTTACAAACCCGCAACATGCCGCGCTTCCGCCCGACCCAGGGCTGCACGATACTGAGTTCACAGCATCTGCAACATGCGTTGCAGTATATGCACAAGGAGGAAACGTGAAGGTTCTTAAGACAGTCCCGATCGCCGCAGTCGCGGTCGTCGCACTTGCACTCTCGGGTTGCGCAGGCGGTGGCGACGAAGCCGCCGAAACAACTGCCGCCGGTACGTTATCTGTGGCCACCTGGCAGTTTCTGGAGCCCACCCGCGGCGACGCCCTGTTTGACACCATCAACGGTTTCACGGCCGACAACCCCGATGTCACGCTCGAAAAGGTCGAGATCGCTCGGGCCGACTACGAAAAGACCCTCAGCACGCAATTTGGTGCCGGGGCTGGTCCCGACGTGTTCGTGATTCCCGACGCTTACTTCCCCCAGCTTGCGGATGCTGGCCTGCTCGAACCGCTCGACGACGTCGTCAGCGAAGCTGATCCCGCCGGGTTGCGCAGCATCAACGACAACTACGCCGTCGACGGCAGCCAGCTCGGCCTGGTCTGGGAAGTCGTTCCCTATTCTTTGTTCTGGAACACCGACATCCTCACCGCAGCCGGTGTCGAGCCGCCGACCACCGTCGACGAGCTGATCACCGCTGCGGCCACGATCACTGAGACCACCGGCAAGACCGGGTTCTCGGTGCGTCACCAGATGAACGAAGAAACCCCGTGGTGGACCGACCAGTCCAACTGGGAGTTCGGCTACGGCGGTGAGTGGTCCGACGGCGAGAACCTCACCATAGACTCCACCGAAAACGTCGAAGCCGTCGAAGCCTTCAAGTCGGTCTATGACTCCCCGGGCTTCGGCAAGGGCCAGGACGCCTCCACCTACCGTTCGGCTTTCGCGGCCGGTGAACTGGGAATGTCCATCGACAACTCCTCCGCCGTCATGACCCTCGTCGGCGATGCCGTTCCCGCCGACAAGATCGGCTCGGCCGTCCTGCCCTTCCCCGAGGGTGGCTCCGCCTACGCGGGCTTCGCCATCGGCATCAACGCTAACTCCGAGAACAAGGAAGCGGCCAAGGACTTCATCAAGTGGATGCTTTCCGACGACGCCCAGCAGAGCCTCGCCGATACGCTCTTCCCGTCGGCGATTGCCACCGAAGTTGACGCGTCCGACGAGCTGCTCAGCGCCAACCCCTGGGTCGGCGCGTTCCACGAACAGGTCAACAACGCCAGCAGCGTGATCATCGCCGGATTCGAGGCAGACACCTCGGCCATCCGCACGATCGTGCTCACGCAGATCGAACGCGTGCTCACCGAGGGCGTGTCCGCCGAGGACGCCCTCGCGGAAGCGCAGAAACAGGCCGAAGCACTCACGCAGTAGTACAGCCTGAACGGGTGCGATGGTTGCCGTTCGCCATCGCACCCGTGCAGGGTCGATTCCCGCCCGACTTCCGAGGAGTCGCATGGTCTCCGTAATTCCGCAGACGCGGCCCGCACGTGTCAAGAAACGCGCACGCTTGGCCCCGTACATCTTCATCGGCCTCGCCGTGCTCTACTTGCTCTTCTTCACGGCGTACCCGCTGCTGACCGGGGTGAACCTCAGCTTCACGAATAGCAAGCTGCTCAACCCCTCGGCCGGAACCTACGTCGGGTTCGACAATTACACCTCGCTCATCGCAAGCGGCGCGTTCATGAAGTCCGTTTACACGACGCTCGTCTACACCGCTGCCACCGTGGTCGGGTGTCTCGTTCTCGGTACCGCGTCGGCGCTCGTGATCAATGGATTCCTGCCCGGTCGGGCGATTGCCCGCACCATCATGGTGCTGCCCTGGGCGGTGCCGACCGTTGCCCTCGCACTCGTCTTTCGGTGGATCTACAACGACACCAACGGCATCGCGGGCGACGCTACTCAGGCGCTCGGGCTCGGTCAGATCGGCTGGCTCATCGACCCGAATTACGGAATGCTCGCGGTCGTGATCGCGACGGTCTGGAAACTCGCACCCTTCGTCATGCTCATCGTGCTCGCTGCGCTGCAGTCCGTTCCCGAAGAACTGTACGAGGCCACGCGCGTTGACGGGGCGGATGCCTTCACCACGTTCAAACAGATCGTCCTGCCGCAGATCGCCCCCACGATGCGCGTCGTGGCCCTGCTCATGACGATCTGGTCCTTTCGCCGCTTCGAAATTATCTGGCTGCTCACCGGTGGCGGTCCGGTCGACGCAACGACGACTATCGTGATCAACGTCTACCGGCAGGCATTCAACAACGGAAACCTCGGGCTGGCTGCAGCCGCCGGAGTGCTGGGTCTGCTCCTTTCCTTCATCGTCACCGTCGTCTACTTTTTCGTCGAACAACGCGCGATCAAAGCAAACGGGGCTGAATCATGATCGGCAGGCGCAATCTCACGATCGGGGTACGTTCAGTGCTGGCCCTTCTGCTCGTGATCCTCGCGGGGTTTCCCGTGTTTTGGATGATCAACACGGCGATGACGCCGACCGGAGATCTTTACTCCAACAACCAACGGCTCATCCCCGATTTCAGTCGCACCCTGAATATCTTCCAGGTGCTTGTGAGCGACTCCCCGTTCCTGCGCTGGTTAGGCAATTCCGCGCTCGTGGCTGCCGGAACGACATTGCTGAGCTTGTTGCTGGCGTGCCTGGCCGCCTATGCGCTGTCCCGCTACAAATTCGTCGGCAAGGGTCTGATGACCTTCGGCTTCTTCGCCACACAAATGCTGCCCGAAGCCCTGCTCATCGTTCCCCTCTATTCCATGTTCATGACCCTTGGACTGCTCAACGAGCTCTATGGGCTCGTGCTCGTGAACACGGCCTTCGCTATGCCCGTCGCCGTGTTCCTGCTGAAATCGGCCATGGACACCGTGCCCTACGAGATCGAGGAATCCGCGCGGGTCGACGGCTGCAATCCGCTCACGATTCTGCAGGTCATGTTCATCCCTCTCATTGCGCCCTCCCTCGCGGCCGCGGCCGTCATTACCTTCTTCGACGGCTGGAACGAATACCTCTTCGCGACAACGTTTATCCATGACACGTCGAATTGGGTCGCCTCCACGGGGTTGGCCTCCTTCATCGGGGAATTCACCACGCCGCTCGACATGGTCTTCAGCGGGGCGATTGTCTTCACGATTCCCGCGGCCATTTTCTTCCTTCTAATGCAACGCAAGATTGTCGCCGGTCTCACCGCCGGCTCTGTGAAAGGCTGACCCCGATGGCATCGCTCACATTTGACGCCCTGTCCAAGACTTATGGCGCCAACACCGTCATCAGCGACTTCAGCGCCACCGTCGAAGACAAGGAATTTCTCGTTTTGCTCGGTCCGTCCGGCTGCGGCAAATCCACCATGCTGCGCATGATCGCCGGTCTCACCGACATCAGCTCCGGCACCCTGAAATTCGGCGACGACCTGGTCAACGCGCTCACTCCCAAGCAGCGCAATATCGCGTTCGTGTTTCAGTCCTATGCTTTGTACCCCCACATGACTGTGCGGGCCAACATCGCGTTCCCGCTCATCATGGACAACTTTCGCTGGTGGCACCACTTTCCATTCGTAGGCTCGGCGATCAGATCGCGCCTACTGAAACGCCCAGACATAAAGGCGAAGATCGAGCGCACCGCCGAGATGCTCGAGCTCACCGACTACCTCGAACGGCGACCGAAAGCGCTTTCCGGCGGCCAGCGTCAGCGAGTGGCCGTGGCCCGGTCCATCATTCGTGAGCCGGCGATCTACCTCTTCGACGAACCGTTGTCCAACCTCGATGCCAAACTGCGCATGCAGATGCGGGCCGAAATTTCTGCCCTGCACGAGCGTGTGCAGAAAACGTTCGTGTACGTCACCCATGACCAGGTCGAAGCGATGACGATGGGCACGCGCATCATCGTGATGAACGAGGGCGTCGTGCAGCAGTACGGTACGCCCGCCGAGATCTATGGTGCACCGGCCAACGAATTCGTGGCCCGTTTTATCGGGTCGCCGCCCATGAACATCTTTACCGCCACTGTGCGCGAGGGTCTGCTCTATGTCGGCGACGCGCCGGTGCGAAATTCTGCCGGCTGGGCGGCATCCGTTTCTGCTCTCGGTCTGGAGACGGTATCTCTCGGCGTGCGGGCGGAGAAAATCGGGCTCAAGTCCGACGCGCCTGCCGGTGATCTGCTCTCGATCGAGGCGCACACTCTCGTGGTCGAACACCTCGGCGCCGAGACCATCGTTGGTGTCAAGACCGGGCCGGTCGGTGCCACGGTTGACGTGGGTGTCGGGGCCAGCCGTGGTTTGCACTACGCGCGCATCGCCGGTGAAGAGCAATTCACGACCAACAGTTCGTGCCGAATCACGTTTGCCAGCGATGCGTTGCACCTATTTCACCCCGAATCCGGCACCCGGCTGGAGCCCTGACATGTCCGGTTCGGCACGCCAGGTCTTGCGTAACGGCATGATCGTCGACGGCAGCGAGGGGGAGCCCTACCTGGCCGATCTGGCTATTCGCGGTGACCGCATCGAAGCCGTCGGTGATGTTCCGGCCGAAAGTGGGGACGTCGACGTGGATTGCACGGGACGGCTGCTGATGCCCGGATTCGTGGACGCGCATTCGCATGGCGACGGCAAGGTGTTTGATCCCGACGTGCAGCTCGCGCTGCTGCGCCAAGGCGTGACCACCCTCATCGGCGGCCAGGACGGGGTCTCCTATGCGCCCGGAAACGGGCACTATGCAGCGGAGTATTTTGCGGCCATCAATGGCCCCCACCCGACTTATCGCGGTTCACGTGTGTCACATCTTCTGACCACCTACGATCACACGACTCGAATCAACGTTGCCTACCTCGTGCCGGCGGGAACTGTGCGCCATGAAGTGATGGGCCGAAGCACGGCCACGGCCACCGCCCAGGAGATGGGCCGCATGCGCTACCTCATTACTGAGGGGTTGCGCGATGGCGCCGTTGGCTTGTCGAGCGGTCTCGATTACGTGCCTGGGCTCTACTCGGATACGGCCGAGCTGACCGCACTGTGTGAGCCTGTCGCGGCAGCAGGCGCGGTCTACGTCACTCACATGCGCGGCGGCTATGAAGCCAACTCGGCTGCCGGCGTCAGCGAGATCGCCGCGATCAGCCGGCACTCCGGAGTGCGAACCCACATCTCCCATTTCCACGCCGCAGCCGACACTCTCCTCCCAATCCTGGCGGGGCTGCGCAACGATGGCATTGACACCACGTTTGATGCCTACCCCTATACGCGCGGATGCACGCTGCTAGCTATGCCGCTACTGCCGCCGGAGCTTGCCATTCGCCCGGTGGACGAAATTCTCGTTGAACTGGCCAGCCCCAAGACGCGCGCTGCGTTGCGTCGGGACTGGTTTCCTCTCGTCGATCAGAAACCGAGTCTCGGGCCGGAATGGCCCACCATGATCACCCTGGGCCACATTCGCGCGCCCGAGTATGCGTGGGCCCACGGCCTGACGATTGCCGAGGGAGCCGTGCGGGCCGGAGTTGACGTGATCGACTTCGCCCTCGACGTGCTGCTGGCCTCGCAGCTTGAGGTCAATGCGATCATGGCGGTGCGTTATGCCCGCCCGGTGGCGGAACTGGGGCGCATCCTCTCCCATGATCAGCACGTCGGCGGGTCTGACGGCATCTTCGTCGGGGCACACCCGCATCCGCGAGCGCACGGAACATTCGCCCGATACCTTCGTGAGTTCGTGCGCGAACACAATTTCTACACCTGGGCTGTCGCGGTAGCCCACCTGGCGACTCGGCCGGCCGAGATCTTCCAGTTGGGTCAACGCGGGAGGTTGGCACCCGGTCAGATCGCCGACCTGATCGTCGTCGATCCCGCTGCGGTCGTTGATCGTGCTACCTACGAGCACCCCCTCACCCTCGCCACCGGCATCGGCGATGTCTTCGTCGCGGGGGAGCGGGTGCTACGCGACGGCCACCTCACCGAGGTGCTGCCCGGTCGGGGATTACGGCGCGTTCCAATTGGGCGATAACGTCACAGTGTTGCAGTATTTGCATCATTCAGTTCGGTACTAAAACGGAAAAGTGGTCACATGTCGAAGAGTGTTCGTCGCGCTGCGCTCATCATCGACTCCATTGCGGAGGGGCCGAAGACGGTGGTGGAGCTATCTGAAATGTTCGAGCTGCACCGATCCACCATGTTCCGCGAGCTGCAGTCGTTGGAAGAGGTCGGGTACGTGCATCGACGTAAATCCGGCCAGTACACCCTCGGGTTGCACCTCATCTCGCTCTCCAAGCTGGCATTCGACAACCTGGACCTGCGCGAGGCAGCCCACGATCACATCCGTCGGCTGCACAAGACGGTCGGCAATACCGTGCACCTGGCCGCACTGATGGAGAGCAGCATCGTCTACGTTGACAAGGTCGAAGACCCCAACGGTGTGCGCATGTACTCCCGCATCGGCAAGGCGGTTTTGCCCTACTGCAGCGGCGTCGGCAAGGCCATCCTGGCCGGCCTCGACGAGAGCGGTCGGAATGCGGTACTGGCAGGGTCGACCTGGGAGAAATTCACAGAACACACCATTACCTCCCGGGATGCCCTCGACCGTGAGCTGGACATCATTAAGAAACAACGGTGGGCCGCCGATGACGGGGAGTTTGAAGACTTCGTCAATTGTGTGGCCGTGCCGATCCATTCTTCGATGGGTGTGGTCGGCGCATTGTCAGTCACAGCCATCCGCATGGTGCAGAACCTGCACCAGCTCAAGGCGCACCTCCCCTTGATGCAAAAGACTGCCGAGCTCATTTCTCGAGAGCTCGGATGATACAGGGTTCGGCGCCACAACTGTGGCACGCACCCACCACGAAAGGAACAACATGACAAAAATCGCCATCAGAACCGCCAACGCTCCCCAGCCGGCCGGCCCCTACAGCCAGGGTGTCGTAGCCAACGAGTTCTTCTACAGCGCCGGTTTCGGCCCGCAGCACCCCGAGACCGGCGAGAAAGCCGAGACAGTGGGCGAGCAGACACGCCAGGTGTTGCGCAACATCTCAGCTGTGCTCGCCGAACGCGGACTCACCCTTGATGACTCCGTCAAGGTCACCGCACACCTGCAGAACCTCAACGAGGACTTCGGCGAGTTCAACGAGGCCTACAAGGAGTTCTTCACCGCCCCGTTCCCCGTGCGTACCACGGTCGGCTCCCAGCTTGCCAACATTCTCGTCGAGATTGATGTGGTCGCGGTCCTGCCAGCCGGCGCATAGCCGCAGCGGTCGTAACCGCGTCGGCTGCACGGCTGGGGATGCGCATCAGGCGCCTACCCCGCCGTCTCGCCGGCGCCCGACGCCAGCGCGGCACGCAGCCTGAGTCACGAATACGCCACAGCGGCATAACCTCTCCAGGTCGGCGATGTGAACCCCGCAGCCTGGTAGTACCCGGTGACGCCATCATCAAAGGATGAAAGCTCAGCGCCGAAAATCGACGGCGCTGCACTGACGAACGTCACCGAGGCCAGGGGCGACCCCGTGAACTCGCCGGCACCGATACTGCGCACCGACGCCGGAATGGCAACAGCGGTCAGCTTGGTGTGCGCAAACGTCCAGTCGCCAATATTCGTCAAGCCGTCATGCAGCGTGACCGAGGTGAGCGGATTATAGGTAAACGCGTCGCCTTCGAGCACGGTTACAGACGCCGGAATGTCGAGATGACTCAGCCGGTTCCACCCGAAGGCAGCATCACCAATGTGGGTCAGCGAGTTCGGAAGGGACACGGTCGTCAGCCTGTTTTCGAAGAACGCCTCGTGACCAATATCGGTCACGTTCGCGCCGATCGTGAGTACTGTGAGACCGGCGCGCGCGAAGGCCTCCGCTTCAATGGCGGTAACGAGGTAGATCTCGCCGTCGTGTTCGACCGAGTCGGGAATGACGACGGTCGAGGAGATGCGGTTATAGCGAAGCGCGGTCAGCGTGCCGGCTGCTGCGCCCAGTCCGTAGGTGATGCCGTTGCCCGCCAGGAAAGTCGGTGCGGTCACTACGCTCTGACGCCGTATCCCGCCAGCGGATGCCGCAGCCACCCCCGAGAGATACCGTCGCGTTGCTGAGATCAGAGCTGGCACTGCTGCCCTCCAAATAGGACCACTGGCCCACCGGACGTGCGGATGCGCCGAAACCTGAGCCTATGTCCAAGGCTGTCCAGTTGCCCCCGCTTTAGCCTGAATCCACCGGTCGGCCTCTGAAGAATTCTTGATTTGGGCTCGATCCTCTTTCGTAGTTTTGGGCGCGGTCAAGCTTGGGGCCTCGATGCCTGGGTGTTCCA
>NZ_SOGF01000026.1:0-165489 GCF_004402355.1 Cryobacterium sp. TMS1-20-1 | reverse complement strand
ACCGACCGACACCAAATCCGACAACCGACGGTCAGAGACCGGCTTCACCCACCCTGTACGCGCCATACCCACAACGTAACACGGAGATGCTTAACTGAACGGTATTGGGTTAAGCCTAGACATAGGAGTCTGACATGGCATCGACGCCATCAACCCGTACCAAACTCAACAAACCCGGCAAGCCTAAGAAGAGAATCGACTCGTCGCACTACCTCTACATGGCCGTCATCGTCGCGGTCGTGCTCGGCGTCGTCGTCGGCTTGGTCTGGGGCGGACCCGAGGGTTTCGCGGTCTCGCTCAAGCCGCTTGGTGACCTGTTCATCGCCCTGATCAAGATGATGATCGCCCCGATCATCTTCTGCACGATCATCCTCGGTATCGGCTCCATCGCCAAGGCAGCCACCGTCGGCAAGATCGGTGGCCTCGCCCTCGGCTACTTCCTGGTCATGTCGACCTTCGCGCTCGGCATCGGACTGGTCGTGGGCAACATGATCCACCCGGGCGAGGGCATCAACTTGTCGGATGCCACCTTCGCCGCCACGGAATCGGCCGACACCAAATCGTTCCTGCTCGGGATCGTTCCCACCACCCTGTTCTCGTCGCTGACCAGCGGGAACATTCTGCAGACGCTGCTCGTGGCTCTCATCGCCGGCTTCGCGCTGCAGCGCATGGGCCCGGCCGGCAAGCCGATTCTCGATGGGCTAGCCCACGTGCAGGCCCTGGTCTTTCGCATTCTGATCATGGTCATGTGGCTCGCCCCGATCGGTGCATTCGGTGCGATCGCGGCGGTCGTCGGTGCCACCGGCATTCAGGCCGTAATCAGTTTGTTCACGCTCATGGCAGCCTTCTACATCACCTGCATCCTCTTCATCGTGGTCATCCTTGGCGGCCTCCTCAAGCTGGTCACGGGTGTGAACCTGTTCAAGCTCATGCGCTACCTCGGCCGGGAATACCTGCTCATCGTGTCGACGTCGTCGTCCGAAGCCGCGCTGCCGCGACTGATCGCCAAGATGGAACACCTCGGCGTCTCCAAGCCCGTCGTTGGAGTCACCGTGCCCACCGGCTACTCGTTCAACCTCGACGGTACCGCGATCTACCTCACCATGGCCTCGCTGTTCATCGCCAACGCGCTCGGTCAGCCGCTGGCCCTCGGCGAACAGATCGGGCTGCTCGTCTTCATGATTATCGCCAGCAAGGGCGCCGCCGGGGTCTCCGGCGCCGGCCTCGCAACACTGGCCGCGGGCCTGCAGGCCCACGCCCCGCAACTCGTCGGCGGCGTCGGCTTCATCGTCGGCATCGACCGTTTCATGTCTGAAGCTCGCGCGCTGACCAACTTCACCGGCAACGCCGTGGCAACCGTCATGATTGGCTCCTGGACCAAGGAACTCGACCGGGTGCAGGTTGACCGCGTGCTGGACAAGCTCGAACCGTTTGACGAACGCACCATGCTCACCCACGGTCACGTCAGCGTCGCCGACACCCAGCGCACCGAAGAGAAGGCCGCACAATCCCGGGTATTGGAACGCATTTGAGTCGAAAAGGCGAGTATTAGACTCGCGCTAAGGGTGTCGTCCGGAGGAATCCTCCCGGGCGGCACCCCTTTTTTTCTGCCCTTTCGGGCAACCGAAACCGGGGTGTGTTAGGATTGTTGACGGTCTTACAACCCTTCACCAGGACGCGCAGACGTAGCCACCATTTGAGATGGAACGGCCGCCTTCGTATGGTGCGGCACCGACGGATGCGATCCCATGATTGCTCCAGCCCGCGTTGATTGTCGCGTTTGGGCCGCTTGGCGCCAACCCGTCCGACAAGAGAGCACGCCCCAGTGTCAGCCGTGAAATCGGCTACGTTCGGCGTGCACCGGAGAACGCGTGACCGAGAGTTCAGAAACCATAGCCGTCAAGGCAGATCACCTCTACAAAGCATTCGGACGTCGTCCGCATGAAATCGCCAAGAAGCTCAAGGCCGGCAAGAGCCGCGCCGAAATCTCTTCCCTCGGGGTGGCCGCCGTCATCGACGCTTCCTTCGAGGTCAAGAGGGGCGAGATCTTCGTCGTCATGGGCCTGTCCGGCTCGGGAAAATCAACTCTCATCCGCATGCTCAACGGCCTGTGGGAGACGACCTCCGGCACCGTAACCGTTGGCGGCACGGACATCACCGACGTGTCGGCCAAGGAATTGCGCGACGTGCGCCGCAAGAGCATTTCCATGGTCTTCCAGCACTTCGCCCTGCTGCCACACCGCACCGTGATCGACAACGTGGCCTACGGCCTGGAGATTCAGGGCATGGGGCGAGCAGAACGCCTCGCCAAGGCCCAGACGATCATCGACCTCGTCGGTCTCGCTGGCTGGGCCGACAACCTGCCGTCGGAGTTGTCGGGCGGAATGCAGCAGCGAGTGGGCCTCGGACGAGCCCTCGCCGCCGACACCGACGTGCTGCTCATGGACGAAGCCTTCTCGGCCCTCGACCCGCTCATTCGCCGGGAAATGCAGGAGCAGCTCATCGAGCTGCAGGCAGCGCTCGGCAAGACCATCATTTTCATCACCCACGACCTCAACGAGGCCATGTTCCTGGGCGACCGAATCGCCGTCATGCGTGACGGCCGCATCGTGCAGATCGGCACGCCGGAAGAGATCCTGACCGACCCGGCCAACGACTACGTCGCCCAGTTCGTGCAGGACGTCGACCGGGCGCGCGTGCTCACCGCGACGACCGTCATGGAACCGGTTCGGGCTGTCGTCACCAAAACGGCTGGCCCGCGAGCCGCGCTCCGCACGATGCGAGACCTCCAGACATCCGTTGTTTTCGTGCTCAACCGCGACCGCAGTTTCGCCGGAATCGTGCGCGACCGCGACGTGCTCAAAATGGTCAAGGCCGGGGACGCCGACCTCCGAACAATCATTCGAGACGATGCCACCACAGTTGCGCCCGATACTGCCCTTGTCGATCTCGTCGAGCCTTCCGTCGGCAGCGACCTGCCCATCGCCGTCGTCGACTCGAAGAATCGCTTGCTCGGAGTCATTCCGCGCGTCACCCTGCTCGCTGCAATTGGCAACGTCACCACGAGCACCGGTGAACTGCCGGTGATCCACCCGCCGGCGACTATTCCGGTCAACGTTATTACCGATATTTTGCGCGACACCGCGCTGGATGGAGCCGAAGCGTGAACGACTTCCGTATTCCCCTCGGCACCTTGATCGAATCCTTTATCGAATGGATCACGGTTACCTTCGGGTTTGTTTTTGCTTTCATTCGCCTGATTGTTGACGGTGCCTTCGGAGGCGTAGCCTTCGTGCTCGTCGCGCCGCCGTTTTACGTCATCATCGCGATCGCAGCGGCCATCGGCTTCGCCGTCCGTGGCTGGAAGTTCGCCGTGGGAACAGTGATCGGTCTCGGCCTCATTCTCGGTGTCAATCAGTGGGAAAACGCGATGTTGACCCTCGCCCTGGTTCTCGTGGCGAGCATCATCGCCATCGGGCTGAGTGTTCCGCTCGGTATTCTCGCGGCCAAATCTTCGGTCGCCTCGAGTGCCATCCGGCCGATGCTGGACTTTCTGCAGACTATGCCGGCCTTCGTCTACCTGGTTCCGGCCCTCATTCTGTTTCGGGTCGGTGAGGTTCCCGGCATCGTGGCGACCATCATCTTTGCCATGGCACCCGGTGTGCGGCTCACCGAACTCGGCATCCGCGGGGTCGACAAGGAGGTCGTCGAGGCCGGCCAGGCCTTCGGCGCGAGCCCGTGGCGTATCCTCAGGCAGATTCAGCTGCCGCTGGCAACGCCGACGATCATGGCCGGCATCAACCAGGTCATCATGCTGTCGCTCTCGATGGTCGTCATCGCCGGCATGGTCGGTGCCGGCGCTCTCGGCGGTGAGATTGTGGCGGCGCTGTCGCGTCTCGACGTCGCCCTCGGTTTCGAGGCCGGTCTCGCCGTGGTCATCTTGGCGATCTTCCTCGACCGTGTCACCGCCGCGCTCGGCAATGGAAGCACTCCGCTCGGACGTATGCTCGCTGCCCGTAAGGCCAATCGCGTGGCTGCGAACTCTGCAGCACAGCCGGCAAACGTGCCAGCATCGGCTCTCGTCTGACCTGGTCATTCCGAGTCCCTCCTCCCAACGGATGCCCCGCATCCGTTCCATGTGCGCAGGCTCCACGGGAGCTGGCGCACGCACCACGAGTCAATCCCCAGTCGCCCGCAGCGGGTGGCACGAAAGGAAGACGCATGAAAATTCGTTCAACACCCCTTATCGCCCTTGGAGCGGTTTCGCTCCTCGCCCTAGCGGGCTGTGCCGCCGAAACCGAGGTCGACACGGTCGGAAACGGCAACGACGACCAGAAGAACGTCACCCTCGCCGTGTTCAACGGCTGGGATGAAGGCGTCGCGGTCTCCGAGCTGTGGAAAGCCATTCTCGACGAGAAGGGTTACAACGTCGAGCTCGAGTACGCCGACGTCGCCCCCGTCTACGAGGGCCTCTCGACTGGCGACTACGACCTCACCATGGACATCTGGCTGCCCGACACCCACGGCGAGTACCTCGAGACCTACGGCGACGAGATCACCGACCTGGGCGCCTGGAACAACGAGTCCAAGCTCACCATCGCGGTGAACGCGGACGCCCCGATCGACTCGCTCGCCGAACTGGCCGAGAACGCTGACCTGTTCGGCAACCAGATTGTGGGCATCGAAGCCGGCGCCGGCCTGACCGCTGCGACCGAAGACCGCGTCATTCCGTCTTACGGCCTCGAGGGCATGGAATTCACCACGTCGTCGACGGCGGCCATGCTGACCGAACTCAAGGCAGCCACGGATGCCGGCGAGAACGTCGTCGTGACCCTCTGGGAGCCGCACTGGGCTTACGGTTCGTTCCCGATCAAGAACCTCGAAGACCCCGAGGGTACCCTCGAGTCCGTCGAGAGCCTGCACTCCTTCGGCAGCGCCGACTTCTCGGAGAAGTTCCCCAAAGCCAGCGGCTGGATCGAAGGCTTCGAGATGGACCTCGAGACTCTGTACACCCTCGAAGAGGCCATGTTCGTCGACTACGACGGCTCGGACTACGCTCCGATCGTCGCTCAGTGGATCGAAGACAACCAGGAGTACGTGGACGGCCTCACCAGCTAGTCACGGATTCTGAACGAAGAACGGCCCGCGTCCTCGGACGTGGGCCGTTCTGTTTATTGTCGCGGAGTAGAACTTGTCGATAGATACATGATTTTTTCATCACGTCGCCGTGGTCAGCCATCAGCTGTTCATGGAGTTGCCGGCGCGAATCTCGGTACAGCGGAGGTGGTGTCCGCCACGGGTGTACGCCACGCCGGGTGTGGAATCCCCAACGTTTGTCGCTTAAGCGGATTCGCGCCAGACGATAGGTGTCTGAAGAAGGATGCCGTCGGCGGGTTGCTCTTCGCCGCGCAGCTGGCCGAGCACGCACTCCGCTGCTCGCTCACCCAGACCGAAGGCCGGCTGGTGCACGGTCGACAGGTGTGGCTGGGTGCGCAGCGCCCAGGAACTGTCGTCGAATCCGACGATGCCGACGTCACCGGGCACGCTGCGCCCGGCATGGCGGAGCGCTTCGAGTGCTCCCGCTGCTACGGCGTCAGAAGCCGCGAACACGCCGTCAATCAGTGGGTCGCGTTCAAGCAGCGTGCACATGCCTTCAATCCCGTCGGTGAAGGTGTAGAGCGGTACTTGGGCGACGAGAGCAGGGTCGAAGCGGTCGCCCAGGGCATCCGTGAAGCCGGCGAGTCGGTCGGCGCCGGAATCGCGATCGAGTGCGGCTGCAATCATGCCGATGCGCTTGCGTCCGGTCTGCATGAGGCGTTCGGTAATCGCGCGCGCTGATGCCCGGTTGTCGATTCCTACGAATGGCAGCGGGCTCTGCTCTGGCGGATGTCCAACGAAAGCCGCCGGAAGACGCAGCTTCTCGATGACTCGGGTGATTGGGTCTTCGCGGCGGGCGGAGACGATGATTACCCCGTCGACGAAACCGCCGCTGAGGTAGCGGGCGACGCGGTCGGTGTCGCGCTGGGAGTCGATGACGAGACTGACCATCTGGTAGTCCGAGTGGGAAAGCACGGTGTTGGCTCCGAGCAGGATTCCGCCGATGTTCGGGTCATCCAGAAATAGCGAGTGTGGCTCGTGCACAATGAAGCCGACCGCTTCTGAGCGCTGCATGACCAGACTGCGCGCTGCGTTGTTCGGTACATAACCGACCTTCTCGATGGCGGCTTCGATTGCGATGCGGGCTGACGCCGAGACGTAGGGTTCGTCGTTCACGACCCGACTGACCGTGCCGCGGGACACGCCAGCCTCCACAGCGACGTCGTGAATCGTCGCGCGTTTGCGTCGAGACGGAATTATCACCATTTGATAACTGTAACGCTCACGAACAACCGCCGCACTTGACACGACCGCCGGCAGATACCTAGTCTGTGTACGTTCACAGAAAACCCAATGGAGAGTTTTTTTCTTGATTCTGTGTACGTTCACAGAGCCGTCAACAGTGTGTCGCCAATACGGCTTGCACGCCACAGTCAGGGAGCGCATGAACTCGCGAGCAGCCACTTTGAACGAGACGGCCACGGCCACTCCGTTCGTGCACGAGGGCATCGCCTACGGCTGTGATTACAATCCCGAGCAGTGGGGGCCCGAGACGTGGACCGACGACGTGCGCCTGATGCGCGAGGCCGGCGTTGACCTCGTCGCCATCAATATCTTTGGCTGGTCCCACCTCGAACCGCGGGCGGGCGAATACGACTTTGCCACCCTCGACACGATTATCGAGCTCTTGCACGCCAATGGCATCCGGGTCAATCTCGGCACCGGCACCTCCTCGCCGCCGCCGTGGCTGACCACGCTCCACCCCGAGATGCTCCCGGTCACCGCCGAAGGCACCACCCGCTTCCCGGGCGGCCGCCAGGCCTGGTGTCCGAGTTCGGCCGTGTTCCGTGAGCACGCGCTCGCCCTGGTGGAGAAGGTCGCCGAGCGGTACGGCCGCCACCCGGCCGTCGCCCTCTGGCACGTGTCCAACGAACTGGGCTGCCACAACGCGCTGTGCTACTGCGATGACACCGCGGCTGCGTTTCGCCTCTGGCTGCAGGCGCGCTACGGCACGATTGACGCTCTCAACGCCGCCTGGGGTACTTCGTTCTGGAGCCAGCGCTACGGCGAGTGGGCCGAGATCCTTACCCCGCGGCTCACGCTGTCCAGCCGGAACCCCGGCCAGGTGCTCGACTTCCACCGATTCAGCTCGGCCGAACTGCTCGACTACTACCGCCTCGAGGCCGCGGTGCTGCGCCGCCACTCGAACGTGGCCGTGACCACCAATTTCATGGTCACCGCGCACATCCGTAACCTCGACTACTGGTCTTGGGCCGGCGATATGGACATCATCGCCAACGACCACTACCTCGACCATCGCCTCGCCGACCCAGCCATCGAACTCGCTTTCGCCGCTGACCTCACTCGTGGGCTCGCCCAGGGGGAGCCCTGGCTGCTCATGGAACAGGCCACTGGCGCCGTCAACTGGCAGCCGCACAACCTGGCCAAGGTGCCCGGCGAGATGACTCGCAATTCCCTCGCCCACGTCGCCCGCGGTGCCGATGGCATCTGCTTCTTCCAGTGGCGCGCCTCCCTACAAGGGTCAGAGAAGTTCCACTCCGCCCTGGTACCCCACGCTGGCACCGACACCGTGCTCTGGCGCGAGGTCGTGGCCCTGGGCGCGACCCTTGATCGCCTCGTCGAGGTCGCCGGCAGCCGGGTCGTCGCGGATGCTGCGATCATCTTCAGCTGGGAGGCCTGGTGGGCCGGCGACGGAGAGTCTCGCCCCTCCCATGCGGTGCGCTATCTCGACCAGGTGCACGCCGCCTACACGGCTCTGCACCAGCTCGGCGTCACGGTCGACATCGTCTCGCCCGACGCTGATTTCTCGGCCTACCGCCTCGTTGTCGCCCCGTGCCTCTACCTGATCTCTGACGAGCAGGCCCGGAACCTGGGTTCCTATGTTGCGGCCGGCGGCCACGCCCTGATCACTTTTTTCAGCGGCATCGTCGACGAAGACGACCGGGTGCGCTCCGGTGGCTACCCTGGCGCGTTCCGCGAGCTCCTCGGAATCACTGTGGAAGAATTCTCCCCGCTGCTGCCCGGACACGTTCTCACCCTCGACTCTGGCGCCGCCGCGAGCCTGTGGAGCGAACGCCTGCGGGTGGACACCGCCGAGGTGGTGGCGAACTACCTTGACGGGCCACTACCCGGAATCCCCGCCATCACTCGCAACGGTCACGGAAGCGGGACCGCCTGGTACGTTGCGACCGCGCTGGAGCCCGGAGCATTGAGGAACCTCATGCGCACGATTGCTGAGGAAGCACGCGTTACCGCGGTTGGCCCGGAGAGCGCGGGAACCATCGAAGTCGTTCGCCGAGTGAACGCCACCGGCAGCTACCTGTTCATCATCAACCACGGTCACGATGACGTTGAGCTTCCGGCCTCCGGCCATGAACTTGTCGTCGGAGAGCCCATCGGTCGAACCGTGCGCGTGCCGGCCGGCGCCGTCCGCGTGATCAGAGAGGACCCCGCATCATGAGCGCACCTGCCGTTCCTATAACGGATGCCCCGGGCGCCGCCGCCGGGAAGGGGCCCCGCGCCGCCAAGCCGCCAGGAGCAAAGCCGCGCGTGCAGCACAAGGGAGCGATCCTCGCGTTCGTGATCCCGTTCGGTGCACTGTTCGCCCTGTTCTACCTCCTGCCGATCGGCTATGCGATCTACCAATCGCTGCTCGTGATCGAGCGCGAGGGCACTTTCGGTCAAGCGACTCAGGTCTTCGGCGGACTCACCCAGTACATCCTGGTCTTCCAGAACGGGCCCTTCTGGGAGTCGATCGGCCGGGTGCTCGCCTTCGGCATCGTGCAGGTGCCGATCATGCTCGGCCTCGCACTGCTATTCGCCCTGCTGCTGGACTCGCCGCTCGTGCGCGGAAAAAAGTTCTTTCGGCTGGCGTTCTTTGTTCCCTACGCGGTGCCCGGCGTCATCGCCGCGATCATGTGGGGCTACCTCTACTCGCCCAACCTGTCACCGTTCAGTGCCGTCACCGAGAACATCAATTTCCTCTCGGCGGACCTCGTTCTCTGGGCCATCGCCAACGTCGTCACCTGGGTCTTCGTGGGATACAACATGCTCATTATCTACTCGGCGTTGTTGGCGATCCCGGCCGAGCTCTACGAGGCCGCCCGCCTCGACGGGGCCGGGCAGCTGCGCATCGCCTGGTCGGTCAAGATCCCGCTGATCATGCCGGCGATCGTCCTGACCGCGATCTTCTCGATCATCGGCACCCTGCAGCTGCTCGCCGAACCGCAGGTGTTCCGCAGCTTCAGCTCGGCCGTGACCAGCACGTTCACTCCGAACCTGACGGTGTACTCCACCTCATCGATCCCGAACTTCAACCTGGCCGCCGCGTTCTCCGTGGTGCTGGCCCTGGCCACGTTCATCCTCTCCTTCACGTTCCTGAAGTTCACGCAGCGGAAGGAAAGCAAGTGAGCACCCTGACCCCTACCAAGCCAGCACGCGGAATCCGTTCCTTCGAGGGCAAGACGCCGCGCGCGCAGCGAGAGAGCCCGTTCGCCCGGGTCAGCGCCATGATTGTCATGGGCGTCTTCACGCTCTATTTCCTGGTGCCGATCTGGTGGCTGCTTGTCGCGGCCTCGAAGAACCGCTCCGAGTTCAACAGCACGAACCCGCTCTGGTTCGCTGACTTCTCCCTGTTCGAGAACATGGCAAACCTGGTGGCCTACCGCGACGGCGTCTACCTCAAGTGGATGCTCAACAGCGCGCTGTACGCCGGTGGCGGCGCCCTCGTCGGCACGCTCATCGCCGGAATGTGCGGGTACGCACTGGCCAAGTACAACTTCCCGGGACGCGAACTGATCTTCAACGTCGTGCTCGGCGGGGTGCTCGTGCCCGCCACGGCTCTGGCACTGCCGCTGTTCCTGATCTTCAGCCAGATCAGCCTGACCAACACGTTCTGGTCGGTGTTCCTGCCCAGCCTGGTCAGCCCGTTCGGGGTCTACCTCTCCCGCATCTACGCGTCGGCCAGCGTTCCCGACGAACTGATCGAGGCCGCCCGCCTCGACGGTGCCGGCGAACTGCGCACCTTCTTCACTGTCTCGGTGCGGATGATGGTGCCGGCCCTGGTCACCGTCTTCCTCTTCCAGTTCGTCGCCATCTGGAACAATTTCTTCCTGCCGCTGATCATGCTGCGCGACGAGACCCTGTTCCCGGTCACGCTCGGCCTCTACGCCTGGAACTCGCAGGTCAACCAGATCCCCGTGCTGCGCGATTACGTTCTGATCGGCGCTCTGCTGTCGATCATCCCGCTGATCATTATCTTCCTGCTGCTCCAGCGCTTCTGGCGAAACGGCCTCAGCGCCGGTTCGGTGAAGTAGCCAGCTTCACCCCCTCGCTTTTCCCCCCCCCAGCTGCACCACCCCCACCCCCAAGAGAAAAGAAGAATAATGCAGATCAAGAAGAGAGCAGCCACCGTCGCTTTGCTCACCGCAGCCACGGTCGTGCTGGCCGGCTGCGCGTCCGGCTCGACCACGCAGGACGGCAGCGACGCCGCAGCCTGTGCACCCTCGGACGGCAAGGTTGATCTGACCTTTACGACCTGGATCCCTGGGATCGAGGATGTCGTCAAGATCTGGAATGAGGACAACCCCGACGTTCAGGTGAAGGTGCAGACCGGCCCGAACGGCAACGGCGGCACGTACCAGAACTTCTTTAACCAGCTCAAGGCCGGCAACGCGCCTGACCTCGGCCAGATCGAATACGATGCCCTCCCCAACTTTCGCGTGCAGGACGGACTGACCAACCTCGCTGCCTGCGAGGGTGTGCTCGATGCTCAGGACAACTTCGTGGATTGGACCTGGGGTCAGGTCAACTTCGGTGAAGCAGACGCCGTTTACGCGGTGCCGCAGGATGCCGGGCCCATGGCCATGTTCTACCGCGCAGATCTCTTCGCGGCCAACAACATTGCGATCCCCACCACCTGGGAAGAGTTCGCCGTTGCCGCGGAGGCCGTGCGCGCCACCGGCGGATACATCACCAACTTCTCGCAGAGCGACATCAACCAGTTCGCCGGATTCGTCTGGCAGGCCGGCGGAAGCTGGTTCGAGAACGATGGTGATAACTGGACCATCGACCTGACCAGCCCGGAGTCCGTCAAGGTTGCCGACTATTGGCAGGACCTGATCGACCGCGACCTCGTCTCGACCAACCCGCCGTGGACCGACGAGTGGAACAACGCCTACAACACCGGCTCCAACTGGACCTGGAACTCCGCAGCCTGGGGTGCGAACTCCATTGCCAGCGGCGCTCCGGACACCGCCGGCAACTGGTCCGTCGCCCTCTCACCGCAGTGGGCTTCCGGCGACAACGCCGCCGGCAACTGGGGTGGCTCGTCGACCGCGGTCTTCAAGGGCTCGAAGCACCCGTACGAGGCCGCCCAGTTCGCGCTGTGGCTGAACACCTCTGACGAGGCGCTCACGATGCTGAACGAGTCGGCCAACCTGTACCCGGCCGCCAAGAGCGGCCTGGAACTGCCGGCCCTCAAGGAAGGCGTTGAGTTCTACGGTGGCCAGCCCATCTATGACGTGTTCGCTGAGGCGTCAGCTCAGGTATCGCCCGACTTCGTCTGGGGCCCAACCATGACGCAGGTGTACAACGACACCTCGGACGGCTTCAAGGGCGCTGTCACGGGTAATGGCACCCTGACGGAGGCTCTCACGAGCGCTCAGCAGAGCACGATCAACGCTCTCGAGGC
Source organism: Cryobacterium sp. TMS1-20-1 (assembly GCF_004402355.1). Taxonomy (NCBI): domain Bacteria; kingdom Bacillati; phylum Actinomycetota; class Actinomycetes; order Micrococcales; family Microbacteriaceae; genus Cryobacterium; species Cryobacterium sp. TMS1-20-1. The sequence continues at coordinate 153,680 of NZ_SOGF01000026.1, read as the reverse complement.
TCAGTCGATCCCGGTCAACAAGTAGCATCAGTTCTACTGTGCCCATTTCCTACCTCCGTGCCGCGGGCACCAGCCTGGTGCTGGACGCCCGCGGCACGGGGGTGCCCGTTATCGTGCACTGGGGTGCCGACCTGGGCGATTTGAGCGCCGCTATGCTGACGACGTTGGCCGACGCATCCGTGCCGGCGATCGCGCCAAGCTCGATCGACGTGCCTCTGCGGCTCACCCTGCTGCCCACCCTCGCGCAGGGGTGGAGCGGACGCCCGGGAATCAGCGGTTTTCGGCCGGGCCTGGGCAGCCCGGCCATCGACCTTAGCCTGGTCGGCGTTCGGGCCGGTGAGCGCCCAGCGGGGCGCGCCGCATTGCCCGGTACCCAGACCCTGACACTCTTGCTGGCCGATGCCGCCGCCCAGATATCCGTGCGCACCGACCTTGAACTCTCGGTTCAGGGGGTGCTTCGGCTGCGCCACACCGTGACCAACACGAGTACCGCCGCCGGCGACGCAGCATTCGAACTCGGTTCGCTCGACGTCATCCTGCCAATTCCCGGTCGGGCTGGCGAACTGCTTGACTTCACCGGGCTGTGGACTCACGAGCGCCGGCCGCAACGCAGCATCCTTGGCCACGGCGTGTGGAGCCGGGAGTCCCGACACGGCCGCCCCGGGCATGACGACTCCTTTCTCATGGTGGCCGGAACGCCTGGATTCGGTTTTCGTTCCGGTGAAGTGTGGTGCACCCACCTCGCCTGGAGCGGTGACAAGCGCGCCTGGGCGGAGAACAGCCCCTTGGGCTTTTCGGTGCTCGGAAGCGGTGAACTGCTCGCTCCCGGCGAGCTGGGTGTGGCCGCCGGTGAGAGCTACAGCACCCCGTGGACCGTTGCCGCATACTCGGAGGCTGGGCTCGACGGCCTGTCGGCGCGGCTGCATCCGTGGATCCGATCGTGGTCAACTATTAGGACGCCGCGCCCGGTCGTGCTGAACACGTGGGAGGCCGTCTACTTCGAGCATGACCTGCCTACTCTGGCTCGACTTGCGGATGCCGGGGCGCAGGCCGGCGTGGAACGCTTCGTCCTCGACGACGGCTGGTTCACCGGTCGTCGGGATGATCGCCGTGCCCTCGGCGACTGGTTCGTCGACCCCGTGACCTGGCCCCATGGCCTGCATCCGCTGATCGAACATGTGCACGCGGCCGGCCTGGATTTTGGCCTCTGGGTCGAACCGGAGATGGTGAGTCTCGATTCGGAGGTGGCCCGTGCGCACCCGGAGTGGGTGCTCGGCGGCGTCTCCGAACCCGCCGCCGACGAAACACCGGCGCTGACCTGGCGATTCCAGCGCGTGCTCGACCTTGGCCATCCGGAGGCCTTTGCGTGGGTCTTGGCACGGCTCACCGCCCTGCTCACGGAGTACCCGATCGCCTACCTGAAGTGGGACCACAACCGCGATCTGCTGGCCGGTTCCGCGCACCGGCAGACGGCGGCGCTGTACCGGCTCATCGATGCGGTACGCGCGGCGCATCCGGGCGTCGAGATCGAGTCCTGTGCGTCAGGGGGAGCCCGGATCGACCTGGGTATCCTCGAGCGCGTCGACCGGGTCTGGACCAGCGATACCAACGACCCGCTCGAGCGACAGCAGATCCAGCGCTATACGGGCGTGCTCGTGCCGCCGGAATACCTCGGCGGGCATCTCGGTGCGGCCACGGCGCACACCACTGGACGCACCTCCGAGCTCAGCTTCCGACTGGCGACTGCCCTGTTCGGCAGCGCCGGCATCGAGTGGGACCTCACCAGCGCCAGCGCCGAGGAGCTCGGGCAGATCGCTGAGTGGATCACGCACTATAAGCGCTTGCGCCTCCTATTGCACTCCGGCGTCGTTGTGCGGGCCGACCCCAGCGACCCGGCCCTCGAATTGCACGGCGTCGTCTCGCCCGACCAGTGCACGGCCCTCTTCGCCCAGGTGGCCCTCACCGCCCCGCGTTCGGCGCTGCCCGAACGGATGCGGTTTCCCGGGCTCGCGCCCGCGCGGCGCTACCGGGTGGCGCCTCTGCTGCTCGGAGGCGCCCCGCGCACAATTCAGGACGCACCGTCGGCGTGGAATGCCGCGGGTGGAGGCTCAAACGCAGCTTCAACTACCGTCGACGACGCTGCGAGTGGCAGCGTCGGAAGTTCGGTGACGCTGACCGGAGCGGTGCTCGCCCTCGTCGGGCTGACCGCGCCGCTGCTTGCCCCGGAGCAGGCCGCACTCTTCGCGGTCGACGCGGTCGACTGAGCGATTCTGCCTGTGCCTGGTGCTACGCGGCTTCGAGCTCGCGCACCTGCTGCAGCCAGACGTCGAACAGGTCGCTGTCGAAGTCGTCGACGCTCTTGAGCTTGTACTCGCTCATTTCGGCCGACCCGCTCGCATTGAGCTTGCCCGAGTCATCGGTGATGGCCTGTCCGCGCCAGAACAACACGGTGACGAAGGTGGGGTACGCCTTGAATCCGGCGACCGGTAGGTCATCGTCGAGCCAGACCGGATGTCCGTGCCACAGTTCCGTCGAGGTCTCCGGCAGGGCCAGGTCGAACTTGTCCCGGAGCAGGCCGACGACGGTCGCGAGCGGCTCGGCCGGCACGGCCACGTACTCGGCGATGGTCGTCGGCTTGGCAGCGGCTGCGACAGTGGCGATAGCCGGGGCGTCGACGTGGAATTCGGTGGGGGCGGAGGTGAGCGTGGATGTCAGGTGAATAGCCTCTTTCGATGCTGGAGTTCAGGCCCGGCGAGGTGCCGGACAGGTTCATTACTGCTTCCACACTCTCACGGAATTCGCGTTCGAGGCTGGGCGGACACTCAGGAACAGCGCTTCCAGGCACAGGAAAAAAGCGCCGCCCGCCGACCGGGTGGTCGACGGGCGGCGCCCGATGAAACGTGAGGTTCTAGGCCGCCGGACCACCGGCAACGGCGAGGATGTCAATGACGAACACCAGGGTGTCGGTACCGGAGATGCCCTGGGTACCCTCCTCGCCGTAGCCGAATTCCGGCGGAATCACGGCCAGGACCTGGGAACCGACGGTCTGACCGACCAGAGCTTCGGTGAAGCCGGCGATCACGCCGTTGGTCGGGAACAGGCTGTAGTCGGCCCGGCCCCAGGAGGAATCGAAGGTTTCGCCGGTGGCCCAGAGGGCACCGGTGTAGGCGACGGCCACGCTCGCGCCATCGGTCACGACTTCTCCGTCACCGGTCTTCAGGTTCGTGATCTTCAGGTCGGTGGGAGCGTCGGTGGCGGGGATGGTGATGGTCGGTGCGCCGTCATCGGCGAGGGCCACGGTGGGGAAGCCGTCTTCGACGGGCTGGTCCTCGCCGGAGGCCTGCGTCGGGACATCCTCGATCACGCTGATGACGTCCATCACGAAGATGACCGGCTCGCCGGCGGCGACGCCGGTCGTGCCCTGGTCGGCGAAGGCATCCGCGGCCGGGCTCACGGTGACAATGCGTTCACCCTCGACAGCGCAATTGGCCGAACGCACCAGGCCCGGCAGAAAGCTCGTGTCATTGATCGGAATCACGAGACTGGCACCGTCGGTGTTGTAGGTCGTCGGCTGGATGACCTCTTCGGTCTTGGCGTTGTACAGGGTGATCGCCACCTCGACGATCGAGTCCGTCTTGGCGGTGTCGGTTCCGGTGCCCTCGATGGCGACCGTGCGCTGCGAAGCCGTCGGCTCCAGTGGTGCATCGATCGAGATGTCGAGCGGAGCGCCGAAGTCACCGGTGACCTTGACGCTATCGGAGAGCTTGCCCGACTCGGTGCAGTCAGCCGAGGGGGAGCTTGCGGCAGCGGCATCCGTTGCTTTGGTCGTGTCGCTGCTTCCGCAGGCGGTGAGCGCGAGCGTCAGGCCCACAATGGTCAGCAGGGCGGGGATTTTCGACACGGGGCCTCTTTCGAGAACGTAGCAAGTTGGCAGGCAATTGTTCGGTTGGCGCGAACGGCCAAGTGCCTACTCTGCCACGCCTCGCCTATGAGCGGGCTGAATGGCGCGCGGTGGCGCGATTCAGTCGTCGAGACCGCGCGCGATCAGCGCCTCGCCGAGGGCATCCGCTGCATAAAGTGATCGCACCACCACCGGTACTGCGATCGACATGAGCGACCACTGCGTACCGCGCGCGGTGCGCGCCTCGAGTACCTCCCGCACGATGTCACTGACTAGCGGAATACAGCGAATGGTGAGGGCCACGAGCAGTCCTACCCTGTCGGGGTCGACGAACCGTCGAAAAGGGCGCAGCAGCGTCTGGAACGCTTCGAGCACCGCCGTGACCGTTGTGGTCATGGTGAACAGGGCGGCGAGGGCGACGGCAACCAGCAACCGGCCAGCCATGAGGGCAGCGACGAGCCAGCCGGAGAGCAGCCCCTGGATCGGCACGGCGATTAGCAAAATGAACAGAATCGGAATGATCTGCCCCACGGCGGCTCGCACCGGAACGCGGGCGATCACAAACAGCAGCACGACCCCGGCCGCAGCCCCGCCGACAATGCGGAGGTCGGGCGAGGTTCCGATCACGACGACACAGAGCGAGAGCAGAAACAGCTTGAGCAACGTCGGCGCGCGGTGAATGAACGAGCTGCCGGGGCTGTACAGCCCGATCATGCGAGCAGGGCGCGATAGGCCGCGAGCGACCGTTCCGGCGTGCCGTCGGCCACGACTTCGCCCTCCTCAATCACGATCACCCGGTCGAATTCTTCGACCAGGTGCAGGTGATGGGTGACCACGATGACCTGCTGGGGGAGCGTCTGCAACAGTTCGCTGATGCGCCGCACATTGCGGGCGTCGAGCAGAGTGGTCGGTTCATCGGCGACAATCGTCGCCGGCTCGGCGACCAGCACGGCGGCGAGAGCCAGCAACTGTTTCTGCCCGCCGGACAGGCGATGCGCCGGATGATCGGCGTGCTCGCTCAGCCCGAACTGAGCGAGCGCGGCCGTCGTTCGCTCGTCGATCTGCCCCTTATCGAGGCCGCGGCGTCGCAGCGTGAAGGCGACGTCTTCCCGCACCGTGGGCATCACGATCTGGTTGTCGGGGTTGGTGAAGATGAACCCGATCTTGCGCCGCACGTCGCGGGCGTGCCGGCCCACAGACTGCCCGTCGACTGTCACGGTGCCGATCTGCGGGGTGACGAGCCCGTTGATCAGGCGCACCAGCGTGGACTTGCCCGAGCCGTTCGCGCCGACGATACCGATGCGCTGCTCGGTCAAGTGCAGGTTCACATCACGCAGCACCGAGCGGGCGCCGAACGCATGCGAAACCTGCTCGAAGCGGATGCTGCTCACGCGCGGCCCTGGCGCCCCTTCGGCAGCGCGATCAGGCCGGGGTAGGCCTTGTGTACCTGGCGGGCGACCAGCACGGTCACGATGACCTTGATCAGGTCGCCGGGAAGGAAGGCGACGTTCATTCCGATCGCAGTCCAGAGCGGCAGCCCGAGATTGATGGCCATGACCGGAATGCCCAGGAGATAGACGGCGACGATGCCGCCGAGAATGGTGGCACCGAGGGCCGCCCAGAACGGGTACTTCGGCAGCAGCCGGGCGGTGAGGTAGCCGGTGACGAAAGCACCGAGCAGCCAGCCGTACAGGTACCCGGCAGACGGGCTGACGGTGAAGACGCCGATTCCACCGCGGGCGCCGGCGAGCAGGGGCAGCCCGACCGCGGTCAGCACGAGGAACAACAGCACGGCGAGGGTTCCCTTGCGCGGGCCGAGAATGGCGCCGGCGAGCATCACGCCGAGGGTCTGCATCGTGATCGGCACCGGGCCGATATTGAGCGGTCCCGGCAGGCCGAGCGCGGCGATGAGGGCGGCGAAAATAGCGATCTGGGCAAGATCACGGGCGGGCAGAATGCGGCGAGCCGGAGCGCTCGAGCGGATGGTGTCGGTCATGTTTTCAATTTAGATTTCGGCAGGTACCCGGCGCTGAAGAATACCTACAATAAAAAGCGCCGAACTGTAGAGGTTGTGATTTCTTCCGCCGGCCCGTCAGCCCGCCAGCACTCGAATGGGGGAGGCCACGCCGGCGACGATCGCATCCGCTGCCCGAACCAGGGCCAGGTGGGAGAGCGCCTGCGGGGTGTTGCCGGCCTGGTGCCCGCCCGCCACGTCGTACTCCTCCGAGAGTAGGCCGACATCGTTCACGAAGCCGAGCAGGCGGTTCATCAGCGTGTTGGCATCGTCGATGCGACCGGAGGTGGCGTACTGCTCGACCAGCCAGAACGAGCAGGCCAGAAACGGATTCTCACCCGGCGGCAATCCGTCAACCCCGGCAGCCGTGCGGTAGCGCAGGAGCAGGCCATCACGGCAGAGGTCCGCCTCGATCGCGGCCACGGTGCCGAGCATGCGGGGATCGGTCGGTGCGCAGAAGCCGACCTGCGGGAGGACGAGGAGGGAAGCATCCACTTCTGTACTGCCGTAGTACTGCACATAGCTGCCGAGGTTTTCGTTGAAACCGCGGGTTTCGATGTCGGCGCGCACCTCGTCGCGCAGCGTCTTCCAGCGTTCGAGCGGACCGTCGAGGCCGCACTCCTGGATGCCGCGCACGGCACGGTCGAAGGCGGCCCAGACCATGACGCGGGAGTGCGTGAATTCGCGGGCCTGCCCGCGCACCTCCCAGATGCCCTGGTCGGCCCGGCGCCAGTTCTTCTCGAGAAAGCTCATGAGCGCGCGTTGCAGCGGCCAGGAGAATTCGGTTTCGCGCACCCCGGCAGCGCGTGCGGCGTGCAGGGCGACCATGACCTCGCCGATGACGTCGGACTGGAACTGGTTGACCGCGTCGTTGCCCACCCGCACGGGGGAGGAGCCGTTGTAGCCGGGCAGGCTGCTCAGCTCGCGTTCGGGGAGGTAGCGCTCGCCGGAGAGCCCATACATGATCTGCACGTCGCTCGGATCCCCGGCAATGGCGCGCAGCAGCCAGGCCCGCCAGTCGCCGGCTTCCACCTCGTAGCCGTGGCTGAGCAGCACCTCGAGCGTGAGCGAGGCGTCCCGCAGCCAGACGTAGCGGTAATCCCAGTTGCGGGTGCCCCCGTCCTGCTCGGGGAGTGACGTGGTCGCTGCGGCCACGATGCCGCCGGTTCGTTCGTGCGTCAGGGCGCGCAGCACCAGCAGCGAACGCACCACCTGGGCGCGCAGGGGGCCTTCGTGGCTGCAACGGGATGCCCAGCTCTGCCACCAGGCGCGGGTCGAGCGGTAGGCCGCATCGATGTCGATGGCCGGTGGAATCTCCCGGTGCGAGCGATACCAGGTCATTTGGGCATCGACGGTTTCGCCGGCGATGACATCGAAGTGCGATTCGTGCCGGTGGTCTGACGCGTGCAGGGCCGGGCCGCGCACGACGATGGCGTCGGGTCCGGCGATCGCGACCAGGCCGCGCACCGACTCGCCCTTCAGCTGGCGCACCCACGGAATCGTCGTCGCATAGCCAAAGCGGATGCGCAGATCCTGCGTCATCGCCATCGTGCCGGTGATGCCGCGCACCCGGCGCACCAGGTCGGCCCGGCCATCACCGTGCGGCATGAAGTCGAGCACCTCGACCTGACCGGTGCTGGTGGTCCACAGTGTCGATAGCACGAAGGTGTCGCCGTCGTAGCGGCGGGTGGCGATGGCGTTTGGGTCGGCGGGCGCGAGCAGCCAGCGGCCATGGTTTTCATCGCCGAGCAGCGCACCGAACATTGACGCGGAGTCGTAGCGGGGCAGGCAGAGCCAGTCGATGCTGCCATTGAGTCCGACCAGTGCCGCCGAGTGGCAGTCGCTGATCAGTGCGTAGTCCTCAATAGGGAGTGCCATCAGGCCATCCTGTCAGCAGGAGGGTGAGAGTGCGCTGACGATCTGCTTAGGCTACGAGGCGAGCGGAGGCGAGGGTGGCCGATGCCTTATCGATCCAGGCAGCGGATGCCGCGGCGAGGTCGTCGTCCGCGCTGGCCACGGTTGCAATGGGGGCGGTGTTGATCAGCTGGGTGTGGATCGGGGCTGCGTCGATCGGCTGCGCGGTGATCGAGACGGGTTCGTTCCAGGTGACAATCGGGGCCGGGGTCCAGGACAACGCCGTCGGTTCGCCGCTGCTTTCGCCGCGCAGCGTCGCCTGCTCGGTGAGGATGGTCTCGGTCAGTTCGACCGCGATCTCCCGGGCCTTGAGCCCGTGAAAAATGACGTCGGTATCGCCGGGGGTCCGGGGCGAGAGCGTCCAGACACCGGTTTCGCCGATGAGTTCCCCGAGTTTGTTGTGCAGCAGCTCAAAAATCTGTTCGTCGCCAAGGACCGGGGCTGCGGCCACGCTCATCGCCGCGCTCGCGGCCAAACGTCGGCGTCGACGACCAAACATGACGAGCCCCTTTCAGATGCAGCCGACAATCAGCTAGTGCCTCCAGTTTCGGTCACCAAACCGCGACTCGCCGGACGGCGCGCCGACCGGCAGCCGAACTCAGCTGTCGATTTCGCGTTTATTGGCGTCTTCGATGACCGTGCCGATGGCCACAGCGGCGCTCAGTGCCCACCCCAGCCACAACATCACCAGACGCCAGTCGCGCGGTCCGTGCCTGGTGGCCTGCACGGTGTTCCATCCGCCGGCGATGACGCCGATCATGGCACTGCTGAATATGAACTTTCGCATGTGAACCTCCGGCCTAAGGTTACCCGGAGCCTCCCCGACCGGGGCAAACCCGAATAGGCTGAGAAAAACCCCTGAACTGACCGATCGGACAGGATCTGACCGATCGGTCAACTAGCCTGTGGTCGTGCCCATTCTTCCTGCGACATCCGCTGCACCGCCGGCCGGCGGCATCCGCTCACAAACCGGCGCCGATCTGCGCCAGGTCGCGCTGACCCAGTTCGCCTCGGTGGGATTTGCGGCAACCTCGCTGCAGAATATTGCCGACATCGCGGGCTTCTCCAAATCCAGTGTGCTCTACCACTTCGCCTCCAAAGAGGTGCTGCTCGAGCAGGTGCTCACGCCGGCCATCGACCAGCTCGAGGTTGTTCTCGACCGCTTCGTGACCGCGCCCGAGAGCATTGCCACCCGTGAGCGGTTCGTCGACGACTTCATCGACTTTCTGCTCGAGTTTCGGCTGGAACTGCACACCTTCATCAACCAGGCCCAGTCGCTGCGCGGCATCGCCATCATCGACCGGGCCGGACTGCTCATCGTTCGTCTCGCCGCGAGTATCTGCCACGACGACGCGAGCAATGAAGACCGCCTGCGGTTCGGCTTCGCCCTCGGCGGTGCCGCCTACTCGCTCGTGGCCGGCATGACCTTTCTGGGCGAGGCTACCCTGCCCGACGACGACCTGCGTCCGGCGCTGCGCACCGTGATGACCGAACTGCTCGCCCCCGTCTCCGTGCACCCGCGCCCCGCTCACTCCTGAATTTCTGCGCCGTCCGAAAGTAGTTTTCATGGCAACCGTTCTGTATCGTCTCGGCCACTTCGCCTACCGGCGGGCCTGGCTCGTCATCGGTATCTGGGTGCTGCTGCTCGCCGGCATCTTCGGCGGCGGCGTAGCCCTCAACGGCCAGACGCAGGAGTCCTACGCGATCCCCGGCACCGAGTCGCAGGATGCCATCGACTCGCTCGCCGCGGTGTTCCCCTCGGCGGCCGGCGCGCAGGTGCAGGTCGTCTATCACGTGCCGAGCGGGGCATCCATTGATGATGCGCCGTACCGGGCCGCCATCGAAAGCATGGCCACAGAGATCGGCGCCATCGACGGCGTCGACACCGTGATCACCCCGTTCAGCGACTACGCAGCGGATGCCGTCTCGAGCGACTCCGAGACCGCCTTCAGCCAGGTGGCGCTCACTGGGCAATCCACCGACGTGTCCACGGACACCCTCGACGCCCTCGTGGCCACTCGGTCGATCGGGGAGGACGCCGGCTTGCAGGTCGCGTTCGGCGGCCAGGTCTTTCAGGACAACACCTTCGGTATCACCGTCACCGAGGTGCTCGGCGTGCTCTTCGCCGGCGTCGTGCTGCTCATTACCTTCGGTTCCCTGCTCGCCGCCGGCATGCCGCTGCTCATGGCCATGATCGGCGTCGGCGTCGCCATCGGCGGCATCACCGCGGTGAGCGCCTTCGTCTCGGTCTCGAGCACCGCCCCCATGCTCGCGCTCATGCTCGGGCTCGCGGTCGGCATCGACTACTCGCTGTTCATTTTGTCGCGGCATCGATCCCAGCTGGCTACCGGCATGAAACCGCACGAATCGGCCGCGACGGCCGTCGCCACCGCCGGTGGCGCCGTGGTCTTTGCCGGCATCACCGTGATCATCGCCCTGCTCGGACTACTCGTGGTCGGCATCCCCTTCTTGAGCGTGATGGGACTCGGCGCCGCATTCGCCGTGCTGGTCTCGATCGGCGTGGCCGTGACCCTGCTGCCCGCCGTGCTCGGCGTGGTCAAGGGCAAACTCATCCCCAAGGTCGGCGGACGGACCCACCGCCGGGCGACCACCCCCGACGATGGAAGACCGACCCTGGGCCGGCGCTGGGTCGGACTGGTACTCAAAGCCCCGATCGTCGCCGTCATCGTGGTGGTCGGCGTGCTGGGAACCCTCGCCATTCCCGCACTCAGCCTCGACCTCAACCTGCCGGACGGCGGCTCCGAACCGGCCGGCTCCACCCAGCGGGAGGCCTACCAGCTCATCAAGGACGGCTTCGGCCCCGGCTACAACGGCCCGCTCATCGTCGTCGTCGACATCACCCAGACCACCGACATCTTCGGCGACCTCGACACCATCGGCGCCCAGATTCGCGACCTGCCGGGCGTCGCCTACGTGGGCACGGGTACCCCAAACCCCACCGTCGACACGGCCATCATTCAGGTGATGCCCGACAGCGCACCGGATGCCGCGGCCACGAAAGACCTCGTGCAAATGATTCGAGACCTCGGCCCGGGCATCACCGCGAGCCTCGGCACCCCGATCGCCGTCACCGGCGCGACGGCCGTCGGCATAGACATCTCCAACCGGCTGACCGACGCGCTCATTCCCTTCGCGCTCATCGTGGTTGGGCTCTCGATCATTCTGCTCATGATGGTGTTTCGCTCCGTCTTCGTGCCGATCAAGGCCGCGCTCGGCTTTTTACTGTCGGTGTTCGCCGCCATCGGCGCCACCGTGGCGATCTTTCAGTGGGGCTGGTTTCCCGACCTGTTCGGCGTAGAAAACCCCGGCCCCATCCTCAGCTTTCTGCCAATTCTGCTCATGGCGGTCTTGTTCGGCCTCGCGATGGACTACGAGGTGTTCCTCGTCTCGGGAATGCGCGAGGAATTCATGCGCACCGGCAACGCCCGGCAATCGATCATCCACGGCTTCGCCCATGCCGGCCGGGTTGTCACCGCCGCGGCCCTGATCATGTTCTTCGTCTTCTTCGCGTTCGTCCCCGACGGCACCGGCGCCATCAAAGGCATCGCCTTCGCTCTGGCTATCGGTGTCATGCTCGACGCCTTCCTGGTGCGCATGACGCTCGTTCCGGCCGCGATGGCACTCGCCGGAAACGCCGCCTGGTGGCTGCCACGCTGGCTCGGGCGGCTGCTGCCGAACGTCGACATCGAGGGGGAGGGACTGCGCCAGCACCTGCACGACAGCGCGTGGGCGGCGGAGCAGACCGATGCGATCACGGCCGATGAAGTCGTCTTCGGCCTCGAGACCGCGCCGATCGGTCCGCTCAGCCTGAGTATTCCGGCTGGTTCGCTCGTGCGGCTCACCGGCACGGCCGGCCACCGCCGGGTCGTCGCGGCCACCCTGGCCGGGCGACTCGATCCAGTCAGCGGACGACTGCAGGTGCTCGGCTACCCGCTGCCATCCGACCGGCAGCAGGCCCTGCGCCGGGTTGCCCTCGCCGATATCGGTGAGCATCGGGACACCGAGATCACCGTCGGAGAACTGCTCGCCGAACGGCTGCGGCTCACCCTGCCCTGGTACCGGACTGCCTCGGTCGCCAGCCGTCGCGCCGACTGGATCAGCAGTATTAACCGGGCCCTGGGTGCCGGTCAGCCGGTGACGGCCGCCACGACGATTTCGGCGCTACCGGCCCACGGTCGGGCGACCGTGCTGTTCGCGGCGGCGCTCACCGAACGCCCCGGTGTGGTCTTCGTCGACCTCGGCGAGGGCCTCCCCGAGCCTTTCCTGGGCCGGGACCTGGCGACGGTACTGGCCATGCTGGCACCCCCGACAACCACGCTGGTGCTCGGCGCTGCACGCTTCGACATCGATGGCCCGGAATCGGCGCACGATCGACCGTGGCAGCAGATCGATCTCGACGCGCCAGTTGACGTCGACCTGATGATGGATTCCCTCGATGGAAAGGCCCTGCAGCGATGAGCACCGCACTCGACAAACTGTTCAGCCGTACCCCGCGGCGGCGGCGGCTGACCGTCGCCGCTCTCGTGGCCGTCGTGGTCGCCGTGCCGCTCGCCGTGGCCGGACTGTTCACGGTGGCTCTCGTCTCGGCCGATGACCGGGTCGACACCATTCCCGCGATCGTCGTGAACAACGACGAATTCGTCACGACCACCCTGCCGGACGGCACCGAACAACAGGTTCTAGCCGGTCGATTGCTCGTGACCGAACTGACCGCGCCCAGCGCCAGCGATGCCAGCACGGCCGGATTCGACTGGACCATCTCCAACACGGCCGACGCGCAAGCGGCGCTCGCCGCCGGAGACGCCTACGCGATTCTGACCATCCCCAGCGATTTCTCCGCCTCGATCACCTCGCTCTCAGGCAGCACCCCGGTGCAGGCCGACCTCGATATTCGCACCGATGACGCCCATTCCTACCTCGCCGGCTCGCTGGCCCAATCGGTCGGCTCGGCCATGACGGGCGCCTTCGGCCAGGCGATCACCGCGCAGTATCTCGAAGGCCTGTACACGAATCTCGCCCTGCTTGGCTCGTCCCTCACCGATGCCGCCGACGGCGCGGCCGCGCTCTCCACCGGGGTGAGCGGGGTCAAGGCCGGCCTCGATTCCCTTGCGGCCGGCACGGCGACCGCCGCTACCGGGGCGGCATCCGCTGCCAGCGGAGCGACGAGTTATGCCTCGGGCGTGGCCTCCTATACCGACGGCGTCACCGGGCTGAGCGCGGGGCTGACCGAGCTGAAGTCCGGCGCCGGCGCGCTGGCTCCGCTCGAAACCGGGCTCCCGGCCTACGCCTCTGGAGTGCAGGGAACGGCGGCAGCGTTCACGGCCCTCAACGCGCAGATGCAGGCCGACCCGAATGTCGCAGCCTACGCCGGCGCGCTCGCGCAAATTCAGGGCGGCCTCACCGCACTCGGCGCCCAAAGCTCGGGCATCGGGGCAGCCGGCACCGGAATTGGGTCGGTGCTGGACGGCATCTCGTCGAGTGCGAACGGTGCGCTTACGCTAGCGGCCGGCGGCCCAGCCCTGTCGAGCGGTGCAAGCGATCTCGCGACCGGTGTGCAAGGAATTTCCGCCGGGCTCGGTACCCTCTCTTCCGGCACCGAGTCGGCCCAGGCCGGGACGCACGCACTGGAAGCCGGGGCCGCCGAGCTCGCGACCGGGCTGGCGGACGGCGCGGCGGGGGCATCCGTTTTCACCGAGACCGATGCCGCGACCACCGCCGCGGTCGTCTCCGAGCCGGTCAGTGTCACGACCGAGCGCGACCACGCGATCGACTCGGCCGGCCCGATCATCGGTATGATTTTCGTGCCGGTCGGCCTGTGGATCGGCGCCCTCGTCGTCTTTCTGCTGTTCACACCGCTCACAGCATCCGCCCTGGCTTCGACGACGAGCACCGGCCGGTTGCTGCGTCGCGGCCTCGGCCGGGCCTTCGCCATCGTTGCCGGCCAGGCCGTTCTGGTCACCGTGCTGCTGCATACCGCCCTCGATGTGGCGTGGACGCTGCTGCCGGCCACCCTCGGCTTCGCCCTGCTGCTGGCCTTCGTGTTCGTGGCCGTGCAGCACTGGCTGAGCGTCGCGTTCGGTCGGGTCGGCATCGTCATCTCGCTCGTGCTGCTCGCCCTGCAACTCGCCGCGGCGAGTGGGCTGTACCCGATCGAACTCGTTGCCGCCCCGTTCCAGGCGTTGAGCCCCTTTCTGCCGCTGACCTGGGCCATGAACGGCCTGCAGGCGATTGTCAGTGAAAGCGGGGGAGCGGATGTTGCCGCCGCCGCCGCAATACTGCTCCTGTTCGCGATCGGTAGCGTGCTGCTCTCGTTCTGGAGTGTGGCCCGGGCGCGCGGAGCCCGCTCGTTCGGGCTGGGGCTGGCCAGGGCGTAGGGCGCGGTGCCCCCCATGAGATTGGGGGGCGACTGGTATCCTTGGGAGGGCAACACAGGCGTGCACCGCGGGTGTGCCCGGAACGGATGATCCATTACTTATTCAGCCGACTCCACGCGGTTCGACCGCGACCAGACCGCACTCGACGATTCGGGGGCTGACGCTGCGCCCGATGACACCGCAACCGGTGCCTACACGCTCGTCGTCGTCTCCAACCGGCTGCCGGTCGATTTCGAGGAAGGCGACGACGGTGCCGCCACCTGGCGCACTTCACCCGGCGGCCTGGTCACCGCACTCGAACCGCTCATGCGTGCGTCAAACGGCGCCTGGGTCGGCTGGCCCGGCGTCGCTGATCGCTCCTTTGCGCCGTTCGATAATGACGGCATCTCGCTCGTGCCCGTGCGGCTCAACGAAGAAGACATTGAGGACTACTACGAGGGCTTCTCCAACGACACCCTCTGGCCGCTCTACCACGACGTTATTGCGCCGCCGAGCTATCACCGCGAAACCTGGGACGCCTACGTCAGGGTGAACCGTCGATTCGCTGCCGCCGCAGCAGCGGTCGCCGCCCCCGGAGCCACGGTCTGGGTGCACGACTACCAGCTGCAGCTTGTTCCGCGCCTGCTGCGGGAGGCCCGCCCCGACCTCGTCATCGGCTTCTTCAATCACATTCCATTTCCGCCATATGGCATTTATGCGCAGCTGCCCTGGCGTAAACAGATTCTGCACGGCCTGCTCGGCGCCGACGTTATCGGCTTTCAACGGGTAGCGGATGCCGGCAATTTCTCCCAAGCGGTGCGTCGCCTCTATGGCTATGCCACCCGCGGCGTCGTTATCGACGTGCCCACCGGCGACAACGGCCAGAGCGGGCAGACCGGCCAGAGCGGGCAGACTGGAGAGACTCGTCGTGTCATCGCCAAGCACTTTCCCATCTCGATCGACGCGGCCGCCTACGAAGAACTGGCCAGACGCCCCGATATCCAGGCCCGCGCACGTCAGATTCGGGAGGACCTCGGCAACCCGAAAACGCTCATGCTGGGCGTCGACCGGCTCGACTACACCAAGGGCATCGGCCACCGCATCAAGGCCTTCGGGGAACTGCTCGCCGACGGACGCCTGAGTGTCGAAGACGTCACCCTGGTGCAGATCGCGAGCCCGTCCCGCGAACGGGTCAGCACCTATATGGCCCTGCGCGACGAGATTGAACTCGCCGTCGGTCGACTCAACGGTGACTTCTCCACGATCAGCCACACCGCCATCAGCTATCACCACCACAGCTACCCGCGTGAAGAAATGGTCGCGATGTATCTCGCCGCTGACGTCATGCTCGTTACCGCGCTGCGTGATGGCATGAACCTCGTCGCCAAGGAATACGTGGCCGTGCGCTTCGATGCCGACGGGGTGCTCGTGCTGAGCGAGTTCGCCGGCGCCGCCGATGAACTCAAACAGGCCATCCTGATCAATCCGCACGACATCGACGGCACCAAGGACGCCATCGTGCGCGCGGTCGAGATGCCGCGGCGGGAACGCGCCAGGCGTATGCGATCGCTGCGCCGCAAGGTCGCGGAGAACGATGTTGCCGCCTGGTCGGCCTCGTTCCTGCGGGCCCTCACCGGCGGCGCTGCCGTGGCGGCCGGAATCCCCGACGATCTCGACCTGGCCTTGCAGAATCTTGCCGGTGCCGAGAACGTGCTCATCGCCCTCGACTTCGACGGAACGCTGGCCCCGCACGTTGACCACCCCGAAGACGCCCGTGCAATCACCGGCACCCGGGAAGCCGTTCAAGCCCTGCTCGACCTGCCCGGGGTGCGCGTAGCCTTCGTCTCGGGGCGCGCCCTGGTGAGTCTGCAGCACGTTGCCCAGCCGCAGAGTTCGGTGTTGCTCACCGGCTCGCACGGCATCGAGGTTCAGCTGGACACCCCCGAGATTGAACTCAACCTGGTCTCCTCTGAGCTCGAACAGCTCGACACCCTTGCCCGGGTGCTCACCAGCATCTCCGGATCGATTGCCGGGACCACCATCGAGCGCAAGCCCGCCGGTCTGGCCCTGCACACCCGGCTCGCGACCGAGAAAGACGGCCAAACTGCCCAGCGCGAGGCAAGGGAACAACTCACCGATCAGCTGCCCGGACTTACCGTTCGCGAAGGTAAGAACGTGCTGGAATTCTCGGTACGCTCCAGCACCAAGGGCGATGCCCTCGAGAAGCTGCGCGAGTACACCGGGGCCGACCGGGTGTTCTACGCCGGCGACGATGTGACCGATGAAGACGCTTTCGCGGCATTGCGTGACGACGATCTCGGCCTCAAGATCGGCCAGGGCGCAACTCTCGCCGGCTACCGGGTGCGCAGCCCCAAGGAAGTCACTCAGGTCCTCGTGCGCATCGCCGCACTCCGTGCTGGCCTTGCGCTTTGAGGACCCATTGAAAATAGAGGGCGCCCTGAGGTTCTAGACTCGGAGGCATGTCTGAGATCGATGTGAAACCCCGTAGCCGCGCCGTCACGGATGGAATCGAGGCCACCACATCCCGTGGAATGCTTCGCGCCGTCGGCATGGGCGACGCCGACTGGGACAAGCCCCAGATCGGCATTGCGAGTTCGTGGAACGAGATCACGCCGTGCAACCTCTCGCTCGACCGCCTCGCCCAGGCCGCCAAAGAAGGCGTGCACTCCGGTGGCGGCTACCCGCTGCAGTTCGGCACCATCTCGGTCAGCGACGGCATTTCGATGGGCCACGAGGGCATGCACTTCTCGCTCGTCTCGCGTGAGGTCATCGCTGACTCGGTCGAGGTCGTCATGCAGGCCGAACGCCTCGACGGTAGCGTGCTGCTGGCCGGTTGCGACAAATCCCTACCCGGCATGCTCATGGCCGCCGCCCGCCTCGACCTCGCCAGCGTGTTCCTCTACGCCGGATCGATCGCCCCGGGCTGGGTCAAACTTTCCGACGGCACCGAAAAAGACATCACCATCATCGACGCGTTCGAGGCCGTTGGCGCGGTCAAGGCCGGCCGCATGAGTGAAGCGGATGCGAAGCGCATCGAGTGCGCGTTCGCTCCGGGCGAGGGCGCCTGCGGCGGTATGTACACCGCGAACACCATGGCCAGTGTCGCGGAAGCCCTCGGAATGAGTCTGCCCGGCTCGGCGAGCCCGGCATCCGCTGACCGTCGCCGTGACTATTTCGCCCACCGCTCGGGCGAGGCCGTGGTCAACATGCTGCGCCTCGGTATCACCGCCCGCGACATCCTCACCCGCAAGGCATTCGAGAACGCCATCGCCGTGGCCATGGCCTTCGGCGGCTCCACCAACGTCGTGCTGCACCTGCTCGCCATCGCCCGCGAGGCCGAGGTCGAGCTGACCCTCGACGACTTCAACCGCATCGGCGACAAGGTTCCGCACATCGGCGACCTCAAGCCGTTCGGCAAGTACGTCATGAACGACGTGGACCGCCAGGGCGGCGTGCCCGTCGTCATGCGCGCGCTGCTCGAAGCCGGCCTGATCCACGGCGACGCCCTCACCGTGACCGGCAAGACCGTCGCCGAGAACCTTGCCGAGATCGACCCACCCGACCTCGACGGCGAGGTGCTGCGCACCCTGGACAACCCGATCCACAAGAGCGGTGGCATCACCATCCTCAAGGGCAGCTTCGCGCCCGAAGGTGCTGTGGTGAAGACCGCCGGCTTCGACGCCGCCGTCTTCGAAGGCCCCGCCCGGGTGTTCGAGCGGGAGCGCGCGGCGATGGACGCCTTGACCGAGGGGAAAATCTACAAGGGTGACGTCGTCATCATCCGCTACGAAGGCCCGAAGGGCGGGCCGGGAATGCGCGAGATGCTCTCGATCACCGCCGCCATCAAGGGCGCTGGGCTCGGCTCCGATGTACTACTATTAACGGACGGTCGATTCTCAGGCGGCACAACCGGACTGTGCATCGGCCACATAGCACCCGAAGCGGTGGACGCAGGTCCAATCGCCTTCGTGCGCGATGGTGATCTGATACGGGTCGATATCGCAGCTCGCACGCTTGACCTACTGGTCGCACCTGCTGAGCTGGCCGCCCGGCAAGTCGGCTGGGCACCTCTTCCCCCGCGCTATACCCGGGGCGTGCTGGCAAAGTACGCAAAGCTCGTGCATTCCGCCGCCGAAGGCGCCATCACCGGCTGACGCTGCGCACCGGCTCACCGGCACACCCCGTGGGGACACGCTGATAGATGTCGCAAGACCGATTTCAAAGTAGGGATTCTACGATCATGACCACGGAAACCACGCCTGTGCCCTCGGCCCCCGCGTCCGCGGAGCCGGAAATGCTCACCGGTTCGGGGGCGATCATTCGCACCCTGGAGCTGCTCGGTGTTACCGACGTTTTCGGTATCCCCGGCGGCGCCGTCATCCCGCTGTACGACGAGCTGATGACGCAAACCAAGATCCGCCACATTCTGGTGCGCCACGAACAGGGTGCCGGTCATGCCGCCGAGGGTTATGCCTCCGCAACCGGCCGGGTCGGCGTGGCGATCGCCACGAGCGGACCGGGTGCCACCAACCTGGTCACGGCCATTGCAGACGCCTACATGGACTCGGTCCCGCTGCTCGCGATCACCGGCCAGGTCTTCTCGACGTCCATGGGAACGGATGCCTTCCAGGAGGCCGACATCATCGGCATCACGATGCCGATCACCAAGCACTCCTTCCTGGCTCGCCGGGCAGAGGAGATTCCGGCGGCCATCGCCTCGGCGTACCACATCGCCTCGACCGGACGCCCCGGCCCGGTGCTCGTCGACATCACCAAGGACGCGCAGCAGAACTTGGCACCGTTCATCTGGCCGCCGAAGCTCGACCTTCCTGGTTACCGGCCGATCGTCAAGGCCCACGGCAAGCAGGTGCAGGTTGCGGCCCAGTTGCTGCTCAATGCCAAGAAGCCGGTGCTCTACGTGGGCGGCGGTGTGATCCGGGCCAAGGCCTCACCCGAGCTCCTCGTGCTCGCCGAGACGACCGGCGCACCGGTCGTGACCACCCTGATGGCACGTGGCGCCTTCCCCGACTCGCACCCGCAGCACCTCGGAATGCCGGGCATGCACGGCACCGTTCCCGCCGTGCTCGCGCTGCAGGAGAGCGACCTCATCATTTCGTTCGGAGCACGCTTCGACGACCGGGTGACCGGAAAGATCAGCGAATTCGCCCCGAATGCGAAGATCGTGCACGTTGACGTCGACCCGGCCGAGATCTCCAAGATCCGTCTGGCCGATGTACCCATCGTCGGTGATGCCAAAGATGTCATCGCCGATCTCATCGTTGCCTGGCAGGAGGCGGTTCAGGCCGCCGCCCCCGACGCCGGTGTTCCCGACACCGCTGAGTGGTGGACCTACCTGCGTGGCTTGAAAGACGAGTTCCCGCTCGGCTTCACCGAGCCCACCGACGGCCTGTTGGCCCCGCAGTACGTGATCCAGCGAATCGGCGAGCTCACCGGCCCGGAAGCGGTCTACGCGGCCGGCGTTGGCCAGCACCAGATGTGGGCGGCGCAGTACATCAAGTACGAGCGTCCCAATTCCTGGCTCAACTCGGGTGGAGCCGGCACTATGGGGTACTCGGTTCCCGCGGCGATGGGCGCCAAGGTCGCCGAGCCGGACCGCGTGGTCTGGTCGATCGACGGCGACGGCTGCTTTCAGATGACCAACCAGGAACTCGCCACCTGCACGATCAACAAGATCCCGATCAAGGTCGCGATCATCAACAACTCCTCCCTCGGCATGGTGCGCCAGTGGCAGTCGCTGTTTTACGACGGGCGGCACTCCTTCACCGACCTGAACACCGGTCACGGCACCGCCATGGTTCCGGACTTCATCAAGATGGCGGATGCCTATGGTGCGCTCGGAATTCGGGTCACCAGCAAGGACCAGGTCGATGACGCCATCAAACTGGCCCTCGCCACCAATGACCGCCCCGTCGTCATCGACTTCATTGTGAGCCCCGGCGCCATGGTGTGGCCGATGGTTCCGCAGGGAGTCAGCAACAGTTTCGTTCAGTACGCCAAAGACCATGCACCCACCTGGGGAGACGAGTAACCGTGACGAGCCACGTTCTGAGCCTGCTCGTCGAGGACAAGCCCGGCCTGCTCACGCGCGTCGCCGGCCTGTTCGCGCGTCGCGGCTTCAATATTGAGAGCCTCGCCGTGGGGCACAGCGAGATCGCCGGGCTGTCCCGCATCACGATTCTGGTTGACGTCGAGGACATCCCGCTCGAGCAGGTGACGAAGCAGCTCAACAAGCTGATCAATGTGATCAAGATCGTCGAACTCGACCCCACCCAGTCGGTGCAGCGCGAACACCTCCTGATCAAGGTCAAGGTGGACAACACGACCCGGTCGCAGGTGCTCGAAGCGGTCACCCTGTTCCGAGCCCGGGTCGTCGACGTCGCCGCCGACGCCCTCGTCATCGAGGTCACCGGTGACACCGGCAAGACCCAGGCGTTCTTGCGCATTCTCGAGCCGTTCGGAATTCGCGAACTTGCGCAGTCGGGCATGCTCGCCATCGGCCGCGGTTCCAAATCGATTACCGAACGCGTCTTCAAAAACTAACGGTTTCAACTTTTTCTACTAATCAATTCACGAGGAGAAATACACATTGTCTGAGATTTTCTACGACAAAGACGCCGACCTGTCGATCATTCAGGGCAAGAAGGTGGCCGTCATCGGCTACGGCTCGCAGGGTCACGCCCACGCGCAGAACCTGCGCGACTCCGGCGTCGAGGTCAAGATCGGCCTGAAGGACGGCTCCAAGAGCAAGGCCAAGGCCGAAGAAGCCGGCTTCACCGTGCTGTCCACAGCGGATGCCGCGGCCTGGGCCGACGTCATCGTCATCCTCGCGCCCGACCAGGTGCAGCGTCACCTGTACAAGGACGACGTGCTGCCGAACCTGGCTGCCGGTAAGGCCCTCGTCTTCGGACACGGATTCAACATCCGCTTCGGGTACATCACGGCGCCCGACGGCGTTGACGTCGTCATGGTCGCCCCGAAGGGTCCGGGCCACACCGTGCGCCGCGAGTTCGAAGCCGGTCGCGGCGTTCCCGTGATCGTCGCCGTCGAGAAGGACGCCTCGGGCAACGCCTGGCCGCTCACCCTCAGCTACGCCAAGGCGATCGGTGGCCTGCGCGCCGCCGGCATCAAGACCACCTTCACCGAAGAAACCGAAACCGACCTGTTCGGCGAGCAGGCAGTGCTCTGCGGCGGTACCTCACAGCTGATCCAGTACGGCTTCGAGGTTCTCACCGAGGCCGGCTACCAGCCGCAGGTTGCGTACTTTGAGGTGCTGCACGAGCTCAAGCTCATCGTCGACCTCATGTGGGAGGGTGGCATCGCCAAGCAGCGTTGGAGCGTCTCCGACACCGCCGAGTACGGCGACTACGTCTCCGGCCCGCGCGTCATCGACCCGAGCGTCAAGGAGAACATGAAGGCCGTTCTCGCCGACATCCAGAGCGGCGCATTCGCCGAGCGCTTCATCGCCGACCAGGACAACGGCGGAGTCGAGTTCCTCGCCCTGCGCAAGAAGGGCGAAGAGCACCCGATCGAGGCCACCGGCCGCAGCCTGCGCAAGCTCTTCGCGTGGAATGCCTCGAACGACGACGACTACACCGACGGTTCGGTGTCGCGCTAAGCATCCGCTTAGATTGAGGAAGGGGTTCTCGTTCGCGAGAGCCCCTTCTTCGTTCCCCGGCACGAGCGTCGAAAGGGCAAACGAATGACAACGGATGCCGTGGGCACCGAAAATCAAACGGTGTGGCGCAACCGTATGTCGGCCCTGGCCATGCTCGGCGTGTGCCTCTACGTGTTCATCGACGTGGTGCTGCAATTTCTGCCGCCGCACTACAGCCCGATCAGCGACGCCGAGAGCAACCTCGCGGTCGGGCCGTTCGGCTGGATCATGAACCTCAATTTTCTCGGGCGAGCGGTGTTCTGCGTCGCCGCCGTCGTGGCGATCGCGCTGGCGGCCAGGCTGCTGGTCCCACGGCGTCGGGACCTGTTGCTCGGCGCCGGCCTCGGGCTGTTTCTTGTCGGGGGAGCCAGCTCGGCCGTGCTCGCTTTCTTTCCGACCGATGTCAGCGCGTCCCACGAGAGCACCCTGCAGACGTCGACCACCGTCGGCGCCATCCACCTGGCCGTAGCGTCCTTCGGCTTCGTCGCGGCCCTGATCGCCATCCTGCTACTCACGGCCTGGTTGCGCATCCGCCGGGTTATGCCGCGGGTGCAGCCATGGGCGATAGTTTTCGCGGCGCTCACCCTTACCGGTCTGCTCGCAGTCGTCGCCGCCAGTGCCTGGGCGCCCGGTGTGATCGGGCTCGCGGAGCGCCTGGCCCTCGTGGGTATTCTGGGATGGACGTGGTGCGTGAGCGCCGGAATCCGTCGACTGGCCTGACTTACACCAGCCGGCCCGCGCTGAACACTCGGTGAACAGAATGATCTCACTGCCAAGTATTCGGCAGTCGCCCCCAAACTGGGGTGATGTCTACTCTCTCTCGACGTGATCTCTTCTCGGCCGGTGTTTTCGTTGTTGCCGGCGCCGCAGCAGCGACCGTGGGCGGCCAGTCAGCGAGCTCGAACGCCGCCGTCCTGTCTGCCGGCACCCGATTCGACCACGGGGTTGCCTCCGGAGACCCGCTGCCCGACGGCATCCTGCTCTGGACTCGGGTCACTCCGATGACCGAAGCCGCACCCGGATCGGGCCTGGGCCCCGACGTCTCGGTGACCTGGGAGGTGGCCGAGGACTCGGGCTTTTTGCGGGTCGCAGCGAGGGGCACGACCATAACCGGTGCAGCCCGGGATCACACGGTGAAGGCGACACCGACCGGGCTGCGGCCGTCCACCAGCTACTGGTTTCGCTTCAGTTCCGGCGGAGTCGTTTCCCCGGTCGGTCGCACCAAGACAGCCCCGGCCGCCGGTGTCGCCATCGATCGCCTGCGCCTCGGTGTCGTGTCCTGCGCCAACCTGCAGGCGGGCTTCTTCACCGCGTACCGTCACCTCGCCGATCGCGGCGACCTCGACGTCGTGCTGCACCTCGGGGACTACCTCTACGAATACGGCGTCGGTGAGTACCAGGCCCGTGACGTGGTCGTGCGGCCACACGACCCCACGACCGAAATGATCACCCTCGAGCACTACCGTCGTCGGCACGCGCAGTACAAATCCGACCTCGATCTGCAGTCGCTGCACGCCGCGGTGCCCTTCATCGTCACCTGGGACGACCACGAATCCGCCAACGATGCCTGGTCGGAGGGCGCCGAAAACCACACCGAGGGCAACGAGGGCACATGGAAGGCGCGGCGGGAGGCATCCCAGCAGGCTTATGCCGAGTGGATGCCGGTGCGCTACGACGTGGGCGGCCAGCTCTATCGTCGCTTCGGCTTCGGCGACCTGGCGAGTGTGTCGATGCTCGACCTGCGCAGCTACCGCAGCGAGCAGGCCGCAAACATCGTCAGCGCCGACATCTCCAGCCCCGACCGCACCATCACCGGCACCGCACAAATGGACTGGCTCCTCGACGGGTTCACGCAAACCGACACGCAGTGGAAACTGGTGGGGAACCCGGTAATGATCGCGCCGGTGCGCTTTCCGTCGACGTTGTCCACCGCCGAGATCGGGGGAGTGCAGGCCCTCCTCGGTACCACGATGATCGACGGCGTGCCGTACAACGTCGACCAGTGGGACGGCTACGCCGCCGATCGCAGTCGTGTGATCAGTCACCTGCGCGACCACGGCGTCACGGATACCGTCTTCCTCACCGGGGACATCCACTCCGGCTGGGCCTGCGACATTCCGGCCGACCCGCTGACCTACCCGACAACCGGCACCTCCGTCGCCACCGAACTGGTCTGCACCTCGGTGACCAGCGACAATCTCGACGACATTCTCGGGGTGCCGCCGCGCACCGCGTCCCTCGCCGTTGAAACCGCGTTCCGGACCGCGAACCCGCACGTCAAATACCTCGACTTCGACTCGCACGGCTTCTCCGTGCTCGAGGTGACACCGGCAGCGGTGCGGATGGACTGGTACGTGCTGTCGGAGCGCACCAGCCCGGCGTCCACGAGCTCACTGTCGACGTCGTTCCGGGTCGCGGCCGGTACGCAGACGGTGACGGCCGCGTTGTGAGCGGCCTCGATTCGCTGACAGCGGTGAGCCAAGCAGACGGCATCGCCAACCGTCGGACATTTCTCAAGATCGCCGTGGGCGCCGGAGCTGCCGTCGTGCTGTCCGCAGCGCCGGGAGCGGCCTGGGCCGCGGCATCCGCTGCTGCAGACCCAAGAGCCCCCGCCGCCCGTACCCGGGTGTACGTGCTGGTCATTGACGGATGCCGCCCCGACGAGATCACGCCTGAGCTCACACCCCGCCTGCACGCGCTGCGTACACAGGGCGTCAATTTTCCGGCGGCCCGGTCGCTCCCCATTATGGAGACCATCCCCAATCACGTCATGATGATGACCGGCGTCCGGCCGGACCGCTCCGGTGTTCCGGCGAATGCCGTTTACGACCGTGCTGAAGGTGTTGTGCGCAACCTGGACCGACCGAGCGATTTGCGGTTTCCGACCGTGCTGGAGCGGCTGCGAACCGGGGGCCTGACCACCGGATCGGTGCTCAGCAAGGAGTACCTGTTCGGAATATTCGGCGAACGCGCGACCTACCGGTGGGAGCCGGCGCCGCTCGTACCGGTGAGCGGCCACGCGCCCGACCAGTTCACGATGGACGCCCTCATCGCCATGGTCACGGCGTCCGACCCCGACCTGGTCTTCGCCAACTTCGGCGACATCGACCGGTTCGGGCACTCTGACGAAACCGGCTCTTCGGTCAAGATCGCCCGCACCGCGGCTCTGGCCCGGAGCGACTCTCAGATCGGTCGTTTCGTCGATCACCTGGTCGCTGTCGGGCTCTGGGAGAGCAGTGTCATCATGGTGCTCGCCGACCACTCGATGGATTGGTCGATCCCCTCGAACGTGATCTCGATTGATCTGATTTTGCAGGATCACCCGGCACTGCGCGAGCAGGCCGTCATCGGTCAGAACGGCGGCGCCGACCTGGTGTACTGGGTGGACAGCGACGCCGGCCGTGCTGCCGGACTCGCCGAAGTCCGTGCTTTGGTCACGGCCCACGAGGGGGTGCTCGCGGTGCATGAACCGGCAGAGCTGCGACTGGGTGCAAACGCCGGTGACCTCGTGGCCTACTGCCGGGCGGGCTGGCGCTTTTCTGATCCAGCCGTGCTGTCGAATCCGATTCCGGGCAATCACGGGCATCCGACGACGGAGCCGATTCCGTTCTTCATCTCCGGTGGAAGCCCGCGCGTGCGCACCGGAATCACCCTGTCGGACTCGGCGCGCACGATGGACGTAGCACCGACGGTGGCGGCTTTGTTCGGTCTCGCAGCGCCGGCCGGTGGCTATGACGGAGTCGACCGGGCGGTGGCCTTCACCTCCGTGTGAAAACCCGGTGATTACCCCAATATAGGTAGAGTCGAGGAACGCACCGGTCGCATGGCCGGTTCCGCTGGTCCTGTGCACCGACGCACCGCTTCGCCGCAAGTCCTGCAAAACGGGGGCCTGTGGGGCCTTCGTTCCACTCGTGTAAGGCCGGTACCACCATGACCTCAGGCAACAACACCGGCGACGTCAAGCTGGTCGCCCCTGCCCCCCTCGACGACGGTCCGCTTCCCAAATGGAAGATCGTTGGCCCCGGACTGGTCGTGGCCGCGACCGGCGTCGGAGCCGCCGACATGGTCGCCACCCTCGTCGCCGGATCCCGATACGGGTACGCCCTGCTCTGGGCGGTCATTCTCGGTGTGATCCTCAAGATCGTGCTGGTCGAGGGCGCCGGCCGGTACACCCTCGCTACCGGCATGACCATCTTCGAGGGCTGGCGGTCCCTCGGTAAATGGACCACCTGGTACTTCGGTCCGTACATCATGCTGTGGGGCTTCGTCTACGGGGCCACCGCCATGTCCTCGGCTGCCCTGCCCCTCGCCGCACTGTTCCCGGTCTTTCCGCTGCCGGTCTGGGCCGTTCTCATGGGTCTCGCCGGTCTCACCATGGTCTGGTTCGGCCGCTACGCCTTCTTTGAGAAGGTCACAGCAGTGCTCGTCGGCATCATGTTCATCACCGTCGTCGGCCTCGCCGTCATCGCCGTGCCCGACTTTCCGGCCATGCTCGCCGGCCTCGTGCCGATCATCCCTGAGGGGGGAGTGCTCTACACGCTCGCTTTGGCCGGCGGTGTCGGCGGCACCATCACCCTCGCCGCTTACGGCTACTGGCTACGCGAAAAGGGTTGGTCCACTCCGCGCTGGATGAAAGTCATGCGCATCGACAACCGCATGGCCTACGTCATGACCGGCATCTTCGTCGTCGCCATGCTCATCGTCGGCGCCGAGGTGGTCGCCGCTGCCGGTATCACCCTGAGCGCGGGGGACAAGGGATTGCTCGACCTCTCCACGGTGCTCAACGAGAAGTACGGCGTCGTCGTCGGTACCGGATTTCTGGTGGGCTTCTGGGCGGCATCGTTCTCATCGATCATCGGTGTGTGGAACGGCGTGAGCCTCATGTTCGCCGACTTCTGGGGCAATATGCGCGGTAAGAAGTCCGGCCACCCCGACACCCTCGTCGGTGGCAAATACTTCAAGTTCTACCTGTTATGGCTCACCTTTCCGCCCATGATCCTGTTTTTGCTCGGCTCACCGATCGGCCTCATTCTGGCCTACGGCGTACTCGGCTCACTATTCATGCCGTTTCTCGCCATCACCTTGCTGGGACTGTTGAACGGCAAGCGCATCCCGCGGGAATGGCGCAATAAGTGGTTCACCAACGGTGCGCTGGGCATCTGCGCGCTGCTCTTCATCGTGTTGGGCGTGCAACAACTGGTCACCGCTCTGAAGCCGCTGTTCGGGTAGCTTCGGCGGCAACCGGATACTCTGGAAAAATGAATGCCACACGCGACGACGATGCGCTGAACTGGGCCGGTGACGACGACCCGACGCTGGCTCCCGGGGGAACCGGTCGGGCCGCGCCCGAGACGACCAGCCTGCCGGAGGGGTGGACCACCCCCAAAACGGATGCTGCCCCCACCGACACCGCAGCGGATGCTGCCCCCACCGACACCGCAGCGGATGCCGAGAAGACCGAATCGGATGGCGCGGCCGCGAGCTCGGCCGCCCTGGTGGGCATGGGTATCCTCGCCGGAATGTACCTGCTCTACTCGATCGGCTGGTTCATTGGCGTGTCCCGTCTCGCGCGTTCGACGGTTCTCACTTCGGGCGATCCCGTCGCCGATTTTATGACTTCCCTCGGCGGTTGGCTGGCCGTGGCGGCACCCGTGATCTGGTTTGGGGCGACCTTCTGGCTCACCCTGAGCCGGCCGCGCGCACGCTGGGTCTGGTTGCTGATCGGCGCGGTCGTTTTGATTCCCGTGCCCTTCCTGCTCGGATCGGGGATCCCCGGATGAGCGACCTCGAGCCCACCGGCACCGTTGGTACGAATACCGTGCACCGTCGCCGCCCGCCGCGCTGGATCCTGCTGACCATCGCACTGTTCATCGGACTGTTCTACGCCTACGACGTCTGGGAAGCCATCGGCAACCTGGTCGGTCTGAACCTGCAGGCGCAGTCCCTCGACACCCAGCTGAGCGGCTTCGGTTGGGCCGTGCTGATCTTTGCGGTACTCCTGCCGGTGATGGTCTACGCCCTCGCCTTCTGGCTCGGCCGCAACCGGGCCTTCGGAGTGCAGGCGCTGACCCTGCTCGTCGGACTCTGTGCGGTTGCTGCCCTGTCGCTCGACATCGCCACGGTGTTCGGCCTCGGTCGGCTGATCGCCTGACTAGATCACGGCGACCACGATCAGAGCCATCAGCACCAGTTGGGCGATGAGTCGGGGAACGAACGGAATCGCGATCCGCCCGAATCGTTTCTTGTGCCGGGCGGCGTAGGCGTTAGCCGGAAACACCGCCGCCAGAAACAGCACGAGAGCCCCAGCGGCTAGCAGCATAGTCGGGGGATACAGCAACCCGAAGCCGCCGGCCAGCTCGCACAGCCCAGTGAACAGTACGAGGTTGGTCGGGTTGGCCCAGCCCGCCGTGCGCAGTCGCGGCGGAATCATCGCCGCCATGGTGCGCTGCACCGAGGGCAGAAAATGGATGATCCCGGCGCCGATGAAGACCACCGCGAGAATAACCCGCAGGGCCAGTTGGAGTCCGTCTATTACGTCGCTGCTCATGGCTCTATTGTGCAGCCGGTAGGGTGGAAAAAGAGTGGCGCCTATTGCCCTGCCACCAACACCCGCAATCTAAGGATCCGATTTTATTGTCGAAGCCCGTCGTCCTGATCGCCGAAGAACTTTCCCCCGCCACCGTCGATGCTCTCGGGCCCGACTTTGACATTCACCAGGTAGACGGCACGGATCGCTCCGCGCTGTTCGCCGAGCTCGCCACCGCGCAGGCCGTTCTGGTGCGCTCCGCCACCAAAATGGATGCCGAAGCGATTCAGGCCGCTCCGTTCCTGAAGGTCATCGCTCGTGCGGGCGTCGGCCTGGACAACGTTGACATTAAGGCCGCCACCGCGGCCGGCGTCATGGTCGTCAACGCTCCCACCTCCAATATCATCTCGGCCGCTGAGCTGACCGTCGGGCACATCCTGAGCCTCGCCCGTCACATCCCCGCCGCCTCCGGCGCTCTCGCCGACGGTCAGTGGAAGCGCTCCAAGTACACCGGCACCGAGCTGTACGAAAAGACCATCGGCATCATCGGTCTCGGCCGCATCGGCGCCCTGATCACCGCGCGCATGCAGGCCTTCGGCACCAACGTCATCGCCTACGACCCCTACATCACCTCGGCGCGCGCCCAGCAGCTCGGCGTGACCCCGGTCACCCTCGATGAACTGCTCGCGCAGTCCGACTTCGTCACGATCCACATGCCGAAGACGCCGGAGACCACCGGAATGATCGGTGCAGCCCAGCTCAAGCTCATGAAGCCGACCGCGTTCGTCGTGAACGTCGCCCGCGGCGGCCTCATCGACGAAGACGCACTGCACGAAGCCCTCGTCGCCGGCACCATCGCCGGCGCCGGCCTCGACGTGTTTGTCAGTGAACCGCCGACCGGCTCGCCGCTGCTCGGCCTCGACAACATCATCACCACGCCGCACCTCGGTGCGTCGACCGACGAGGCGCAGGAGAAGGCCGGCGTCTCCGTCGCCAAGTCCGTGCGCCTCGCACTGTCGGGCGAGCTCGTGCCCGACGCGGTCAACGTCGCCGGCGGAGTCATTGACCCCTATGTGCGCCCCGGCATCCCGCTGGTCGAAAAGCTCGGCCAGGTCTTCTCCGGCCTCGCCGCCCACAGCCCGCTCACGAGCGTCGACATCGAGGTGCGCGGCGAACTCGTCGCGTACGACGTCAGCGTGCTCAAGCTCGCCGCGCTCAAGGGCATCTTCACCAATGTGGTCAGCGAAACCGTCTCCTACGTCAACGCGCCGTTGCTGGCCGAGCAGCGCGGTGTCACCGTGCGCATGCTCACCGACGCCGAGTCGCCCGAGTACCGCAACGTGATCACCCTGCGCGGAGCCCTCGCCGATGGTTCGCAGGTCTCCGTCTCGGGTACCCTCACCGGCACCAAGCAGATCGAGAAGATCGTCGAGATCAACGGTTACGACGTCGAGGTTCCGTTCGCCAAGAACCTTATCGTCATGCTTTACACCGACCGCCCCGGAATCGTCGCCGTGTATGGCCGCGAATTCGGTAACGCCAACATTAACATCGCCGGCATGCAGATCGCCCGCCACGTGGCCGGCGGCAAGGCTCTCAGCGTTCTGACCGTCGACTCCGAGGTTCCAGCCGGTCTGCTCGCCTCTGTTCGCGCGGCCATCGAAGCCGAGATCATGGTGGAGATCGCCCTCACCGACTAGCTCTCTTCAAAACGGATGCGAGTGGGCAGAGGCCAGGCCGGCGCCCACTCGCATCCGCTGTTAAACGACTCCGACGCGCGAAGTGAGTCCGAAGGGTCGCAAATCGTACTGCCGGGGTTGGTTTTAGGACGTTTTACGATCCCGCGCGGCGTGGGCAGCGGGATATCCGGTTCAGGTCTGCGGCAGGAGCCGGCCGATCAGGGTGATCAGCCGGGTCATGGACTCGGCGGTGTGGTCCTGTGGCGCCAGTTCGTGTTCGGCCAGCGAACTGTTGACGTAGAGTCCGTCGCTAATGAGCATGATCGCCTCGGCGGTATCCGGGTCGTGGACAGCGTCTTCGATGACCGAGAGCCAGCGGCGCCGAATATCGCCGAGCACCTGCATGGCTCGTGGATCGCGACCCTGGGCGAGGCGGGAGCCAGCGATGTAGGCGCGGTCGAGCGGGCTGCCGGTGTGCACCGAGGTTCGAATGAGGTAGTCGACCGGGCCGGCCGGGGCCGTGCGGATGTTCTCGGCATCCTCGTTCGCGAGCGCATCGAGACGGGCCAGCATGCCCTCGATCAGGGCGCCTTTTGAGCTGAAGTGATAAAGCAGTCCGCCCTTGGAGACCGCAGCGGCCGCCGCGACGGCATCCAGCGTCGCCGAGCGCTCTCCGCCCTCGACCAGCAACTCCTCGAAGGCATCGAGCAGACGATCCCGGGTAGGAACGGATGATGCTGGCACATTTTTCGACATTGGCCCATGGTACCGAAATGGGCGGGCTTCACGCTGGACAACTATACCGTCCAGCCGGTACAGTAAACCTTGTGCCGCTGAAGGAGCGGTCGCAGAAACTACCCAGAGAGTGTTGAGATCGTGTCTGCCCCTGTTGTTCCCACCAAGCCCCCTGACCTGACCAGCACCGCCCTGAGCAGCGCTACCCCGCAGGCGCGCGGCGCCGTGTCCGCTCTGACAGTCGTGCACGATCGCCGACGATGGTGGGCGCTCGCGGTGCTGATGCTTCCGGTGCTGCTGGTGTCGATCGACAACACCGTGCTCAACTTTGCGCTCCCCGCCATCTCGGAGGCGACTCGGCCGACCGGGGTGCAGCTGCTCTGGATGGTCGACATCTACCCGCTCGTGCTCGCCGGCCTGCTCGTGGCCATGGGCAGCCTTGGCGACCGCATTGGACGTCGCCGCCTGCTGATGATCGGTTCGACCGGTTTCGGAGTGGTGTCGGTGTTCGCGGCCTTCGCCCCGAGCATCGAGGGGCTCATCATCGCCCGCGCCGCCCTCGGATTCTTCGGCGCCATGCTCATGCCGTCGACTCTGTCGCTGCTGCGTTCCACCTTCGTCGACCGCGACCAGCGTCGCCTCGCTATCGCGATTTGGGCCACCGGCTTTGCGGCTGGCAGCGCCCTTGGCCCGGTGGTCGGCGGCATTCTGCTCGAGCACTTCGCCTGGGGCTCGGTCTTTCTGATCGCCGTTCCCGTTCTGCTGCCGCTGCTCGTGCTGGCGCCAATTCTGGTGACCGAATCGCGGGATCCGCACCCGGGGCGCATCGACCTGCTCAGTATTGCCCTCTCACTCGGCACCATGCTGCCGATCGTTTACGGCATCAAGAGCATCGCCGAGCACGGCGTGACCTGGATCACGGTCGCCCCGATCGCGCTCGGACTGGGGCTCGGCGTCTGGTTCGTGCGTCGACAGCTGCATGTGCCGAACCCCATGCTCGACATGGGGCTGTTTCGACGCGGCGCTTTCAGCGGCGCGGTCGGCGTCAACCTGCTCAGTGTCACGGCGCTGGTCGGCTGCCTGTTCTTCATCTCGCAGCACCTGCAGCTCGTGCTCGGGCTGTCGCCGTTGAACGCTGGGCTGGTGCTCGTTCCCGGCCTGGCCGCGATGATCGTGGCCGGACTGCTGATCGTGCCGATTGCACGCCGGGTACGGCCGTCGCGGGTGGTGCCCGTGGCGCTGCTGGTGTCGGTGGCTGGATTCGCGTCGATCGCGCTGCGCGGCGGTGCAATCGATGCGTTCTGGATCGGCGTCGCCTTCGTGCTGCTCGGCATCGGAATCGGCGCGGCCGAAACCGTCTCGAACGAGCTCATCGTGGCGACCGCGCCGGCCGACAAGGCAGGGGCAGCATCCGCTGTGTCTGAAACAGCCTACGAACTGGGAGCGGTGCTCGGAACGGCCGTACTCGGCACCATCCTCACCGTGTCCTACCGGGCGGCGGTACTGTTGCCGGACGGCCTGAGCGCGGCCGACCGGCTGGCGGCGGGGGAGACTCTCGGCGGGGCGGTGTCCGTGGCCGGCCATCTTTCGCCCGCGGCCGGGGAGCAGCTGCTCGAGTCGGCCCGACACGCCTTCGACAGCGGTGTGGGTCTGACCGCCTGGATCGGCGTCGCGCTGGTGCTCGGAGCGGCCGTCGTGGCGCTGCTGTCGCTGCGCCGGGCCCGCTAAAGCCCGCGAAAGCGGGTGACGCGTTGCTTCGCGAGTGCTGAAGCAACACTGCACCCGCTTTCGCGAGCTGTGGGTTAGAGGTCGTCGATCGAGTTCTCGCGACGGGTGACCTGCTCGCCGTTTGCCGGGTCGGCGATCGTGCGGGTGGTGCTCACGCTGTTACGACGCCGCGTCATCAGCACAATGCCGAGGATTGTCACGAGCGCTCCGGCCGCGAGCAGAATATAGCCGACGAGCGTCAGGTCGACGCCGGTGACGGTCACGTCGAGGGCCCAGACCAAAATGGCGCCCACGACGAGCAGAAAGATTCCTAGTCCGATACTCATGATTTCCCGCTCTCCATTGGTGGTGCCCTGGGGACAATCCTAGGCACTCCGGCGACAAAGGTAAGGTTTGACTATACGCAATTCAGGTGTTCGTTGACTGTTTCGGAGCCACATGTCTCGTACTATCAAACTCGCTGTCATTCCCGGAGACGGGATTGGACCGGAAGTTGTCGCTGAGGCCGTGAAGGTACTCGGCGCTGTCACCGCGCGTGATGACGTCACGATTGAGACGAGCACCTTTCAGCTGGGCGCCGCGCGGTTCCTTGAAACCGGTGATGTGCTCACCGACGCCGACCTCGCGTCGATCCAGCAGCACGATGCGATTCTGCTCGGCGCCGTCGGCGGCGTTCCCGGCGACCCCCGGCTGAAAGACGCCAATATTGAGCGGGGCTTGCTGCTCGGCCTGCGCTTCGCCCTCGACCACTACGTGAACCTGCGGCCCTGCACGATCTACCCCGGAGTGACGAGCCCGCTCGCCGCCCCCGGCGTGGTTGACTTCGTCGTCGTGCGTGAGGGAACCGAAGGTCCCTACGTCGGCAACGGCGGCGCCATTCGCCGTGGCACCCCGCAGGAGGTCGCCAACGAGGTCTCGGTCAACACCGCCTACGGCGTGGAACGCGTCGTGCGCTACGCCTTCGAGGTCGCCCAGGGGCGTGAGCGCAAGCGCCTCACCCTCGTGCACAAGACCAACGTGCTGGTCTTCGCCGGCAGCCTGTGGCAGCGCATCGTGAACGAGGTGGCGCTGGAGTACCCCCAGGTTGCGGTGGATTACCTGCACGTCGACGCGGCGACCATTTTCTTCGTCACGAATCCGGGTAGATTCGATGTACTCGTCACGGACAACCTCTTTGGCGATATTCTCACCGACCTGGCAGCGGCAATCAGCGGCGGCATCGGCCTGGCAGCCTCCGGCAATATCAACCCGACGGGCCGCTTTCCCAGCATGTTCGAGCCGGTGCACGGCTCGGCCCCCGATATCGCCGGCCAGCAACTCGCCGACCCGACCGCGGCCATCCTCTCGGTGGCGCTGCTGCTCGATCATCTCGGGCTGACGGATGCCGCGGCTCGCGTCAATGACGCGGTTGCCGACGACCTGGCGCGCCGCTCCGCTTCGGTGCGACGCAGCACGGCTGAGGTGGGAGACGCCATCGTGACGCTTTTGACAGACAAGGTACTCAAATGAGCAAGACCACAACGTTTCCCCTGAACTTCACCGTCACCCCGTCGACCGAGGCCCGCGCCGAAGCCGAACGCGCCGAAATTCTCGCCGACCCGGGATTCGGCAAGCACTTCACCGACCACATGGTCACCATTGACTGGTCGGTCGATGCCGGCTGGCACGACGCCCGCGTCACGCCCTACGGACCGCTGCTGCTCGACCCAGCCTCGTCGGTGCTGCACTACGGCCAGGAGATCTTCGAGGGTCTCAAAGCGTACCGGCACGCCGACAACTCGATCTGGACCTTCCGGCCCGAGAAGAACGCCCAGCGCCTGCAGCGTTCCGCGCACCGGCTGGCTTTGCCCGAGCTGTCCGTCGACGACTTCATCGAGTCGATCAGGCAGATGATCGCGATCGACGGCGACTGGGTTCCGTCAGCGCCGGAGACGAGCCTCTACTTGCGCCCGTTCATGATCGCCAACGAGAGCTTTCTCGGCGTGCGCGCCGCCCATCAGGTGAGCTTCTACGTCATCGCCAGCCCGGCCGGCGCCTACTTTGCCGACGGCGTTGCCCCGGTGAAGATCTGGCTGTCGACCGAATACTCCCGCGCCGGTCGCGGCGGTACCGGCGCCGCCAAGTGCGGCGGCAACTACGCCGCGTCGCTGCTGCCCCAGATGGAAGCCTACGAAAACGGCTGTGCCCAGGTGCTCTTTCTCGACGGCGAGACCGGCAGTCACATCGACGAGCTCGGCGGTATGAACGTGTTCTTCGTGCACGGCACCGACACGCTCGTCACGCCGCGCCTGACCGGATCCATTCTGGAAGGCGTCACCCGCGACAGCATCATGCAGCTCGCCCGCGATCGAGGTATGACGGTGGAGGAACGCGAGGTGACGCTGGGGGAGTGGCGCGAGGGTGTCGCATCCGGTGCCATCACCGAGGTCTTTGCCTGCGGAACCGCCGCCGTCGTCACCCCGATCGGCCAGCTCAAGGCGCGCGACTTCACGATCGGTGACGCGGATGCCCCCGCCGGCGAGATCACCCTGTCGCTGCGCCAGGAACTCACCGACATTCAGTATGGGCGCCTGCCCGACCGTCACGGCTGGCTCACCCGGCTAAGCTGAACCTTTGGGCCTTTGCGGGCGGGAATGAGACACGTGAAGATCGCACGCTACAGCTACCAGGGCGCCATCGCGTTCGGCATCGTTGACGAGCACGAACTGGTCGTGCTTACCAGTGACCCGATGTTCGCCGGATTCGACACGACCGGCGACCGGGTCGCCCTCGCCGACGTGAAGATGCTCGCGCCGGTGATTCCGCGGTCGAAGATCGTTGCGATGGTCTCGGCCGAGGCGTTCGTGGTGCGGCCGAACACCGCCGTCGTCGGCCCCGGCGACGCCATCGTGCTGCCGGCCGCGTCGGAGCAGATCGAGGCCGACGGCCAGCTCGCCATCATCATCGGCAAGATCGCCAAGAACGTTTCGCCAGCGGATGCTTTGAGCCGCGTCTTCGGCTACACCGTCGCGACGGTCGTCACCGCGGCCAGCCTCGCTTCGGGTGTAGCGGGCGCCTTCGACACGTTTTTGCCGCTCGGTCCGGTCATCGAGACTGAATTCGATGAGGCGTCATCAGCGCTGCGCGGGCTTATCAACGACGAGGAATTTCAGGCGGTCGCGCTCGACGATGACGACCGCATGACCGAGGACACGGTTTCTGCCCTGGTCGCGTTCGCCTCGAGCGTGTTCACGCTGTTGCCCGGTGATGTGATCCTGCCCGGACGCCTGGACACGCCCGCGGCCGTCGTCGATGGCGACACGATCACGATGGCGATCGCGGGCATCGGCTCGCTGGTGAACCCGGTGGTGCGCCCGGCCTGACCCGTGAGCGGGCACCAAGATCCAGGCAAAGGCCCGGATCCGGGCGCCGGACTCAGTCGGTGGCGTCGGGGAACCAGATCCTGACCTGGTTCGACGCCGTGTTCAGCAGGGCGATCGCCTCATCCCGGTTCACCCGGGCGACGAGCATTGCGCTCAGGGACAGGGAGGCCAGGGTGCGCACGCGCTCGTCGACGGCTTCCGACGCTGACGCTGACGGTGCCGCGGCCGATTCGAGTGCGTGCCTGAGCGCATCGGTCAACTCGATGCGGTATCCCTCCACGACGGCGCGAGTCGGCTCGTCGTGCGCGGCGAGGCCGGCGGCGCAATTGACCAGAAGGCATCCGGTCTGCGCTGAGTCGGGGGCCTGCGTGACCGTTGCGCGGGCGAGGCCGGCGAAGTACTCGAGCAGGGCTGAGGAATCGCGGGGGCCCGCTCGCAATCCGGCCAGCCGCGGCCGGATAACGGTCTCCAGATAGTCGGTGACCGCGGCGTCGAAGAGCCCGCGTTTGCTCCCGAACGCGTGGTACAGGCTGGACCGCCCGACGCCCGTGGCCGCCTCCAGCTCGGCCAGGGATGCGCCGTCGAACCCCTTGTCCCAGAACAGGTTTCGCGCAGCCTGCACGACCACTCCGCTGTCAAAGGTCTGCAGCCGCCCCATGTTCGCTCCTTGAATCCTGTCCGACGATCGGACAATTTTGTGCACCGATGAGTCTACTATATAGTAAAACGATCGTTCTAGAACTAGCAGAGGAGCCGACCATGGCGTCAAATACCGTCAGTACCCAGATCCAGCTCGTGAACCGTCCCGTCGGCTGGCCGACGGATGCGGACTTCCGCACCGTGACCGTCGACCTGCCGGAGCTTGCGGCCGGCCAGATTCGAGTCGCGAATGAATTCATCTCCGTCGACCCGTACATGCGTGGCCGGATGAACGATGTGAAGCGCTACATACCGCCGTTCGTGCTCGGTGAGACCATGACCGGCGCGGCTGTCGGCCGCGTCATCGCCTCCGCAAACGAGGCGTTCGCCATCGGCGACGTCGTCACCCATCAGTACGGCTGGCGTGACCTGGTGCAGGAGGACGCCGCCGGCTTCAGGGTCGTTTCCGAGCTCCCCGGCGTTCCGGCCTCCGCTTACCTCGGCGTGCTCGGCATGACCGCCCTGACCGCCTACGTCGGCCTGCTCGAAATCGCGGGGCTCCAAGAAGGCGACACCGTGTTCGTCTCCGGCGCAGCTGGCGCGGTCGGCAGCATGGTCGGCCAGATCGCCCGACTCAAGGGCGCCAAGCGCGTCATCGGCTCCGCCGGATCGCCCGAGAAGGTCGCGCTGCTCACCAGCAAGTACGGCTTCGACGCCGCGTTCAACTACAAGGACGGTTCGATCACGGACCAGCTCGCCGTCGCAGCGCCAGACGGCATCGACGTGTACTTCGACAACGTCGGCGGTGAGCACCTCGAGGCAGCCCTGGCCTCCTTCAACGACGGCGGCCGCGCGGCCTTGTGCGGCGCTATTTCCTTGTACAACAGCACGGATGCCCCGGCCGGCCCGAACAACCTGTCCAACATCGTCACCCGCGGCCTGACCCTCAGGGGATTCACCATCGGCAACTACTGGGCCCACCTCCCGGCATTCTCCGCCGAGATGACCGCCTGGCTGGACTCCGGTGAGATCGTCTTCGACGAGACCGTCGTCGACGGCGTCGAGAACAGTGTCGACGCGTTCCTCGGCCTCATGCGCGGCGAGAACACCGGCAAAATGGTCGTTCGCACGGGAGGGCTCATCCCGACCCTATGATTCGAATCACCCCGCACAATTCCACGAACGACTTCACTGAAAACGGAGACACTATGACCCACGTACTTTTCGTCGTCAGCGCCGCTGACCACTGGACACTCAACGACGGCAGCCAGCACCCCACCGGATACTGGGCAGAGGAGCTCGCTGAGCCGCACCGCCTGTTCACTGCGGCCGGCTGGCAGATCAGCATCGCCACACCGGGCGGCGTGGCTCCGACAATCGATGCGGTCAGCCTCCGTGCCGATGCGGCCGGGGGAGAGAACCGTGCAGCACAGATCATCGACTACATCGGAACCATCTCCAGCCAGCTCGATGAACCGCTCAGCCTCGACGACATCACCGTGGCCGACTACGACGTGGTGTTCTACCCGGGCGGTCACGGCCCGATGGAAGACCTCGCTGTGGACGCCGACTCTGGGCGCATCCTCACCGAATCTCTCGACACCGGCCGCATCCTCGGCGTGCTCTGCCACGCCCCGGCCGCCCTGCTCGCTGCTCAGCGTGCCGACGACAGCTGGCCGTTCACCGGCTACCGGATGACCGGCTTCACCGACGCCGAAGAGGTTCTCGGCGGACTGGCTCCGAAGGCTCCGTGGCTGGTGCAGAGCCGCCTGGTCGAACTGGGCGCCGACTTCATCGCCGGCGAATCATTCGCTCCGCACATGGAGATCGACCGCAACCTCTACACCGGTCAGAACCCGGCCTCATCGGGCGCCCTCGCCGAGGCGATTATTGCGGCCGTCGCCGAGAAAGCATAACGGCGGGCGACGTCGGGCCCAGGGGCTCGACGTCGCCGACAGCGAACGTACGCCCAGCGTTGCCTGGCGGTACCTAGCCGCGGCGCAGCGCGTCCAGCACGTCGTCCACGTCGTCCCGATCATTCCAGAGATGGAACGCCACGCGGGCTCGACCGGCGCGGCCAGAGGCGGTGATTCCGGCGGCGGCGAGGCCAGCGAGGTCGCGGCCACCGGCATCCGGCCAGCTGACGATGGCCTGATCAAGCCGAGGTAAGCCGAGACCGTCACTCAGGGCGTCACCGAGCCCCGCAGCGTGGGCGCGCACTTCGGTCATATCCAGACGGCGGAACAGGTCGATGGCCGGTTCGGCACCGACCCAGGCTGGCCAGGCCGGCGATACGTCGAACCGGCGGGCCTCGGCAGCAAGCGCCATCGCCGGACCGTAGCAGGATGCCCACAGGTCGTCTCCCGCATACCATCCGGCATTGATCGGGTGCAGTTGTGCGGCGAAAGTCTCGGCGACCGTGAAGAACGCAACGCCGCGCGGGGCGCAGAGCCACTTGTAGCTGTGGCAGATGGTGGCGTCGAACTGGGAGGCGTCGACCGGCATCCACCCGGCGGCCTGGGTGGTGTCGCAGAGTGTGAAGGTACCTGTTACACGTGCGGCGGCCCGGATGGCGTCGCTGTCGGCGACAGTTCCGGTGGCGGACTGCACGAGCGAGAACGCGACCAGCCATGTGTTCGCGGTGAGACTTGAGGCCAGATCGGCGAGGGGGACCTGCCGCACTGTCACTCCGCGGTGCGCCTGGGCCAGAAACGGGAACACCATCGAGCTGAAGTCACCGAGGGGCAGCACCACTTCGGCGCCGTCGGGCAGGCTCGCGGCGATCAGGCCGGCCATGACTGAGGTCTGCGAGCCGATCGCCACCCTGTGGGGTGTGACGTTCACCAGATCGGCGTACCCGACGCGTACGCGCTCGACGACCTCACCGTAGCGGGAGGCGCAGGCCTGGCCGCCGGCCCAGGCCTCGGTATCGGCGCGCATCGCGGCGATCGTGTCGATCGTGGGCAGTCCGAGGGTGCAGGCGGCGAGGTAGCCGCGGCCCGAGGTGTAGCGGGCGCGGGCTTCGATGAGGGTTACCGTGCTCGTGCTCGTGTCAGCGGTCTTGCCGGCGCCCGGGTTGGTGGCCGGTTTGGCGGTGGGGCTGCTGGTGCTCGTTGCTGCGGGGCTCATGTTTCTAGTGTGACCATCGAGAATTCATGCGACAACGGCCAGTATCCGATGTATTGCATAACCAAGAATTATGATTGAGTACATGATCCATTTGCCCGGCGAGAGCCCCGACATCGGCGCCAACGCACTGAGGGTCGTGGGGGCGGTGCACGAATTCAGGTCCATCACCGCCGCGGCCGCCGCCCTCGGCTACAGCCAGCCGGCAGTGAGCCAGCAGCTCAAACGGCTCGAGAAGCGGCTCGGGCTCGCCGTGGTCGAACGTGTCGGCCGTGGAGTGCGACTGACCGAGGCCGGCCTCGTATTGGCGCGGCACGCCGTGACCGTGGCCACAGCGCTCGATGCAGCCGCGGGGGAGATTGCCGAGCTGCAGGGGCTGCGCACCGGGCTGGTGCGTCTCGTGGCCTTCCCGTCGGCATCCGCTACCCTCGTGCCGAGCCTGCTGGCGCGCATGAAGCAGCAGCATGCCCAGATCAGCATCACCTATCTCGAGGCCGAACCGCCGGAGGCCGTCGCCGCCGTGCGCGAGAATCGGGCCGACCTGGCCATCACGTTCAGCTACCCGGGCGACCGCGTGGATCCGCACCGGGAGAGCGCCCAGGGGCTGCGGGTGGCGACCCTGCGGCGAGACGAGATGATGCTGGTGCTGCCGGCCGGGCATCCGCTGGCCGGTGCTGCCGCACCGATCGACCTCGGCGACCTCGCCGACGAGAACTGGGTGGCCGGGTGCCCGCGCTGCCGCGGCCACCTGCTCGACCTGTGCGATCGCCGCGGATTCGCCCCGCGCATCACCTATGAGACTGACAACGCCGCCGCCGTGTTCGGCCTGGTCGAGGCCGGCATCGGGGTCGCGCTGCTTCCTGCCCTCGCGATCGAGTCGGTCGGCCGGCGCGCGGGCGCCTCTATCCGGGCCACATCCGGGCAGGACCATCGCACCCTGCACGCCGTGACAGCTGCCGGAGCCGAGCGTGTACCAGCCCTGGCCGCTGCGCTGCGCGCGCTGGTCGCAATCTCGTCGGTCGTCTAGGCCGCGTGCGCCGGGCCCACCTTACGAAAGCGGGCCCATGCTCGATCATGGGCCCGCTGTCCGGGCCCGGGCCCGGACAGAAGTAGGTCCGGGCTTGCCCAACTAGAATCATGAGTAATGTCTGACACCACTGCACACCCGTTTTCTACCGCCACCGGAACCGACGTTCGCGTGCGGTTCTGCCCCTCGCCGACTGGAACGCCGCACGTCGGCCTCGTCCGCACCGCCATGTTCAACTGGGCTTACGCCCGGCACACCGGCGGCACGATGATCTTCCGCATCGAGGACACCGACGCCGCCCGCGACAGCGAGGAAAGTTTTCTCCAGCTCGTCGAGGCGATGCGCTGGCTCGGGCTCGACTGGGACGAAGGCGTGGATGTCGGCGGCCCCCAGGCGCCGTACCGCCAGTCCGAGCGCTACGACATCTACCGCGGAGTCATCGAGCAGCTCAAGGCGAGCGGCCATATCTACGAGAGTTTCGTCACCGGCGAAGAGATCGAGAAGCGTAACCGCGACCTCGGCCGTGACCCGAAAATGGGCTACGACAACTTCGAGCGCGATCTCACCGAGGAGCAGAAGGCCGCCTACCGGGCGGAGGGCCGCTCCCCGGCACTCCGCCTGCGGGTGCCGGACACCGAGCTCTCCTTCGATGACCTCGTGCGTGGCGAGATCACCTTCCCGGCCGGCTCGTTTAGCGACTTCGTGGTCGTGCGGCCGAACGGGCATCCGCTGTACCCCTTCGTCAACCCGGTCGACGACGCGCTCATGGGCGTCACGCACGTTCTGCGCGGCGAGGACCTGCTCTCGAGCACCCCGCGCCAGATCGCGCTCTACCACGCGCTCATCGACATTGGCGTGACCACCTTCGTGCCGCGCTTCGGTCACCTGCCCTACGTCATGGGCGAGAAGAACAAGAAGCTCAGCAAGCGCGACGCAGAAGCGAACCTGTTTCTGCACCGCGACCGTGGATTCATCCCCGAAGGACTGCTCAACTACCTCGCCCTGCTCGGCTGGTCGCTCTCGCACGACCGCGACGTGTTCACGATCGACGAGTTCACGGCCGCGTTCGACGTCGTCAACGTCAACCCGAACCCGGCCCGGTTCGACCTCAAGAAGGCCGAATCCATCAACGGCGACCAAATTCGCCAGCTCGAAGCGAACGACTTCGCCGCCCGCCTGGTTCCCTATCTGGTGACCGCCGGCGTGCTCGGCGAGACCCCGAGCGCCGCCGACCTGGCCCTGCTCGCCCAGGGCGCACCACTCATCCAGGAACGCATCGCCCTGCTCGGCGAAGCGCCCGCCATGCTCGGTTTTCTCTTCGTAAGCAGCGCCGACCTCATTCTCCAAGCGGATGCCCTCGCCTCCCTCCCGCAGAACGCCGCCGACATTCTCGGCGCAAGTCGTACCGCCCTGGAAGATATTCCTGCAGCGGAATGGACCACCGACCGGGTGCACACGCTGCTCGCCGAGATCCTCATCGAGGGCCTGGGACTCAAGCCGCGTGTTGCTTTCGGACCGCTGCGCGTCGCACTGTCGGGTCGCAAGATCTCCCCGCCGCTGTTCGAGTCGATGGAAATTCTCGGGCAGGCTGAAACTCTGGATCGCCTCGATCGGGCGCTGGCGGTAGTGACGGCCGCCTGACCGCGGGGCCGGAGGGGCTTCGACTCGCCGGGGGACACCTCGGTTTGGCCTCTCCAGCCCAAGTGGGCTAGGCTACTACTCGGCCCGATCTTCGGATTAGGCATTGGGGTATGGTGTAATTGGCAACACGGATGATTCTGGTTCATTTGTTCTTGGTTCGAGTCCAGGTACCCCAGCACTAGCCCCTGAGTTTCCGCGGAAACCAGGGGCATTTCTTGTTTCCAGACACAACGTTCACGCCCCAAAGTGCCTTTGGGTGCCAAAAACGACTTCCAGACGCCGTTTTGGCGGCAGCGATTGCGACTAGCCCGGCCACCTACGTGTCGCTTCGTACGAAGTCGGAATGCCGTATCGCAGCTTAATGGCATGACCGATGACGAAGCAGAAATCATGACCGGGCAACAGGTTGCCTACCTGTTGCAGGTCTCGCCCCGCACGCTCGAGGAGTGGCGTCAGACTCGCACCGGACCGCCGTATCGAGGCATGGGCCGTCATGTGAGATATATGCGCCGCGAGGTTCTCGCCTGGCGAATGCCGCCTTCGAGGCGTGGCGTACGGACATCCGCTCGGGCAGGTCGACCGTGCTGATCAGCGACTCGAACGAGACGGTCGCAGCGCTCAACGTGCGCGCTCGCACGAAACTGCTCCTGGAGGGCCGTGTCGATGCGCTGCACGAGGTCGCCCTGCACGACGGAACCCGCGCCGCCGTCGGTGACACGGTCATCACCCGCCGCAACGATCGGCGGCTGTATGCGTCCCGAAGCTGGGTGCGCAATGGCGACCGGTGGGCCGTGATCGGCCGTGGTCGAAACGGTCCCGTCGAGGTGCGGCGGCAGAGTCGGCGGTGGGGGAGCACGGTGCTGCTGCCCGCGTCGTACGTCGCTCAGCATGTCGAGCTGGGCTATGCGATCACGTCTCACAGGGCGCAGGGGATCACGACCGACACCGCGCACGTCGTCGTCGCGCCGAGCATG
Source organism: Cryobacterium sp. TMS1-20-1 (assembly GCF_004402355.1). NCBI lineage: Bacteria > Bacillati > Actinomycetota > Actinomycetes > Micrococcales > Microbacteriaceae > Cryobacterium > Cryobacterium sp. TMS1-20-1. The sequence goes on along the minus strand of NZ_SOGF01000026.1, from coordinate 110,344 downwards.
CCGCGCGAGAACCTCTACGTCGCGATGACGCGGGGACGCGAGGCGAATACCGCCTACGTCGCCGTCGACCGGCCCGACGTCGCCCACGTGGGGCTGCGGCCGGGTGACGCTGCGGGCGCGACGGCGCGCAGCATCCTCTGTGGCATTTTGCAGCACGTCGGCGCCGAGCTGTCCGCGCACGAGACGCTGGCGGCTGAGCAGGATGCCTGGGGATCGGTGGCGCAACTCGCAGCGGAGTACGAGACCCTCGCGGCGGCCGCGCAGCACGACCGGTGGGCTTCTCTCGTGCGAGCGAGCGGTCTCTCGCCTGGACAAGCCTCGGACGTGGTCAATTCGGATGCGTTCGGCCCGTTGACCGCGGAGCTGCGGCGAGCCGAGGCTCACTACGTCGACGTGGCGACTCTGTTGCCGCGGGTCGTTGCGGCGCGTGGGTTCGAAGATGCGCGGGACATCGCGGCTGTGCTGCGGGCCCGGGTCGCGGCGGTCGTGTCGCGGGATTCCGGTGCAGGTCGCACGCGCCGAACGCCGCGGCTCCTCGCCGGGTTGATTCCGCGTGCGCTCGGGCCGATGGATGCTGCCATGCACCAGGCACTGGTCGAGCGCGTCGACCTGATCGAGGCGCGTGCGGCCGCTGTGCTTGACCAGGCGCTGCTGGCGGGGGAGCCGTGGACTCGAGCGCTCGGTGCTGCGCCGCGAGGGTCTGCCGCCACCGCGTGGCACCAAAACGGATGCGCCGTCGCGGCCTACCGAGACCGCTACGCCATCATCGATGCGAAGCCGCTCGGCGCCGCACCACAGTCGACGGCCCAGAAGCTCGATGCGGCTCGTGCCCATGCTGCGCTCGTCGCGGCGCAGCGGCTGGCGGAAGATCACGCTTACGTTGCGCCCCGATCAGCTGTCGTTCCGCGCCTTGCACGGTAGCTCACCAGACAGTGGCCGACAGTTTCGAAACCACGTGATGATGCACTCACCCGACGTCGCGCCGAGCGCATCAACTCTGGCTTGGCAATGACTTACGAGGTGCTCGCGGTCTCAGCGCCGTCGTTCTTCCGATTAGGTCTTGGCGGGCGCTCCAAGCTGCACCGAGAGCTCCGCCGCGACGCGGGCAGCCAGTACTCCAGCCTCATTGAGGTGAGTTCCCAGTCTCGTCTTGGGAGCGCTGACGTTGATAGCGGCAATGATATTGCGTCGAAAATCGAAGACCGGTGCCGAGACCCCCACGACGCCCTTCTCAAATTCCTCGTCGACGGTGGCGTAGCCACGTTGACGGATGTGCGCCACTTCGCGCTTCAAACTCTCAAAATCGGTGACGAGGGGTACGCCCTGTGATTCGCGTGATGTCGCTTCGGCTGTGTCGCTGTACATCAGCAGCGGTGTGACTGGCCCCAACACCGGTTCATCATGTCCGTGCGCTTCATACCAGCGCCGAAGATCGTCCTCGGCCCAATCGCTTACGAGCACTCGTCCTGACGACGTGCGCCAGGCGGCCGTACTGACACCCTCCCAGCCGAGTCCGCGAAAGGCATACTCGCTGAGTTCACTCGCCAACGTCAGCACGCTCCCCCCGCGCAAGACACACAGGTGGGTGGTCTCATGAGTCGCCGTGACCATCCGTCGAAGGTACGGCACGGATGCCCGCACGAGCCGAGACTCTAACGTGCGCGCTGCAAGCGCGTAGAGCTGGTAACCCAGACGGTAGTTTTGCGTGACTTCGTCGCGGGAGACCAAACCGACCTCGGCAAGAGTCGCCAAAGTGCGCGACACGAGTCCCTTGTCGCGTCCGGCCAACTGGGCCACACGAAGAACTCCAAGCCCACCAGAGGAGTCAGCTTCTGGAGAACCGAGAATCTCTAGAAGCTCGAGATCCCGACGTAATCCAGCGGAATTCCGCCGTAGGGCTGCTTTGGGTGTGCCAGGATCCGAGCCGCTGAACGTGGTCATCATGGTTGCAGACTAGTTCATAGTTGCCATATGCACAACAACGGTTGTGCAAAAGGGCACGATCTCGTAGTCTCGCTTTATTCCACCGCGATTCAGTTGAATCGCGGTTCACGCAGAGTTGAGTGAAGGAGGACGCGCCCGTGACTTTAGACCTGAACGGACTGTTGACGTTCTGGGCACGCCGATGGGACGACATCCTGGAGTTGCTCGGCGAACACCTTGCCGTTGTGGCCGTGGCCCTCGTGATCGCCATGGTGATCGGTGTCGGAGTGGGGATGTTGGTGTGGGATAAGCCCCTACCTCGCTCCGCCGTCATCACCGCTGCCGGCGTGGCCCTCACCATCCCGTCGCTCGCGCTGCTTGCCCTGCTGATTCCCGCAGTTGGCCTGGGCTGGACGCCGACCGTGATCGCCCTCGTTATGTACTCGCTGCTGCCCATCGTGCGCAATACGGTCGTGGGCCTTCGCGAGGTTTCTCCAGCGATTATGGAATCCGCCCTGGGCATGGGTATGACGCCATTCACGGTGCTGGTCCGCGTGCAGCTTCCGATGGCATGGCCAATCATTCTCACCGGGGTGCGCGTGGCCGCCCAACTCACGATCGGCGTCGCTGCAATTGCGGCCTACGTAGCCGGCCCCGGCCTAGGCCAATTCATCTTTCAGGGCCTCAGCTCGCTCGGTTCCAAGAACGCCCTCAACTTCGCTCTCACCGGAACACTCGGTGTGGTGCTTCTCGCCCTCGTCGTCGATGCCGCCTTCGTGGCCATCACCCGTTCAACCACCTCAAGGGGACTCCGTGCCTAAACAACCCAACACCGCCCTGCTGCAGATTGCCGGCAAAACTAGTGGTGCGCTCATCGAACTCAACAATGTCACCAAGCAGTACGCCAACCAGCCTGTCGCCGCAGTTCAGAACTTCTCGATGACCGCGCAGCCCGGCGAACTGATCATGTTCGTGGGGCCGAGCGGATGCGGCAAAACCACCACCATGAAGATGGTCAACCGCATCATCGAACCCACCAGCGGCTCCATCTCGATTGACGGCCGTGATGTGCTCTCCCTTGACCCAAGTGAACTTCGCCGCCACATCGGCTATGTCATCCAGCAGATCGGGCTGTTTCCGCACATGACCATCGCCGAGAACATCGGCGTTGTGCCCAAGCTCCTCAACTGGAGCAAAGAGAAGACCAGCAGCAGGGTGGACGAACTGCTCAGTACGGTCGGCCTCGAACCCGGCGACTTCGCGCACCGCTACCCCAAGCAGCTCTCCGGCGGACAGCAGCAGCGCGTGGGCGTGGCTCGTGCCTTGGCCGCCGACCCGCCGGTGATGCTTATGGACGAACCGTTCGGCGCGACCGACCCGATCACCCGGGAGAAGCTACAGGCCGAGTTTCTGCGCCTGCAAGCTTCGATCGGCAAGACGATCATCTTCGTCACGCACGACTTCGACGAGGCCGTGCGTCTCGGCGACCGCATTGCCGTGCTCAGCAACCGCAGTCAGATTGAACAATTCGATACCCCGGCGAACATTCTCTCGAACCCCGCCAACGACTACGTTTCTTCGTTTATCGGCTTGGGCGCTGCGATTAAACGTCTCGTCCTCATCCCCGTGACCGCAGCTCGACTCGGTCCCGCAAACGCCGCGGCCGGTGGAGGGCCCACGGTCCGTACGACCGATTCCCTGCGCGATGCCCTGGATTCCCTCGTGCTGTCGGGACTTCCGGCACTGGCCGTAGTCGATGAGCTGAACAAAGCAGTCGGTTCGATCAGTGTTGACCAGATTTCTGGCGTGCTCGGCGCCGAGGTGCCCGTTCTCAGTCCCGCTGCGGAGGTGTGACGTGGTCTTCCCGACCGCCACGAGCGCGGTCCCGACAGTGCTGCGCCGCAAGGCCAGGCGCAGCGATGGAATCTGGTCTACCAAGCGGTTCCTTACCCCTACTTTGGTGCTGCTCGTGCTCGTCGTGCTCTTTCTCTGGCTGTCGAGCCTGACGCTCGACTCGATCGAGTTGCGCACCCTCAACCTGGATTACATCGTCGCCCGGGTGCGCGAACATCTCGGGCTCACGGTGGTTGCATCCGCTCTCGTAGCCGTGCTGGCCATCCCCACGGGTATCTTGCTGAGCCGCACCCGCTCGCGTGTGCTCAAGGCGACCGTGCTCGGCATCGCCAACGTGGGCCAGGCCACCCCGGCGGTCGGTGTCATCATTCTGCTGGCCATCATCTGGCAGACCGGGTATCTCACGGCCCTCGTCGGGCTCGTCGTCTATTCGTTCCTGCCGGTGCTGCGCAACACCATGATCGGCCTGCAGCAGGTCGACGAAAACGTGCGAGAGTCCGCGTTCGGCATGGGCATGACCCAGAACCAGGTGCTGTTCCGCATCGAACTGCCCCTGGCGGTGCCCGTGATCCTCGCGGGACTGCGCACCTCCCTCGTGTTCTGTGTGGGCGTGGCAACTATCGCGACCTTCATCAATGCCGGCGGACTCGGCGACATGATCGTGAATGGCCTCAAGCTCCAGCGCTACCCGGTGCTGGTTACCGGAGCCGTTCTCGTGGCTTGCATCGCGCTGCTCATCGACTGGGTAGCCGCCACCGCCGAGGACGTGCTGCGCCCCCGCGGCACCTGACTTTCAGAATTTCTTTCACAGCAACCCCGATCATCCCTCCATACCCATTCCAGACACGCACCCCGACACCAAGGAGTCACCATGAAGAAACCCACCATCCTGTCATTCCTCGCCCTAACCGCCGTTGGAGCCCTCGCGCTCGCCGGCTGCTCCTCCGGAGGCGGCGTCGCAGCTGACGGAAAGGGTGACGAAGTCGCCGGCCTCACCGGGTCCGTCGGTGCTAAGGACTTTTCGGAGCAGTACATCCTCGCCCACCTCACGAGCGCGCTGCTCAACGCCCACGGCGCGGACACGGATGCCAACACCCAGGTCGTCGGTTCGGCCAACGTGCGCGCGGCCCTCGAAAGCGATGACTTCATGGGCTACTGGGAGTACACCGGCACCTCCTGGATCACCTACAACAACAACACCGCCCCGGTTAAAGGCGAGGAAGCGCAGTTCGAAGCGACCAAGGAGGCCGACGCGGCCAACGGCATCGCTTGGCTTGACCCGGCCCCCCTCAACAACACCTACGCTTTCGCGATTCGCGCCGACAAGGCCGATGAACTCGGAGTGAAGACCCTCAGCGACATCGCCGATCTGCCCATCGACGAGCAGACGTTCTGCATCGAGAGCGAATTCTCCACCCGGGACGACGGATGGCCCGGGCTCAAGACCGCCTACGGCCTCGACGTGCCGGACTCCAATGTGGCTTTGCTCGACACCGGCGTCATCTATACGGCCACCGAAAAGGGCGACGACTGCAACTTCGGCGAGGTGTTCCAGACCGACGGCCGCATCACCGCACTCGACCTGGTGGTGCTCGGAGACGACCTCGAGTTCTTCCCGGTCTACCAGGGCGCGTTCACACTCAAGCAGAGCACCCTCGATGAATACCCCGGCGTCGCCGAGGTCATGGCTCTGATGAGCGACAAACTCACGACCGAAGAAATGCAGAAGCTCAACGCGCTGGCCGACGTTGACGGCGAAGACCCCGAAGACATCGCCAACGACTGGCTGACCGAACAGGGCCTGATCTGATGACGCAGGCCCTCCAGATCGGCGAGAGCTTCATCGGCGAAGGAGTGAACGCCGCCCACGTCAACACGGTCTTCGGTCCCCGCGAAGGTCCGGCGGGGGTGGCCTGGGCAACCGCCCTTGCCACCCCGAGCGCGGGGCACGTTCCCTTCGTCACCGTGCTGCGCCCTTCCCTGCCGGTCAAACCGCTCACCCTGTTCGTGACCAAGGCCGCTCCGGCAACGGATGCCCACGGCCTGCTGATCTGGGGACCGGCGCAGGCCGGCATCGCGGCCGGGGTCGCCGAAGCCCTGGCTGACGGCACCATCTCGCGGCAACAGGCCGACAGCCACGTGATCATTGCCGCCGTGTGGGTGAACCCGGGCGCCGACGACGCCGAAGCCGTCTACGCCCACAACCGCCTCTCCGTGCACACCGCGCTCGTCAACGGTGCGGCCGGCCTGCCGAGCACGGACGCCGTGATCGCAGCCCGCGACAGCCCGTCAAACCCGTTCTTCACGCCCGCGAACGCCGCGGCTCCGGCACCAACCCTCTCGGGAGCGTCCACATGAAGATCACGGCTATCCGTCTCGTCCGCTTGAATCTGCCACTCGATCCGCCATTCTCGGCGGCCTGGGACCCCGTTCCGCGGCGCGACTTTCCCGCCACCCTCGTGCAGGTCGAAACGGATGCCGGACTGATCGGCGTCGGCTCCGGCGACACCATGGACGGTTTCGAAGCCTACGAAGACCTTTTCATCGGAACCGACCCACTACAGATCCTCAATCAGGTGCGCCGCATCGAGACGATCAACTTTCACGGCGGCCGCTATTGGCCGCTCGAAGCTGCGCTGTGGGACATCATCGGGCAGGTCGCCGGGTTACCGGTCAGCGTGCTCTTTGGCGGGGCGCGGGACCGACTCACCGCGTATGCATCATGCGGCGAGCTGAAACCGCCCGGCGCCCGAGCCGAATCGGCGCTCGCGGCCCGGGAACGCGGCTTCAAGGCGATGAAGATTCGCATTGCCCGCGACAGCATCACCGAGGGCATCGCCGCAGTGCGGGCCACGCGCGAAGCGGTTGGCCCCGACTTCGACATCATGGTCGACCTCAACCAGATGTGGCGTATGAGTGGCGATATCGAGGCAGCCCTGCCGCTGGCCCGGGTACGTCGCATCGCCGCCGAGCTGCAGGAGCTCGGTGTGCTCTGGCTCGAGGAACCGCTGCCGCAGGCCGACGTCGTCGGTGCCCGGCGCATCCGTTCGGAAACCGGTATTCAGATCGCTGCGGGCGAAATGGTGCGCAGCATGGGGGAGATGAACGCCCTCATCGAAGCGGATGCCTACGACATCTACCAGCCCGACGTCGCCCTCTCTGTGGGCATGTACCGGGCGAGGCAGGTTGCCGAATCTGCCAACCTCCGGCACCGCATGTTCACGCCGCACACCTGGAGCAACGGTCTGGGACTGCTCGCCAACCTGCACGTCGCCGCCGGAGTAGATGCCGGGCCGTACCTGGAGTTTCCTTACGACCCGCCCGGCTGGACGCCCGCACGCCGCGACTTCTTTATGATCCCGCTCGACATCAACGCATCCGGCGAACTGGTCGTGCCATCCCTGCCCGGGCTGGGCGCGCAGATCGACCGGGACGCAGTAAAGAGGTACACCGTATGACCACAGTCTTGGGCGCCGCCGATTCGATCTCCAAGGGGGTCTGGGTCTCCCGGGCCGCGGCACTGAAACCCGAGACCCGGCTGTTCATCGACGGCGCGTTTCGGCCCGCCCACGACGGCGCCACCTTCGACAGCTTCTCCCCGCGCGACGGCCGCCTGCTCTGCACGGTCAGTGCTGCAGGCGTTGCGGATGTCGACGACGCGGTTCGCGCCGCGGCCAGCGCTTTCGAGCGCGGCGTCTGGAGCCGAGCCGACCGACGCGAGCGGGCCCGGGTGCTCACCCGCCTCAGTGATCTGATGCTCGAGAACCTCGACGAACTCGCCCTGCTCGAATCCATCGATTCCGGGCATCCCATCGGGGACGCCCGCCGGGTCGATGTGCCCCAGGCCGCCCGCACAGTGCGCTGGTACGCGGAGGCGATCGACAAGATCTACGACGAAATAGCTCCCACACCCCAGTCGGCTCTAGCCCTCATCACGAGGGAACCGCTCGGCGTGGTTGGCGCGGTGGTGCCGTGGAACTACCCCCTCATCATCACAGCGTGGAAGATCGCGCCGGCGCTTGCAGCCGGCAACTCGGTCGTACTGAAACCGGCCGAACTGACGAGCCTGTCGGCGCTGAAACTCGCCGAGCTCGCGGCCGAAGCGGGAATCCCCGCCGGTGTTTTCAACGTTGTTCCCGGGCTCGGTCCGGTGGCCGGGCAGGCCCTCGGGCGGCATCCGCTTGTGGACAAGATCACCTTCACCGGCTCACCTGCCGTCGGACGTGGTTTTCTCACCTACTCCGGTGAATCGAACGGCAAGCAGGTGGCCCTCGAGCTCGGCGGTAAGTCGGCCCAGGTCGTGCTCGCCGACACTGAGAACCTCGCCGCATGCGCCGAATCGGTCGCGTGGGGAATCTTCTACAACGCCGGGCAAACTTGCCACGGCGGTAGCCGCCTCATCGTGGACGAACGTGTGCACGACGAACTCGTCGATCGGGTGGTCGCGGTGGGGCGCACGCTTGTGCTGGGGGATCCGCTTGACGAGGCCACACAGATCGGCACGATCGCGAGCGCGAAACAGCTTGAACGCGTGCTCGGCTACACCGACATCGCGCGCGCCGAGGGCGCCGACGTGCACGGCGGCGGAAGGGTGCGGCCCGAAGGACTCACCGACGGCTACTACGTGGAGCCCACCGTCTTCGACGGCGTCGACAATACCGGTCGCATCGGTCAGGAAGAGATTTTCGGCCCGGCGCTAGCAGTTACGACGGTGCGCGGCGCAGCCGAGGCCGTGCGCGTGGCCAACGACAGCCCCTACGGGCTCGCCGCGAGCGTCTGGACCAGCAACATTACCACCGCCCACGCCGCCGCCCGCGAACTGCGCGCCGGCACCGTTTGGGTGAACACCTTCGACGCCTCCGACATCATCACGCCGTTCGGCGGTTTCAAGAACTCGGGCAGCGGGCGCGACCGGTCGCTGCACGCCTTCGACGCCTACACCGCGCTCAAAACCACCTGGATCAATCTGGGTGAATCCACCCTCCCCACCGACTAACCCGACCACCACAGATTGAATTGAGAGAACTGTTATGACCGCTACTCCGTCGACGCGAGTCGGCTTCATTGGCCTCGGCAACATGGGCTCCGGCATGACCCACAACCTCCAAAAGGCGGGCTACGCACTGGTCGTGAACGACATTCGTCGTGAATCAGCTGCCGCGCTGCTCGAAAACGGCGCCATCTGGGCTGACACCCCCGCGGAGGTGGCCGCGCAGTCCGACGTCGTGATCACGATGCTGCCCACTCCGCGGCACGTCGACACCGTCGTCAACGGCAAGAACGGCATCCTCGCCGGCATAGCGGATGGCGGCTGCTGGATCGACATGTCAACCTCCGTTCCCGACGTGGCCAACGGGGTGCGCTTTGACCACGCGGACCGCGGACTGCGTATCTTGGACGCCCCGGTCAGCGGAATGTCGGTCGGTGCTGCCTCGGGCATGTTGCAGATTTTTGTTGGCGGTTCCTCGGACGACTTCGAGGAGTTGCTGCCGATCTTTAAGGCGATGGGAGATCCGGAGCGAATCTTGCACGTTGGTGCCGCCGGAACCGGCTACGCCGTGAAACTCATGATCAACCAGCTGTGGTTCTCGCACCTTGTCGCCACGGCGGAGGTGCTCAGCATCGGCGTCAAAGCCGGAGTCGACCTCGGCGTTCTGCGCGCCTCGCTCATCGCGAGCCCCGCCAACAGCAACTTCGTGCAGCACGACGTACTGTCAATCCTCGGCGACGGCGACTACGACGAGGGCTTCTCCATCGCCCTCGCCTGCAAAGACCTCGGGCTCTCTATCGACCTGGCCCGCTCAGTGGGAGTACCCGCCGAACTCAGCGGCCTCGTGGAACAGATCTACCGCCGTGCCCGCGCCCAATACGGTGACTCCGCAGGGGAGATGAGCCCAGTGCGACTCTATGAAGACCTCAGCGGAATCAACCTGCGCCTGAACGATTCCACCCCGTCGAGCCCCGCCGACGTAGTCGCTGCCGTCGCAGCGGCCGAGGAAGCTGCCGAAGTGTCCGCGAATGCCGCCGTCGCCGCGTCGGTGGCGGCATCCGCTGCCGCATCGGCCGTGGCGTCATCCGTCAACGCCGATCTGGCCTCCGCATGAGCGCCACCCGCCCGACGGATGCAGCCATGTCCGCGACCGGACTCGCCCCGCTGCCCCGGCCGCTGAGCGACATCTCGCTCGTGCTCGACCCGAAGCCGATCGCGCACTTCGGCCGTGGCACCGTCACCGAGGTCGGCCGTATCACTGCGGCCAGCGGGGTGACGCACGCGCTTGTCGTCACAGACCCGTTTCTCGCCACCAGCCCTGTTGTCGCAGCTGTGCGGGAGGCCCTCGAATCAGCGGGGCTCACCGTCACCGTGTACGGCGGGGTCACCCCGAACCCGACGACGACGTGCGTCGACGAAGGCAGTGATCTCGCGGCATCCGCTGGAGCTGATGGAATCGTCGCCGTGGGCGGAGGATCGTCGATGGACGCCGCCAAGGGCATCGCCCTTGGTGCCCGCAACCCGCAGCGCGGCATCGGCCTCGACTACACCAGCACATTCGCCCACCCGGCACTGCCGATCGTCGCGGTGCCCACCACCGCGGGCACCGGCGCCGAGGTGAACGCCTTCGGCGTGATCACCGATGTCGCCAGTCACCGCAAGTTCTACGTGGGTCACGACAGTGCGCTCGCCCGGGCGGCCGTACTCGACCCCGACCTCACCGTCGGCCTGCCGGCCGGCGCGACCGCCGCCACCGGCATGGACGCCCTCACCCACGCGCTCGAGTCCTACCTGTCCGTGCGCGCCAACCCGTATAGCGACGGCATCGCCCTACAGGTCATCGCCACCGTCGCCGAGTTTCTGCCCCGCGCCGTCGACGACGGAACCGACATCGAGGCCCGCGCGGAGCTGCTGCTCGCCAGCCACGTGGCCGGAGTGGGTTTCTCGCACACGGGGCTCGGACTCGTGCACGGCATCGCGCATCCGCTTGGCGGACAGTTCAATATTCCGCACGGACTCGCGCTCTGCATCGTGATCGAGGGTGTGCTGCGTTTCAACCTCGTCGCGCGCGCGGCCCGAATCGCTCGGGTGGCTTTCGCGCTCGGCGTCGGACGCACCGACGTGTCCGAGGCCGAGAACGCGCAGCGCGCCATCGAGGCCATCGCCGCGCTGGCCGTGAGGGTCGGCATGACCGGCCCGCTCTCGAAATTCGGAGTCACCGACGGTGATCTGGCATCGCTCGCCGCCGACACCCTCGCCGACAGTGTCACCGTTAACAATCCCATCCAGCCCACCGTCGATGACGTGGTGCGCATTCTGAAGGAATCCCTGTGACCACCACGACCGAAACCCCGCAACGCGCCGGTGTAACCCGCGCCGACGAACTGGCGCTCCTCGCGAGCCTGCCCACCGGCCTGTTCATCGGCGGGGAGTGGCGAGCTGCGAGTGATGGAGGCACCTTCGACGTTTGCGACCCCTCGACCGGTGACGTTCTGGTTCAGGTAGCGGATGCGACGCCGCAAGACGGCCTCGCGGCGCTGGCGGCGGCATCCGCTGCCCAGAAGGGGTGGGCAAAGACTGCGCCGCGTGTGCGCGCCGAGATATTGCGCGCTGCATTCGAAGCGGTAACCGCTCGGGCCGACGACTTTGCCCTGCTGATGACGCTCGAGATGGGCAAGCCGCTCGCTGAGGCCCGCGGTGAGGTGAGCTACGGCGCCGAATTTCTGCGCTGGTTCTCGGAGGAGACTGCCCGCATTTCGGGCCGGTTCGCGGTCGCGCCCGACGGTCGAAGCCGCCTGATGGTGACCAGGCGCGCGGTCGGGCCGTGCCTGTTCATCACGCCATGGAATTTTCCGCTGGCCATGGCCACGCGCAAGATCGCCCCGGCGATTGCGGCGGGCTGCACGATGGTGCTGAAACCCGCCGCGCTCACGCCTCTTAGCGCGCTGCTCTTTGCCCAGGTGCTGCAGGAGTGCGGGCTGCCGTCCGGGGTGCTCAACGTGGTGCAGACCACGAGCGCCGGTGCCGTAACTGGGCCGCTGATCACGGACGCCCGGCTGCGCAAACTGTCGTTCACCGGATCTACCCCGGTGGGGATCAACCTGTTGAAAGCTGCAGCTGACCAGGTGCTGCGGGTGTCCATGGAGCTTGGCGGTAACGCTCCGTTCATTGTCTTCGAGGATGCTGATCTCGATGCCGCCGTCGACGGCGCGATGGTTGCGAAACTGCGTAATGGCGGTGAGGCTTGTACCGCGGCGAACCGCCTACTGGTGCAGGAATCCATCGCGGGGGAGTTCACACAACGCTTGGTAGAGCGGATGCGCGCCCACACCGTCGGCCGCGGCACCGAGCCCGCCACGCTGCTCGGACCGCTCGTCGACGAGGCCACCCGTGCCAAGGTGCACGAGCTCGTGACCGACGCCCAAAGCGAGGGGGCGGCTCTCGCACTGGGCGGCGCTTACATCGACGGCCCCGGGTATTTCTACGAGGCGACCGTGCTGACGGATGTCCCCGCCTCCGCACGCATCATGCGCGAAGAGGTCTTCGGTCCCGTCGCGCCGATCATCACCTTCAAGACCGAAGCGGAGGCGATCGCGTTGGCCAACGACACCGAGTTCGGTCTGGTCGGGTACGTCTTCACTCTCGATCTCAATCGGGCCCTGCGATTGTCGGAAGAGCTGGAGGTAGGCATGCTCGGTGTGAATACGGGCATTGTCTCGAATCCGGCCGCACCCTTTGGTGGAGTCAAGCAGTCGGGGCTGGGCAGGGAGGGTGGTTTCGAGGGCATCGAAGAATACCTGGAAACACGCTATGTGGGTATCGCTGACCCGTTTGGAGCCGCAAACTAGACCTTGGGCGCATCGAGGGCTTCGATGCGCCCATCAGGCACGTCTGAACCCTTACAGCCGTCCGCGACCGAGCGAACACACGCGGAAGGAACGCCTGTCACCATCGGCGTCCGAAATGTGGGTGAAAAGCCGAGACCAGCCTAATGTTGCCCGCCCGAGGCCCGGTGGGGCAGGAGACGGCACGCAAATTCTGCCTTGGCATATGCGGGCTGGCGGCAGCAGACGATCGCGGGCGAGCAGGCCGCCTGGGGCCGCACGGCGGCCACGCAGCCCGACTGATGAGTGTCGGTGCTGAGGGCGGGCGATCCGTGTCTGGGGGCTTTCCTCCATAAGTATCCGGTTCTACAGTGATGGTCGGCAACCTCTATAACGCGCTGTCGCTCGTTGCGATGGAATGACTTTCAGTCCTTCAGGTTCTTGTTGCCGAACATCTGAAAGGCCGCGCCATGTTCGAACTCATTCTGGCCGCCACCGCCCGCAGTTACTTCTTCCTGCGCCGGTTCATGCCGACCGCCATCGTGATCGACGCCATCAATACGCGGCGTGGGCTGAAGTGGGGCGTGCCTGCGATGCTGCTAGCGTTCCCGTATGCGTTCGCTGCAATCTATTGCCGAGCTCAGGTAGATGACGGTGGTTCCGGTTGGCTGAACCTGCTCGTGATTTTGTGTCTTTGGGATACCTTGAAGCTTCTTTTGATCGGGCCGATCAGCCTGCTGAAGTTGATCGCGGTACGCGTTCGCGAAGCAGGGGCACGCCGTCGCACGACCAGGACGCTGCTCGCCGAGGGCGTTGAGCCTCTCGGTGAGCGGATGCTCGCAGGCTGACAACCAGGCCTGACTTGCCCTAGAATATGATTTAGCAGTCATATTTGGAGGTGAGGTTCTCATGGCCGTTTCATCCACTCTCGTGCGGGCCGCTCGTCGGAGCAAACATCTCACGCAGGCGAAGCTGGCAGAGCTCACTGGCATCGATCAGGCCAGCGTCTCCCATCACGAGCGCGGACGAGACGCGGCATACAGCACCGTTGATCGGCTGCTCGCCGGCGCCGGGCACCGCCTCTATGCCGCTCCCACACGTCGAGACGACGCGGCCAGCGCGGCAGAAGCCATTCGTGAATACCTTCGGGTCGACGACGCCGACCGGGCGCTCCGGGCGCTCATCCAGCTCAACGATAACCTCACCGCCGAACACGGACTCGTTCGAGGAATTCTTGGGCTGACGGAGCCCGAACCGACCGGAGATCCCGTATGGGATGCCGCCATCGCGGCTCTCGTGGCGTGGCGGCTCAATGAGGAACAGGTCCCGCTCCCTGGATGGGTGAACAACCCCGATCGCACACTGGCCAAACCTGTCGTCTTCCGCGTCGACCCGGCCGACCCCGCGCCCGAACCCGGTGACGTGCCCAACGAATTCGCCGAACGTGGCATCCTGGCGTGGGCCGACACCTTCGCGAGCGTTTGATGTCAGGTACTGCCCTCGACCGTGGCGACATCATTATCGGTCTGCGTGAGCTTGTTGCCGAACTTCGTGATGCGGGCGAGGTGGCTGGGATTCGGCTCGTCGGCGGAGCCGCACTCGCCCTGCGCTACTTCGACCGGGGCACCACGCAGGACTTAGATGTCCTTCATGTTCATCCCGGCTCGGACGAGTCCGTCGCAGCCGCGGCGGGGCGGGTCGCCTGGCGGCACGGGTGGGATGCGCACTGGCTGAACTTCGAGGTCACGAACGCCGACGCCATCCCCACTCTCGGCCGCGCCGTCGAATGGGAGACGATTTACGATCAGGGCGGCATCGTCATTGAGGTGGCATCAAAAGAGGCGATGCTGGCCATGAAACTCCGAGCAAACCGGCCCGGGCGCGATACCCGCGACATCCGCCTCCTGCTCGCTCTGTGTAATATCTCCACGCTCGAGCGCGCGGAGCAGTTCTACGAGGAGTTCTATCCGGGCGACCTTCTCGTGCCACGGGCAGAGATGATCGTGACGGCAATCCTCAGCGGCGAACCAACACCGGTTCCCCCGTCTCCTGGTCCGGTCGAAATCTGACGCGAGAGCCGACACTCATTGGCCACCACTCGTGAAGGTTTTTGCATTCTCATCTGGCCCCACCGCCCGACCTAGCATGAAACGTTTTTCTCGTCAGCGATGGCAAGAGTGGGCGCGTTGAAAATCTCGTGGAGCCAGCAGTCCGAGAACGGGCGAGCGCCGTCGCACGACGCGAGCGCGACTCGCTGACAGCGGGGGAGCGTTGACTGGCCGGTGCTCGCGACAAGTCGACACTGACAGCACGTCACGGTCGGCGTACCTGTTGATAGCGGCAAGATTGGCTCACACACAGGTCCGCCCACAGTAGGTTCGACAATGACGATTCCGCAGGAGCAGTTCGACGACCTGCTCACCCGTACGGCGCTGGCGGCGCTGTTCTACTATCCGGAGGTCGCTGTCGACGATGACGTGCCCAACTTGCAGAACGACATTGCGTACTGCCTGGAGCCCATCGCCGGGATCGCGGACGAGGACGCCGAACGGCTCCGGGTCGCGATCGGGCGTGTGATCACGAATCCGACGGCACATCGCTCTGGACTCCTTGCTCTGGCCATCGAGCTGGCTCCGCCGCCTGCCGAGTAACGCCGATCATGAACGACCCATCTGAGGAAGCCGCCGGAGCGCCGAAGACGCTGGGCGAGCCTCCGTCTGGCGATGATGCTTCGGAGAAGCGGCGTGAGTATGTGGCGGCGAATCGCGACCGGATTCGCGAGCTGAATCGCCTCTGGCGCTCGGAACACCTCGACCGGGCTCGGGAGCTGAATCGGGACTCGATGCGTCGGGCCGCGGCTCGCCGGTATCGGGAGGCGGAGGTGCGGGCGCGGGGGAGAGAGCGAGCGAAGCGGTGGCGGATGGAGCATCCGGAGCGCCGGCGGGCGTATTAGCAGCGGTGGGTGGCGGAGAATCGCGAGACGGTGCGCGAGTACTACAACCGCTACTACGAGGCCCACCGCGACGAGGTGAGCGCCCGGGCCGCGGCCAGGCGGGATGCGGACCCGGAGCGGACGAAGCCGATCACGCGTGTGTGGGCTGAGCGCAACAAGGAACGCCGGGCTGAGTTGCAGCGCAACCGGCGCAGCGATCCCGAGCTTTACCAGTCCGAGCTGGAGGCGAACGCTGCGGCGCGACGACTGAAGCGCAGCCTGAGTCGGGCCGGTCTCCCGCCGAAGCGCATTAACGTGGCGACTGCGGCCGAGCGTCGGGCCAACGAGCGCGAAGCCGACGCCTATTTCAATGACCCAACGCGGCCCGAGCACCTGCGGCAGTTCACGGTGTTCGCCGAGTCGCTGACCGAGCACATGCTCAAGAACGGCGCCCGCATGCGGGAGTTTACCGTGGCGTACGTATCGTCAAGGGTGCGCATGGGGCTCCCACCAGTGTCGGCGGAGGACATCGTGTATGCCCGGGCCGTTGAGGTCGTTGCAGAGCGGATGCGCCGGGTCGATCTGCTGACCGGCCGCGACGTCGCCGCGGCTGTGCGCAGTACGAAGGCCGAAGTTTTGCGGGAAGAGCGGCGGCAGCAGTTTGAACGACTCGTAAGGACGGTCGTGGTGCAGGTGCACCGCAATAGTGCGCGGTATGGCGTCGAAGCGGCGATGGAGAACCAGGCGAGGGCGAGTAAAGGAAGGCCGCGTGCAGCAGTGGAGTCACTGATTGTCCAGCTCGCGATGCAGGGAGTCGTCGAGCGAGTACCCACGAGCCACCTTACGATCGCGAATGCTCGGAAGGCTGCCCGCGTCGCGAGTCTTCATATCGTGACGGCTGTCTTGGCGCGTCCGGAGACGGTCGAAGATCGGATCCACCGACGGCCCATCGAATAGGGCGCCGGTGGCTTGCTCCACGTCATGTCAGTTGTAAAGCGTTCATCGAGACCATGCCATGTGTTCGACTTGGCTTACTTCTTGCTCCTCCGATAGACCGCGGGCGTCGCAATCGATGTACTGGCCGATGATGGAGCAGTTACCCACGCGACTGACGTACCCGCCCGGCTCGAGTTCTGTGGATGAGGCCAGGCTGATGTATGTGCCCGTTTCATTTTTTCGCTCGGCAGCCGACTGCGTGACATAAGCATTCATGGTGTTTCCTCTGTTATGCCTTGATTTTTGATTTACACGCGGATGGGTGTTCCCTTGTGAGCAAAAGGGCGCGGCCCGGGATGGACATGAATGCATGGCGGTGAGCGATTGACCTCATCCCATGAGCTGTGCGATCCCGCGCGTAATCGTCGCGCCTGCTCCGACGTAGGCCACGACCACGAGCAACCGCCGCGCGACGTGCGGTTTCACGATGGTGACGAGGACCTCGCCGAGGAAGAGTCCGGCAACGAGGGCGACTGCGACCAGGATCCAGACCCAGCCGGGTAAGGCAGGAATCGTCGAGCCGGATGCGAACTTGGCTCCGAGCGATGCGAGGCCAACGATAAGGAAGTAGGGCTGCACGGTAGCCACAAAGGATCGGTGCGGCCAGTTGGTGGCGAGAGCGTAGATACTGACGGCTGGACCGCCAATTCCGGCTGTGGCATTCATGAATCCACTCGCAGCACCCGTCACGGCACGCAGGCGGAACCCGTCGTGAATGTCGACGCGCCCTAGATTCACCGAAACGGTTAGTCCGGCAGCGAGGAGAATGCCGATGGAAATTTCCAGCAATGCGCCGGGGACGTGACGCAAGACGAGTGCGCCGGGAATAATGCCGACGAGTGCAAACGCGGCGAGCCATCCGGCCCGCCGCCAATCAACGTACCGCACCACGCGGCCGAGAATAATGGCGGCGGTAAGCGCGCCGCATCCGTTGACAAGGATGACTCCGTCAATAGGGCCCAAGAGGAGAACCAGGAAGGGGGCCGCCACCAAGGCGAACCCCATCCCGGTAACGCGCTGCATGCTCGAGCCGACCAACACCGCGAGGATTACAAGAACGGTCGACCACATTTAGGCCTTCCAGGCCACGTACCGCGTCTCCTGGAATTCCTGCATGCCGGCACTCGCACCCTCGCGGCCGAGACCGGATTGTTTAATGCCACCCATGGGCGCGAAGGCCACGGAGGGAAGCGGATCGTTGATGCCCACGATGCCGGCTTCAAGCCGATCCGAGTATGTCCACGCCCGTGCGGCGTCCGTCGTCCAGACGTAGGCAGCAAGGCCCATCTCCGTGGAATTCGCCTGCCTAAGAGCCTGCTCATCATCGACAAATGTGGTGATGGCAGCGGCGGGTCCGAAAACCTCCTCACAGGCGAGGGCGGAGTCTGCGGGGGCGTCGCGCACGAGCGCTGGAGCTAGGAACGTACCACCCGCAGGAACCTCAGTTCGGGTCGTCAAGAGCCGGCCGCCCCGATCAACCGCGTCGTCAATCATGGTGCGCACGGCGTCGACCCGTTCCTGATCGATCAGGGGACCGAGATCGGGTACCGGATCTCCGTCGACGGGTACGCCCGGGCCGATGCTGAGGGCGTCAAACCGCGCGGCAAGTCGGCTGCCGAACTCGTCGATGACCGATTCATGCACCAGGAACCTGTTGGCGGCCACACAGGACTGACCCGTGTTTCGGAGGCGCCCCAGGAGCGCACCTTCGATTGCGTCGTCGAGGTCAGCGTCGGCGCAGACGATGAAGGGGGCGTTGCCCCCGAGTTCTAGTAGTGGGCGAACAATGCGGCGAGAAGCCAGTGCCATGATCTGGCTGCCCACTCGCGTAGACCCAGTGAAGCTGACCGCGCGTACGGCCGGGTGCTCAAGAAGAGCGCCGGTCAGCTCACGTGACGGCCCGTGAACGATGTTGACAACACCGGCCGGGAACCCTGCGTCGTGCAGCACCTGGAACAGCGCCGTCGCGGCGAGCGGGGCTTTCTCGGCCACGCGGCCGACGACCGTGCACCCGGCCGCGAGCATCGCCGCGATTTTGCGCGATTGGATGGAAACGGGAAAATTCCACGGCGTCAGGCTCACGGCCACGCCGAGCGGGTGCTGGGAAGAGAAATGGCGGCGGCCAGGTGATTCGGGAGAGATTAGAGTGCCGGCCGGGCGCCGTGCTTCCTCGGCGAACCATCGAAAGTACTCGACCGAGAAGTCGACTTCGCCCTGAGCCTCGGGTAGCCGCTTGCCTGCTTCTCGGGCAAGCAGGATGGCTATTTCAACTCGACGCTCCATGAGAAGGTCGGCCGCAGTATGCAGTAAGTCGGCCCGCATCCGCCCCGTGGTTTGAGACCAAGTGTCAAATGCACCTGCCGCCGAATCCGCCGCTCGTGTCGCATCGCCGGCTGAGCCCCAAGCGACGTGACCTACGACGGACCCGTCGGCCGGATTTGTCACGGCCTTTGTCTGAGCGACGGAATCCCACACGCCGTTGATGAGCTGTTCGGCTTCAATCATGTTCGATCCTTTGGTTGGTATTCAAGGCATTTCGAGGACAGCGGGGCGAATCCGGCCGCCTGTGAGGATGGAGGGCCACGCCGGGTCTATGCCGAGAGGCTCAGCACCCAGGGGGGAGACGAGAGTCGTATCCTCGACTTTGAAACCCGCTGCGGATGGATTCCATCCCAAGGCCATACCGCTTCGCAGAGTGAGTTCACTGCGCGAGTTGGCTATGAGCTCACGCGGATTAAAACCAGTGATCCCTCCTTGATGGTGGCGTCGCCACTCGTCCCGGCCGAAACCACAGTCGGCATAGCCGGCGATCCCTGCAGCGAAGACTTCCGCGAGGTCTGCTCCCGGAACACTAGCGTCGAGGAATCGCCGCTCCACCTCGAGAAGGTTGCGGTAGGTCTCTGCATGCTGGCCAAGGGGTGAAAATGCGACCATGCGGGTCACGCTGGCTACGAGGCCGAATCGGCGACCGCAACAGGCCACCATCATTTGGTCCTGGATTACCTTGGCAGTCGCCAACGGATGTCGGTGCTCACCAATTCGCTCGTCACTACCGACAAATATGGCTACGCATTCGATACTTTCGTCGAGCAAGGCGGCGATCAATCGGCCGGCAACGTGCTGTTCGGTTTCGCCCGGACGGGCTGTGGCAGCGACCGCACCGGTGATGCGCGCTGTGTCGAGGCTGAGTTCGCGAAGCAGTGAAGCCTGTTCGGTCGTGAGGACGCGTCTCAGCGTGGTGATTTCGGCGCTGGCGTCGAGTCGCCCTGGACTAGCGCCGTCAGACGCGATGTTGGCGCCTTGAGGGAGTAACTTGCTTCGGTCTTGGTCCCACGGAACGGTTTCGAAGGCCACGTCTCGATAGATGAATTCCGTGTCTCGGAGCCTGGGCGCTTCGATCGAGTTAGTGACGATTCGAACCGAGGGGGAGGATTGCGAGCCCAGACCTGAGACAACCACGTCGAAGCACGCGGGTGAGAGCGTTTGGGGAACATGCCATCGCGCCCCAGTGAACCAGGAAAGGTTCAGGGGGTTGCTGAGCACGACCGTGTCAACGCCCAGCGTATGTGCCAGTGTGTGCAACCCCGAGAGCTGCTCATGCCACGCGGCGCGGGGTAGGGCGGTTATGCGGGCGCTCATCCCTTACTCGCCCCTGCAGTAATACCGGCCACAAAGTAGCGCTGCAGGAACACGTAGGCGATCACAACAGGAAGAGAGGCCAGAACGACACCGGAGAACAGCAGTGGGTAATTTGTCTGGAACTCGCCCTGGAAGCTCAGCAGCGCGAGCGGCAGCGTCCTCTTCTCGGGAGACTGAATGAACAGCAGCGGCCACAAGAGCTCGTTCCAGTGGATGACAAACAGGAAGATCCCGGTTGCGGCGAGCGACGGAGTCGACAACGGCATGACAATCGAACGATAGGTGCGCCAGTGGCCCGAGCCGTCGAGCGATGAAGCCTCGTAGAGTTCACGGGGCAAGGTACGCATGAAGCCCCCGAGTATGAAGACTGCGATGGGCATTGTGGCGACCACGTTGGCAATCACCAATCCAAGGAGCGTGTCGAGCAGTCCCATACGTTCAAACAGGACGTACAGCGGAATCATGCTGGTTTGGGCCGGCACGGCCATGCCGAGCACGAGAAATCCGAAGATGAGCCAGCCGGGCCAGCCCGGGATACGGGCCACGCCGTAGGCGGCGAGGCTGCCGAGGAAAAGCGTGATGACAACGGAGAATACGGTCACGATGGCGCTGTTCATAAACGGAACATCGAGGTTCTGGGCGCCGAGGACTTCGGTGTAATTGTCGGGCGCGAAGGACCCCGGTAGGCCGAACGGACTGCTGAAAAGCTCGCCTGTGGTTTTGAAACTTCCGAAGATCACGATCGTGAGAGGGACAATAATAATGACCGCGTAGATCAACAAGATTCCACGGCGGGCGAGTGAATGAACCACGACTTACTCCGACTTCTGGGTCAACTTGAGAACCCGGCGTTGCAACACGGTCACGAGAACGATCATGGCCATGAAGAGCACTGATTCGGCTGCGGCATAGCCGTATTCTGTGTTGGCGAACGTGCTGTAGATGCGGGTGGAAAGTATGTCCAAGGATGCCTTGGGTGGGTTACCGGCGATGCCCAGAATCAAGTCAAAGGCCTTGAAAGACTGCACCGTGGTGTAGGCGACAACGATGGTCATGGCCGGTGCAATCATGGGCCAGGTGATGGCCCGGAACCGCTGCCAGCGGCTTGCGCCGTCGACTTCAGCTGCCTCGTAGAGTTCTTGCGGGATGCCCTGCAGCCCGGCGATGAAGACCACCATCATTTGGCCGGCGTGGAACCAGACTTGGGTAACCGCGACCCAGTACAAAGCCAGCTGATCGTCGCCTAGGTAGGCGCTCTGGAGGCCCTCCAAACCCACTGCCCCGAGAACGGAGTTTGCGAGCCCAAAGTTCGGGTCGTAGATGAACTTCCAGATGAAGGCCACCGAAACCGAAGAAAGGATGGTCGGGAAGAAGAACAGAGCTCTCAGAACGATATTTGGTCGTGAATTCTTCGTCAGCAAAACTGCGAGAAGGAGTGAGAAAGCGGTTTGAAAGACCACCACGACCAGCATGAACTTGACGTTGTTCGTGAGCGCGTTGGTGAAGAGTGCGTCGTTGGTGAGGGCCCGTGTGAAGTTGTCGAGTCCGACATAGTTGAAGGTCGGAGAAAAGCCGTCCCAGTCCGTAACGGCATATTGAAATGCCTGCAGCAGTGGAACTGCGAAGAAAATGGCGAGCAGGGCTACGGCAGGCAGAGGGAACAGATAAAGAGTGGGCGCGATACGATTCGGCCGCCGTTTCCGAAGATTCTTGAGGGGAGTGCGCGGGGGCGACTGTGGGGGAGCGTGTGGCGGCCCGAAAGTTTCGGTTTGGGAGGTCATTTCTTGTTCTGATCCACGATCGTCTGCGCATCTGCTGCGGCCTTTTCGGGATCTGTGCCTGAAACGACAGCGATACAACTCGCTTCCACGGCGTTGCGTACGTCCAGATTGTCGAATTGGAAGCGGGCCGCCAGAGCTGTTTTTTTGCTCAGCCACGGGCTCGTGGTTTGGAGATCGCCGTTGGTGTATTCAACGCCGGTGACAGCGACATGCTGGGCAGTGAGATTTGCGTAGTTCGCGGCGTTCTCTGGCTGGGACAGGAAGTCGACCCAGGCCATCGCCGCAGGCTGGTTTTCGCTGGCAGAGTTGACGCCGAGAATGAACGTCGCGTTGTAGACGCCTTCGTACTTCGATGTTCCCGTGGCCGATGTGTTCGGGAAGATGAGGTCCATCGGGAATTCCGCGCCAAGAGCACGTACTGCAGCCAGATGGTACGACCCGGTGACGAGCATTGCGGCTTTCTGCTGTGCGAAGAGCGCTTCCGCGGGTTCAACGGCGGTACCCGTCGAGTTGGGTTGGAAGTATGGAAGCAATTCCATGTATTGCTTGAGCATCGCAATGAACCAGTCGTCGGTGCAGGCGAGGGTCCCTTTTTCAATCTGGCTGCACATGTCGTCGGCGGGTGCATTGTTCACGATCATGCAGTTGAAGAGTTGACCGGCATTGCCCACGTCGCCGGCTGGCCAGGCCATGGGTGACACACCTGAACTTTTCAGAGCCTCGCAGGTGCCCAGGAATCCGGCCCAGTCCTTGGGGGACGGGTCCGCACCGGCCTTGTCGAAGAGATCGAGATTCGCCAGTGGCATGGGGAAGACGACCTGGTAGGGCAGTCCCAGTTGACGGCCTTGTGATTGCCCGGCAGAAAGCAGCCCTGGGTCGTAGTTCTTGACGGCATCGGTGTCGGTGAGGTCCGTGTATATTTTCGCGGTGCTGAAGTTTGTGAATTGGGCGCCTCGGAAGGTCGCAAAGGCGTCACCGGTGGTGCCGCCTCGGAGTTTCTGGAGCGCCTGTGCGTTGTAGTCGTTCGACGTTGAGATGGATTGCGCCACGCTCGCGGCGGGATTGGCGGCGACGAACTTCTTGATGAGTCCGTCAAAGGCGTCCTTATCCTCGGCGCGCCAATGTGCGAAGGACACCTCTCCTTCGATAGCGCCCGTCTTGGGAACGCCGAGTGGGGAGACGGTCTGGGCTGTTCCTCCGGGGCCTGCGCATGCTGTGAGCGCGGCTCCGATACCGATTGCTCCGAAAATACCCAGGGCCTGACGTCGTGAAAAATTGGTGCTCATAGTGATTTCCTCTTCGTTGAGTTTCAGTTGCCTACGTGCGTGGTCTGTATTGAGTCACCATTCGGTGATGGGGATCCCGAGAAGGTCAGCGGCTGCCCGAAGCTGGGGGCGCACGTCGTTCCATGCGAGAACGGTGTGATGAGGGAATCCACCGACCACCAGTGAGTTCACGAACGCGCTCGCATCGACTTCGAGGCGAACTTCCGCGGTATTCCCTTGGAACCGGTTGGGCGCGGGGATGGATTCGCCCACCGCGATGAGAAGTCTTAGCCCGTCCACGCCCTTGTCCGTAATGTTTTCGGTCAGGCGCGCCATGATGACGGGACCGGTGCGCAGTGGAAAGTTGCCGGCCACACCGATTTTCCGATTGCAGTGCACAAACTGAGTGGCTTCCGCGGGGTCGGCGGCCAGCGATGTTGCCGCTGCTCCGCAATGCCATAGCCGAACGCTGTTGTTGGACACATCCAGATCCACAGTGTCTACCAGGTACGTCGTTCCTGATCCGAGTGCTTCCAGTAAGAGCATGGTGACCGAACCGTAGACGTCACGTTCGCACGCCGTCGGTGTCGCCTCGTCAGCAATTCTGGATAGAGATGAACACGGGCACACGCCGCGCTGGGCCGGGAATTCTGGCCAGCACCGGATGGCCAGGGCGGAGAGCGCCTTGGCTGCAGTCCAGTCACGCAGGGCAACGGTCACAGCCGCATGACGGGAGACTTCGTCCGGGTCCAGAGCGGCAAGGCTCGGTCTGGCCGTTCGAACCGCGACCTCCTCAGAGTTGCATGCTTCAGCGCTGACGTCGTCAATGCGAGAGAACATCTCATCCATACTCAGTTTGTGCACGGTCAGTCCAAAGAGAGACTGCAGGAGATCACCATCGAATTCGCTCGGGGTGAACCCCGGGGGCGCCTCGGAGACGAGGCCTAAAGTCTTCCCGCGTAGAGAGTTGAGTGCTTCACGAACCGGCTGTGCTTCGGCTCGCTCCCGAACCATGGGCGGCAAGGTTTTCGCCGAGGGGAGGTCGCCAGAGAGGGCGAGACTGAGCGCATCTGCGACAGCGGCCTCGTCGGGATCGCCGTACACGAGTCGAACGGATCCGCCAGCGCGAACCAAAGCGTGCGCGTAGAGATTCGACCCGCACAAAGAATTTAGCCACAACCGGTCGCCCACGGGTCCGGGCTCACGGAATGACCACAAAAGTACGGGCTGCGCGAGCCCGGAGTAAAGTGCGAGCGCCGGCGTCGCATCCGAGAAACTTGCACATACGTTAATGATGAGGTCGTAGTCGTGGTCGATGTAGGCGCGAGCGGCTTCGAGGTCGTCCGGGGTCATAATAAGTCCCTGTGGGCCGTGGACCTCCGCCCCGAGAGACTCGAGGAGTGCGCGTGCTGCACTCGCTCGGGTCTCCGCGACCTCAATGACGAAGGTCGGCCGAGCCGTCGCGATCATCAGCACGCGCGGACGGGTGGCCGCAGTCGTCATGAGACGATCCCGTCCACGACGTCGCAGAGACGCTTGAGGCGGTCGACCGCATCGGTTTCTATGGCCCCGATCACGTCTGGTGTCCCAATGCATGATGCCCACACGGCGCGGCCGGCGAGAAAGCCGGAAGCGCCTTCAAGGCAGGCCCATTTGACTGCGTCCGGGAAGATATCTTCTGGTACGCCTGAGGAAAGCACGACCCAGGGGCCGGTAATGGACGTTGTGAGCTGGGCGCAGGCGCGGCGTACGGCTTCTTCGGGGGCCTGTCCGTGGAAAGGCACTTCAGCTTTGTAGAGATCGGCTCCTAACGAGCCCAGCTCAGCTGCTGCTGCCTGAATCCCCGCGTTCCAGTCGAAATCTTCACCGTTGAGCGGTTTGCGCGACAAGGGTTCGATGATGCTGATCAGACCGTTTAGGCGGCAACTCTCGACAAATTCGCGGACCATGTCGATGCGCTTTTCGGGGGCTTCATCGGGGCGATACAGTACGAGCAGCTTGAGTGCGCGCACGCCCAATGCCGCGTATTTCGCTGGGTCGACGGAGCGGTCGATTGTGACCTCGCCGACGAGTTCTCCGTGTGCTGATTCAAAATGGTCGGCGGCAGCGATCAGTCCGCATCCGTCAGCCACAACATCTGCCGCAATGGCTTGGTCCAGGGCGAACTGCTTGTCGATCAAAACCCCGGACGCGTACGGGCTCAGAATTCGGGCAGCATCCAATTTAAACGCGCGCACGGTGTCGTCGGACACGAGTGCGTTCTGGTGTTCTGCCAACATGTTGCGCATGGCTTCGCGTTGATCGACGGCGAGCATGGCGAATGCCCCGGACGGGCGCTGGAGTACGGACAAATCAACGGGAGACATGATCAACTTTTCCTTGGTTCGATGGAGACTGGGCAGGTACGGCATGGTTGACGGTAAGACTGTGGCGGGGAATTCTCGAGCGCCCGTCGAGGCCGGTGCAGGATTCAGCTGCAACCTCGTTTGCGAGGGCGGCGGCGTCCACGAGGTCCCAGCCCGCAGCGACTGCCGCGAGGAGAGCGCCGTGAAAGACGTCGCCGGCACCCAAGGTGGAGACGATGCGTGTCGGAACGGCGGGGACATGCACCACCGAGCCCGAGCCGCTGTGCACCCAGACCCCGTGCGCGCCGTCTGTGGCGACGACCGCTCGAGCTCCGCGGTCGATGGCGGCTTGAAGGCGCTCCGGCTCACTGAGCCGCGGCTCGAACTCCGCTCGGAGTCGCTCGATGGTGGGGACATAGAGGTCGATGTCGGCGGGGTCAAAATCGGGTATCGGGTTCCCGGCGTCGACGCTGAGCCGAATGCCCGGTCCGAGCCGCTTCACCGCGGACCACCCGAGATGGTCGGCGTGCACCCATGCTGCGGATTCAGCGGCCGCCCGAAATGCTCCGTGGGATGGGAATTCGAGGGGCGGTACGGGACGCGTCACGATGGCCCGATTCTCACCGCCGTGGCTGACAATTATGAGACTCGCCCCGGAAGGATGAGTATCTGACCGAACCACAGCCGAGGTATCAACGCCTTCGATTTCCAGTCCGGAGAGGATACGATCGCCTTCGTCGTCGCGCCCAATGACACCGGCGAATGCAGTGCGTGCGCCCAGCCGAGCGGCGGTGACTGCTGCGGTTGCCGCCGGGCCGCCACCCGCGGTGATGAACTCCCCGGCTATGGTGCGACTGTCTGCCGACGGGAAATCGCCGACTGAGGCTATCGAGTCAAGTGTGGCGTAACCGACGAAGAGGAGAATTGCGGATTGATCCATGTGCGACACGTTCTCTACCTCTCTGTAGCGTGATTCAAGGACCACGTTTGATTGAATATACACATTCAATGTTGGAAATACAACATTCAATCTATATGGTGGTGTGAAGGCAGGGCGCATCGTCGCGGCCGGCCGAGGATTCTTCTCAACGAGGAGAGAACGGAGACATCGTGAGCACAACGTCAGCAACCGATTCGAGTCAGCCGAGGATTCGATATGGCATTATTGGTGCCGGTCACATGGCCAGAGAACATATTCGAAATCTGGCCTTGATTCCAGGCAGTGTTGTAACCGCAATCGCAGATCCAGTCGAGGCGAGCCGTGACGAGACTTCTGCGGGAATCGCCGGCGACGTCCAAACGTTCGCCGACTATCGTGAGCTTCTTACGTCCAACCTTGTTGATGCCATCATCATCGCAAGCCCAAATGACACTCACCACACGATCCTTAAAGACATTTTCGCGTCAGGCAAGGCCTATCCGGTTCTGGTGGAGAAGCCAATATGCACGACACTCACCGATGCTGACGAGCTGGAGGCGCTCGCGCAGGAATACCAGGCGCCCATCTGGGTGGCTATGGAATATCGGTATATGCCCCCGGTCCAGGAGATTCTGCGCACAGCCCAGAACGGCGACCTCGGCGGGCTCCGGATGCTCTCCATCACGGAGCACCGCTTCCCGTTCCTGGACAAGGTCGGCGACTGGAATAGGTTCTCTGAGCGCACCGGTGGGACTCTCGTGGAGAAATGCTGCCATTTCTTCGACCTGATGCGTCTGATCCTGCAGGACGAGCCGGTGCGCGTATATGCGTCGGGTGCGCGCGACGTCAACCACGCTGATGAACTCTACGAGGGCCGCACCCCGGACATCCTCGACAATGCCTACGTGGTCGTCGATTTCGCCGGCGGCGCACGAGCCATGCTCGAACTGTGTATGTTCGCCGAGGGTTCCCTGTTTCAGGAACACATCGCTATCGTCGGCGATCTGGCCAAGACCGAGTGCTACGTGCCGGTGGCACAGGGCCACTGGCCCCAGGGAGATCTACGCGAAGCTGAGGTTGAGTTCAGCCCCCGCACCCCGCAGGCACCCCGCCGCCACACCGTAGTCGTGGACGAGGCGCTGTTGGCAGCGGGCGCCCATCACGGATCGACCTACTTCGAACATCTGGGGTTTCGTCGGGTCATACTGGGCGAAGGCCCGGTGGAGGTGACCGTCGCGGACGGGCTCCAGGCGGTGCGCATAGGCATCGCCGCCGAGCAGTCGATCCGGGAAGGCCGGGTTGTCGAAATCTCCTCTCGCTCGGTCCCCGCTGCTAGGTAGTTGTTGTGGAAGTGTATGACTATGTTGAACGAGCAAGGCTCCCGGCGGAGACGCACCAAAGGCCACAAGCTCCTGGGACCCGCCGGGATAACGAGGGAGAATCGTGAGCACCGGACTTGATTCGATGACGAGTCGCCAGGTTTCGATAATGAACCTGTTGCAGAAGAGCGGATTCGTTTCCACCTCCGAGTTGGCCGAATCCTTCTCCGTTTCGGAAATGACAATCCGCCGGGATACGCGCCAGCTTGCGAGCGGTGGCTTGGTACGGGTTGTTCACGGTGGAGTGAGTCTCGTAAACCCAGCGGGGCACAACGCCGATTTTGCAGCACGCGCGCGAATCGAAGCCGAGGCCAAACACTCTGTGGCGTTGGCCTGCCTTGGCTTGGTCGGAAGCCGCGACGCGATCATCATCGATGCTGGAACAACGACGTTCCAAATCATCAATGAAATGCCGATCGCCTTCGAGGGGACCGTGATCACAAACTCCGCGCCGGCGATTCAGCGCTGCCTCCAAATGACGAAGGCGCGCACAATCTGCTTGGGTGGGGAATTGCTCCTGGACAGCCAAGCATTTACCGGACCTATGACGAGAGCCGCTGTTGAAGGCTTGCGAGCGCAAATCGCCTTCATCGGCGTCAGTGGGGTGCATGAGAACTCCTTCTACATCGAGCGCGATGTCGAACGCCCCACCAAACTCGCCCTCATGGAAGCCGCTGAACAGGTCGTGGTCGTTGCTACCCACGACAAGATAAATCGTTCCGCGCTCGTTCGACTAATGGACTTTTCGTCCGTCGACATCTTGGTCACGGATGCTCCGCCACCGGCAGATATCAGACAGGCGCTTCGCGCTGCGGCGGTCGAGCTGATCATCGCAAAGAGTCCGACCGGCGGCGCGGGCAGGCCCAACTAGAGACGACCGACAGCCCGAACCGGCATCAGACAGCTCATTCAATCCTTAGCAAAGGCGCCCTCAATGCTCAGCAACCTCTCCGGATGGCATTTCGTCATCATCCTCTTTGTTGTTCTACTCTTCTTCGGCGCCCCCAAGCTTCCAGCGCTGGCACGCAGTCTTGGTCAGTCCATGAAGATTTTCAGGACGGAGCTCAAGAGCGAATCGGGCGACGTCGAAAAGAACCCACACGCTACGGGCACCCCCGGGGATAGCAACGGGTAGATCCGTGCCTTCTTTTACGATTTTTGCTCATGCTCAATCTGGGAAAGGCGTGATGCGGCATCGGACCTTCGCCTAGAGATTTGATGCGCGCACGTTTATTCAACGTTTATCGCCTCGAAACGGGACGAAATGGGTCCAGATGTTTCGAGAGAACGGAGGTGGTTAGACCGAAGAAGTCCTTGTCAGGGCGAGATTAGACGAGGTGTTGACGCATCCTCTTCCAGCTCGAAAAAAGTTCGGCGCAAACCGTCGGTCCCGGGTTCAAGTCCCGGGCATGGATCGGAGCGTGTTCGATGTTTCAGCCGAGCCAGACGGCGAGTCGCGCCGCGTCGCTCGGTACTGACGTGACCATAAACGCACCATAAACCCCAAAATCTGACCAGATTCAGGCCGTATCTCGCCGTACAACGCGTACACTAAACCCCATGAGAACCGCGGAATTCCGCGGAAGTCTGCCCCATATGCAGGTGCGCACCACCACCCCGACGCCTATCATTTGTTCTTGGTTCGAGTCCAGGTACCCCAGCACTAGCCCATGCGTT
Organism: Cryobacterium sp. TMS1-20-1; assembly: GCF_004402355.1. Lineage (NCBI taxonomy): Bacteria > Bacillati > Actinomycetota > Actinomycetes > Micrococcales > Microbacteriaceae > Cryobacterium > Cryobacterium sp. TMS1-20-1. The sequence goes on along the minus strand of NZ_SOGF01000026.1, from coordinate 80,820 downwards.
TCCGCGGAAACCAGGGGCTTTTCCTGTTTCCAGACACCGCACGCTCGAGGAGTGGCGGCAGACTCGCTCGGGACCGCCATATCGGCGCATATGCGTCGTCGCGTGAGATACCTGCGGTACGGAGTCAAGCATGGACGTTTGCGCAGGTCCTAACCTGGCAGCGTTGAGGATCGAAGGCGGCCAAGTCTCCGGAGGCGAATCCTGAGCAACGTGAACGGACGCCCCAGCCTTGAGACCTGGTCACCCTCGGGTCGTGCAGGCGTTGCCCGCAAGCCAGTCTGGGGGGATACTCACAGTATCAGTGGCGTTCCGGAGTGAGCGCGACCGGCATCCGCTTCGCTTCGTCGTCACCCTCCAACGGGAGGTTGTCATGGATGCACGACGGACATTTTCAGTCATCGGCGTCGTTCTCGTCGAGATCGCCCTCGCGGGGGCGACCCTGACGGGGTGCGCCGTCGCCCGGCCCCAGCAGCCCGAGGTCACCCCGAACGCCCCCAGCTCGTCAGCTCCCAGCACGTCGTCGCCGCCGGCGCCGCCTCCCGACACCGGCGGAAGCAAAATATCCCTCGAGTTCGCGCAACTCCCAATCGGCGGCAGTGTGAGTTTTGACGAAAATACGTTTGCCGACAATTGCGTAACGGTGAACTGGATCGTCGAACAGGATAACTCCAGGATTCCGGAGAATGTGCAGATCTGGATCAGCGGTGCCACCTTCACGGACGACGTCTACGCGCTCGCCGATTCTGGATGCAGCGGCGAGAATCCGCCGTGCATCGGGTTCATCTTCGACGTCGCCAACCAGACCTGCGATCTGGCGATCGCGCCGACCGGCAAGCAGCCGAGTTCGCCGGATGCGCCGCTGGCAGTCAGCATCGCCGGCGAGGTCACCTGCACTGAAGGTGAGACCTTTGAGTGCGCGAAATTCCTATCCGCGTTAGACACCGAGAGCAACCTCAGCATCCCGCTTGACACGCCTCCCGTCGCCGATGCACCTCCCGCGGATGAGAGCTTGGGAGCGACTATGAGCGGACCCGCCTGATGCCCGAACCGGGGGAGAAGGAGGGTGGTGAACAGTTCGAACGCGGGTTGAACGTTCTCGGCAGCATCATCGCTCCGGCGACGCTTCTGGGCGCCCTGCTTTTCTATTTCGGCTACGTTTCGTCTCGGGCCCAGTACGACTACTTCGGCATTGACGTCGACGTCATCGGCCTGAGCACGCAAGACTACGTGATGCGCAGCCCACAGCCGCTCTTGGTGCCGCTTCTCGTGTTCGCGCTGGTCGGCGCAGCCCTGATCGCCTGGCACGCGCAGATCCGACGTCGCTCGAGCCGAGCCGGCTTCGCGGCTGCGGTGAGGCGGGGCGTCGTCGTCGGCCTGGTCATCCTGGGAGTAGGGGTCGTCCTGCTCCTCGCCTATCCGATCCTCGCCGGATGGGGCTACTACCCGCTCGTCACCCCGCTCGTCCTGGCGTTGGGCGGCGCGATCGCAGCGTATTGCCTGGCTACCGTGCGGTTCCTGGCCCGCACAGCCGGTGCGAGTCACCGCCCGCCGACGGGCGTCGTCGTGCTGCTCTGGGCTGCGGTCGCCGCCTGCGTGTTCTGGGCGACGGCCACGGTCGCGCAGTGGTCGGGCCTGGGTCTCGCCCAACAACAGGCGCGGCGCCCTGACAACCTTCCCAGCGTCATTGTCGACACCGAGGAGCGGCTCTTTCTCCCGGATGAGGCGCGGGTGAACGAAACCCTGCTGCCCGCGTCGGCCGACGAGACGTTTCGGTTCCGCTATTGGGGGCTGCGACTCCTCATTGTCGGAGGGGATCGCATGTTTCTCATCCCCAACGCCTGGGACAACCACAACACAACTCTCGTGCTGCCGCTCGATGGCTCGGTTCGGCTGCAATTCCAGTTCCGCAATCTTGAGCCCTGAACACATGCTGGACCGAACCCAAGAAGGTATTTCGCTCGCCGGCTGACGGCGACATCGCCGGCGCGACTCTCGCCGCCGAAGCATCCGCTCTGGATCTGATCGATGAGTACCGGGGAACGAAATGCTCAGGCGTTCTCGAGTTCCTCGATCACAATCTTCTTCTGGCCCATCATCACGCCGATCTGCTCGGGTCGGCGAGTCAGATCGGCCATATTCTCGGGGATGATCTGCCAGCTGATACCGAATCGGTCTTTGCACCAGCCGCACTGCTCAGAATCGGGCACGTGGGAGAGGTTGGCCCAGTACGCGTCAATTTCGCCTTCGTCCCGGCACAACACCTGGCGCGACCCGACCAGCTTAACTACCCCCGATGGGGGGTCATTTTGTCGATTCGTGATATAGATTTAAGTGAGGGAAATTCCCCCGGTCGACTCGCGGCAATCCAGCGAGGCGAGGTTGCCGACCGCGAGCCTGTTCTGCTATACCGTGAAGCGTTCCAGCACCGCACGCTCACAGCGCACTCTAGAGATCACGGAAGGCGTGATGACTATGACCCCCCACAACCGCAAGAATCATTCCCGGCCGTCCGCCGCCGCTGATTCCACAGCAACGGTCAAGGCGAACCTTCCCGGTGGAGACAGCGCGGTAGCGCAAGAGGCGCTTCTGGCGAAGAATTTGCTGCAGCAGACGGTGAGTTTGCAGGACGCGATCTTCAACAGCGCGAACTTCTCCAGCATCGCCACCGACGCCCAAGGCGTCATCCAAATCTTCAACGTCGGTGCGGAGCGGATGCTCGGCTATACGGCGGAGGAAGTGGTGAACAAGATCACTCCGGCCGAGATTCACGATCCGGACGAGATTATTATGCGGGCGGCCCAGCTGAGCCTGGAGTTCGGCACCACGATCCAGCCCGGATTCGAAGCACTCGTCTATAAGGCGAGTCGCGGTATTGAAGACATCTATGAAATCACCAAGATTCGCAAGAATGGCAGCCGGTTTCCGGCCATCGTCTCGGTCACCGCGCTGCGTGATGAAGACGCCGCCATTATCGGCTACCTGCTCATCGCTACCGACAACACGTCGCGTAAGCAGGTGGAGGTCGCCCAATCCGTGCTGGACCAGCGGTTGCGCGACCAGCAGTTCTATACGCGCTCACTGATCGAGTCGAATATCGACGCGCTCATGATGACCGACACCCTGGGAATCATTTCCGACGTCAATCAGCAGATGATTGAACTGACCGGCCGAACGCGGGACGAACTCATTGGCGCGCCCTGCCGCAATTTCTTCACTGACCCGGCTCGGGCCGACACGGCAATTCAGCGGGCCCTCACCGAGAGCCGGGTCAATGACTACGAGCTCACGGTGCAAGCGCTCAACGGCGATGAAACGGATGTCTCCTACAACGCGGCAACGTTCTACGATCGCGACCGGGTCGTTCAGGGCGTGTTCGCATCTGCCCGGGATGTGACCGAACGGAAGCGGTTCGAACGGGCGCTGAAGGAGACCAACATCGAGTTGGAACACGCCAGCCGGATGAAGACGGAGTTTCTCGCGACGATGTCGCACGAATTGCGCACGCCCCTGAATGCGATCATCGGGTTCTCCGAGGCGCTCAAAGACGGGCTCATGGGTGATATGAGCGATTCTCAGCGGGACTATATCGGAGATATCTTCACCAGTGGACATCACCTGCTCGATCTGATCAATGACATTCTCGACCTGTCCAAGGTCGAGGCTGGAATGATGGATATCGAGCTGGAACCCGTTGATGTGCGCTTGTTGCTCGAGCAGAGCCTGCTGATTGTGCGCGACGGAGCGGCCGCCCACGATATCCAGTTGCGCTTCGAGGGTGCAGAAGACCTCGGCGTGCCGCTTCTCGATATGCGCAAAACCAAGCAAATCGTCTATAACCTGCTGTCGAACGCGGTCAAATTCACGCCCGACCATGGGAATGTCACCCTGATGGCCAAACGGGTGCCGCGGAGCGCCGTCGGAAAAATTGCCGGTTCGTGGCCCGTGCACGATTTTCCGCTGCCCGCCAGCACAGTCTTGGACTTCCTCGAAATTCGCGTCGACGACACTGGCATGGGCATTTCCTCCGAGAATATGTCGAAACTTTTTCTCGCCTTCAGCCAGATCGACAGCACCCTGGCCCGACGGTTCGAGGGCACCGGCCTCGGTCTGGCCACGGTCAAAGAGATGGTGGGGATTCAGGGCGGAACGGTGGCCGTGGCCAGCGCCGAGGGCGAGGGCTCGACCTTTGTCGTGTGGCTGCCGCTGGGAGTCACCGATCAGGTCGCACCGGCCTGGTCGGCGCCGGGAGATGAATTGACGGGGACTACCGATCGCGAGTCGGCACCAGCGAGCAAGGTGGCGGGCGCAACCGACCGGCCCAAGCCGCATCCGTTTCACCCGGCACCGGCTGCCGTCGAGTCAAAGTCAGCCGAGCCAGAAGTAGAAGCGCCGGTCGAACCCGACAAAGAGGTGTACTCGACCGCGACCGGCCAGCCGGACGCCAGGTCGCAGGCGCAGCAGGAACATGAAGCGAAGTCGGAGAAACACGTTGCCCTCGTCATCGAGGATGACGCCAAGAGCGCAGAGGTACTGCGGCTGCTGCTCGAGGCTGAGGGGTTTCGCGTCATCGTCGCCCCCAGCGGCGAGGAAGGCCTCGCCCTCGCTCCGCACCAACAACTCAGCCTGATCACCCTGGACATCCGCTTGCCGGGAATGGACGGGTGGGGATTCTTGATTCGGCTGCACGAGTTCGCGGATCTGGCGGCGGTTCCCATCGTGATCATTGCCGGGGATACCGATGTGGCCCTGGCCCTGACCCACGGTGCGGCGGCCGTGTTGGAGAAACCGATCAGTCGGGCAGCTCTGCAGAAATCGTTGAACGTGCTGGGTCTCGGCCCGGACGCGCTCCGCACGCGGCGGGTTCTGGTGGCCGATGACGACCCCGAAACCGTTGATGTGATTGCCCGGTTCCTGACTCGCCCGGAGTACGCCGTGGAACGCGCGTTCACCAAGAATGATGCGATCGAGATGGCGCAGCGTCTGCATCCTGACCTGGTGCTGCTCAACCTGATGATGGAAGGGTTTAGCGGTTATCAGGTGGTCCTGGCCCTGCAGAGTGACCCGAATACCGAACACATTCCCGTGCTCGTGGTCACCGGTAAGCGGCTCACCAAGCAGGAGCTGGCCGCCGTCGACAGCGACCCGACCCAGCCCGTGCGCGTGCTGGGAACCGAGAATTTCAATCGAACGGCGTTCATAGCCGAGGTGAAGCGAGCGCTAAATTCGGGCCTGGATCTGGGTGATGAATAGTGGCCAGGATACTGATTATTGAAGACAACCCGATCAATATGAAACTGGCCAAGCTGTTGGTGCGACGGGCCGGGTATTCGACACTGGAAGCGGTCGATGCCGAGAGTGGATTGTTGCTGGCCCGGGTCGAAGTTCCCGACTTGGTTCTCATGGACATCCAGTTGCCGGGAATGGATGGCTTCGCCGCCACCACCGCGTTGAAGAACGACCCGGTGACCGCCGACATCCCGGTGATTGCGCTGACCGCCATGGCCATGAGCCGAGACCAGGAAAAAGCCCGCACCGCTGGCTGCGACGCCTACATCACCAAGCCCCTGCACTATAAGGAGCTTCAGGACGCAATCAACTGGCTCATGCCGCGGGTAGACGATGAGGTTGCGTCGCACGAAGCGGGATCGCTCACCCGGGATGTTCTCGACCGCGGGAACGAGTTCGAGCAGGCCAGCACAGAAGCGGATGCCTCGCCCTCCCCGGAAAGCCGGGCTGCGGTTCGCGCACCGGGCGCGACCCGCATCCTCGTGGCCGAGGACAACCTGACCAACCAGAAGCTCATCCTGTGGCAGCTGCACCTGCTGGGCTACGAAGCCGATGTGACCGACAACGGTGCGCTCGCGTTCGCGCGATGGACGAGCGGCGACTACGACCTGGTGATCACCGACCTGCACATGCCAAAGATGAACGGTTACGAGCTGGCCTCGGCCATCCGGGCGGCCGAGCCGCCCGGTACGCGGATGCCGATTCTGGCCATGACCGCGAGCGCGGTGCGCGCCAGCGATGCTGACCATTCGCGCTTGGTCGGCATGAATGAGTACCTCATGCGGCCGCTGCACCTGGCCAAATTGCGCGCGGCTCTCGTTAAGTGGCTACCGGTCGAATCCGACACCGAGCAGGGTCAGCTCCTATAGACCCGGGATGCTCAGCGTCTGCCGGAGGAGAGTGACCGTGCGGTCCAGCGCCTCGGCCAGGGTTAGCCGGGTGGGGCGTTCCCGACCATCCTCCTGGCTCGTGTCGGCCGTCGCTCCGAACTGGGGGCAGGGAATCCACTGCAGCGCCATGAACCGCAGCACGCCCAGCAAGGCGTGCGTGATCAGCTCGGCTTGGCCGTGTCGAAAGACTCGGTCAGCGTCGGTTTCTGTGTCTGTGTCGACCCCTCGGGCTAGTCGCAGGTAGACGAGCTCAGCGACCTCATCGGTGACCCTGGTCATCCGTTCCATCTGCTCCTGCAGGAGCTGCGGATGCAGGCCGAAGATCTGAATTCGGTCGGTGAAGAGCTGCTCGTCGATGCCGTCCGGCGGCCCCATCGCGCTCATCAGCGCGAGCGCGTCCGGCAACAGGTCGTCTCCCGGCGCGGCGATGAACTCGCGAGCGCTTGCCTCGTCAATGGTCGGCGGTTCGGCACCGATAATGGCGGCCGTCTTCGTCTTGAAGTAGTTGAAGAAGGTGCGCTGCGAGATGCCGCTCGCGGTGCAGATCATATCCACCGTGACCTTGTCGAAACCGTGTTCCAGGACGAGGCTGACCGCGCTCCGTTCCACGCGCAAGCTCGTCGCGTGGTGCTTGTCCTCGCGGGAGCGCGGGCGAGTGGAGATGGTGGGGGTGTCGATCATGACTCGTCCTGGTTCATCGGTGTGCTTTATCGGATTGCCGGCGCTACTCGTAGCGCAGCGACTCGATCGGGTTCTGCTTGGCGGCTCGCTGGGCCGGAAGGGTTCCCGAGAGGAACGCGATCAGCATGACCAGCAGAATGACGAAGGCCACCGACATCGGTTCGAACAATAGAATATTCAGCCCGGGCAATCCGGAGAGGAAGCCCTGCGACAGCACGGCGCTCAGCGCAGAGCCGAGGCCGATGGCCACACCGGCCCCGATGGCGCTGCCGAGGAACCCGATAAAAATGGCTTCGAGGCTGAACAGGGTGTAAACCTTGCCACCGCTCATACCCATGGCCTTCATTAAACCGATCTCGCGGGTGCGTTCCTGCACGCTCATCAGCAGGGTATTGATGATGCCGAATGCCGCGGCGATCAGGGCGATCACGGCGAAGGCGTTGAGCACACCGACGATGCCATTGATCACGGTCTGCACAGCGCCGAGCTGGTCCTCGATGGTGCTGGCGGAATAGCCCTCGGTCGCGAGGTCGGCCTTGAGCGCGCTGATGCCCTCGGCAGAGAGCGCGGTATCGAAGTGGGCGACGGCCACGCCGTAGCTCGTGACGGCGGTGTCGATGCCGCCGGACTGCGCGTCGGCCAGTTCAGCGATCAGGGCATCGTTGGCCCCGGCACCGGCAGCGAGCAGGCTCTCGAGCGAGACGCCGACGACGGTGGCGTCGACCACGTGCTTCTCGCCGAGAATGTCGGTGATCCCAATAGAAACGGATGCCCCCACCGCGTCATCCGCGGAGGCGAAGCCGAGCGGAGTCACAAAGGTGTCCTGCAGCACCAGCTGCGCCTCCTCGGCACTGCCGTCGAGCTGCGCGCCCGCCGTGAGGTCGGCCGTGGTCACCGCCGAGGTAGCGTTGATGCTGAACTCGTACCGTGTGCCCGAGTCGTATTCGACGTAGTCGGGCTGCACCGAACGGATCGGGTCGACCGATTCGATGCCGGACGTTTCGGCGATCGCCCGGAGGTCGGCATCCGTCAGAGCCTTGGTCGTGGTGCCGGGGGGACCTTGCCGACTGGAGACCGACGCGGAACTCTCGGCGTCATATTCGACCGGGCCGTCGCCGGCGGCGGTCGCATCGCTGGCCTGGGTGATGATGAACACGTCGGGCGAGCCGAGGGCGCCGACCTGGGCGTCGACGTACTGGCTGACGCCGGCGCCGACCGCGTTGGTCAGGGTGAGGGTGAAGGCGCCGACGAAGATGGCGAGCACGGTCAGCGTGGTGCGGAGCTTGCTGCGAAAGGTATTGGAGATCGCGGTGGCGACGAGGTCTTTGGTTCTCATACTGCGCCTCCGGCGGTGTTCATTGCTGCAGTGCTGTGTGCTGCGGGGGCGTGGGTGGCGAGCTGGGAGACGATGAGTCCGTCGCGAATGTAGATCTGGCGGTCGCAGCGGGCGGCGAGATCCTCGTCGTGGGTGACGATGACGACGGTGATGCCCTGGCTGCGGTTCAGCTCGAACAGGATGTCTTCGACGACGGCGCCGGTGGCGGTGTCGAGGTTGCCGGTTGGTTCGTCGGCGAAGATCACGCGCGGCGAATTGACCAGGGCTCGTCCGATGACGACGCGCTGCTTCTGCCCGCCCGAGAGGGTCGTGGCCTTGTTGCCGGCCTTGTCGGCGAGCTCGAGCTGCGTAAGAACCTGCATGCCGATGCGGCGGCGTTCCTTGCCGCCCATACCGGCGATCTTGAGCGGGAGGATGACGTTGTCGAGCACGCTCACGTTGGGGGTGAGAAAGAACTGCTGAAAGACGAAGCCGAATTCCTTATTGCGCAGTTCGTTGACGGCGCGCTTGGACAGCAACTTGGCGTCCTGACCGGCGACCTGCAGTGTTCCCTTGTCGGGTTCGTCGAGCAGCGCGAGCAGGTGCATGAGGGTGGACTTGCCCGACCCGCTTTTGCCGACGATCGCCACGGTCTCGCCCGGCGCGATCTGCACGGATACGCCCTTCAGCGCGTCGAACCGGCTCGTGCCAGAGCCGTAGGATTTCTCCAGGCCTTGCGCATCAATTACCCACTCGGAGTCCATCGGGCGTCCCTCAGTTCGGTGCTAGATACTACAAAATGCAGTAACTGCACTCTAATTTGCAGTTGCTGCAAATTTGCTGAGGGGGAGTGCGCTGTCGCAGCTATAGATCGAGGCTGTCTCCCGGTTCCAAGGCGAAGAATTCGCCGCCACCCTGCTCGGTGACACCTTGGATTCGTGCGTTAGACAGGTCTTTCCCGGCCCGGGATAGCAGCATCTCATGGGTCGTGAAGCTGCGCTTCGGCTGGACGGCCAAAACGTAGTCCATCGCCTCACTGATTTTCATCCAGGGCGCCGCGGCCGGAACGGCGAGTGTGCCGACCGTGACGCCCTCGGGAACCGTGAAGGCGTCACCGGCGTAGTAGAACTCGTCATTGACCAGCACCCCAACGTTGTCAATGACCGGAATCGACTCGTGAATGATCGCGTGCGTCGCCCCGAAGAAGCGCAGGCTGAACGGGGCGACCTCGATCTCGTCCCCGGCCTGCACCGTCGTCACCTCGAGATCGGCATTGAAGGCGGCGATCGCCCGAGCGACTCCGGCCGGCGCGAAGATGCGCAGGTCGGAGTTCATTTCGACGATCCGGCCCAGCTGTTCCGGGGTCCAATGGTCGGCGTGTTCGTGGGTGATAACGACGGCTACGGCGCCCGCCGTGCCGGTGAGCGCCGTGGTGAACGAACCGGGGTCGATGTAGAGCTTCTTGCCCGAGAGCTCGAGGATCAGGGCGGCATGCTCCAGCTTGGTCAGTTTCATGTCCCCGAGCTAACCGCGATTCGAGTCGTGGCGCAACAGCATCCGCTGTCGTGATTGCTGTTTTGCCGCTGTCGCGACGCGCCGTGTGCGCTCAGTTTGGAACTGCGCTGGTCCGTGTGGCATACTCGGTAAGTTGCAAAAACGGCCCCATCGTTTAGCGGCCTAGGACATCGCCCTCTCACGGCGGTAACGCGGGTTCGAATCCCGCTGGGGTCACAATGCAAAACCCCGTAGATACCAGTGTCTACGGGGTTTTTTGCTCCCCAGATGCGGTCAAACCCCACGAAAACCCCACAACTGATTCGGCTCGTGCGGCATCCAGACGGTCTGAAACGTCGTCCAAGTCGTCCTCGAAGAGGTCCGCGTAGGTGTCTAGCGTCATCGCGGCGGAGGCGTGGCCGAGCATCCGCTGAACCGCTTTCACGTTGGCGCCGGCGCTGATGGCGAGACTGGCCGCCGTGTGGCGAAGGTCGTGCGGCGTGATCTTCGGGAAGTTCGGGTCGACGTTCTGGCACCTCTTGACCGCATTCTCGAACCATCCGCCGTGGCCGGCCGACTGCCTCTGGTGGTTGACTCCGTCCCCGAACAGCAGGCCCTCGCGACCCTTGCCCTCGCACTGGAGGGCGATCGGTTCTGAGAGGAACTTCGGATAGGGCACGCTGCGAGCCTCGTGAGTCTTGGGTGTCCCGACGACGACCCTAGCCCCGAGCCACACCGCATTCTCGGCGACGAAGATCCGACGACGCAGGGTGTCGAGCGAGCGGATGCGGATACCTGTCGCCTCGCCCCAGCGCAGGCCCGTGTACGCCAGCGTGTAGACGAGCGTTGCATTCTTACCGGAGTTCGCGGCGAGCAGTTCCACCTGGGCGGCCGTGAGGTAGTTGCGCTTCTTCTTCGCTTTGCGGGGGAGCTTGACACCGCGGGCCGGATTCGTCGTCAGACGGCGGTCCAGCACGGCGACGTCGAGGATGGCGGCGAGGACGCCGTACGCGCGGATGACAACGGTCGCCGATCGGCCGGGGGTGATCTTGGTGACCCAGTTCTTGACGTCGGAGTGCGTGATTTCACCGACGCGACGTGCCCCCCACATAGGTTTGACGTGGATCCGCCAGGCGCTCTCCTGTGCCGCGTAGGAGGATGGCTTCAGGTGTGTCTGGTTGCTGATCCACTCGTCGCCAAGGTCCGCGATCGTTGACTTCGCCGTCTTCGGGTTGACGTACTCGCCGCGCAGGGCCGAGACGGTGATGTTCGCGAGGTAGTCCTCGGCGTCCTTCTTGCGGCTGAAGCCAGCCTTCTCGCGAGAATTGCGGTCGGGGTCGCGGTACCTAACGCGGTATCGCTTGCCGTCCTCTGTGCTGTACGAGGTGATGCTGCCCATGTTGTGCTCCGTTGTTTGTGGCGACCGGTTGACCGTTACCCAGTACCATGCGGCGGGTATTGCGGTGGTGCCTCAGAGTGGCGGTGATCAGAAGTTTTTTGTGAGGCCAGACTTCCCGCCGCAGGGGTTAGTAGTGAGACCATCCATTGGTCTCTCCGGCGGACGGCTTGACGGTCATCCCCCGGAAATCCGACCGAAAGAACACCATGCCCGTATACCTCACTCCCGACCAGGTGGTCCTGATGCTCCCGGGACTTTCCCGCGGCCAGCTCGCGCAACTCCGTTTCACAGGCAAAGGGCCCAGTTATCGGAAGCCGACACCGAAGACCGTGCTGTACGTCGAGTCTGAAGTAGTGGCGTGGGTGGAGAGCACGGCGCGCATCGCACGGCCACGGCCGTGAGCGGTGTGACACGGCCATGCCCTACGCGCCCCAGCTCGTATTCACTCCAAGAGACGCGAGACGGACCAAGAGCTCGGCTATTCGGGCATCCTGTTTCTGCAACGAATCGCGCAGATAGTCCTCCCAGCGGAGATTCCTATCGGTGAATTCCTCACCGTCAGACTGGGTGCGCAAGTCTTCGATCTGCTGTCGTGTCTTGCTTCTCTCGGCGTATTGCTCGTCGAGTGCCTGGAAGCCGTTGATTACGGCACGCGTATGCTCCTCCGCCGACAGTAGGCTGTCACGCGAGGTTGACCCTGGATCCCGTGACGACATCCACTCCACCGCTTCGATAACTGGGATGTTTCCCTGCGGTTGTTCCACTGCAGGCCCTCGCATCGGCAGTCCGCTTTCACTCATGGGCTCGTGGATATCGAACAGGAGCGCAGCAGGCGAGACGCCCAGGCCGATGGACAGCCCGATCAGCTGTGAGACGGTCAGTTCCTTCTTGCGGCCCGTTTCGATGTTGGCAATGACGGGCCGAGAGAATCCCTTGCCTGATCGGGTGGCTAGTTCCTCCGCGCTTTGCCCGTTCATCTGCCGATATCGCGCAACGCGCTTTCCTATAGTGGGGCCGTCAAACGTTGTCATTTCATCACAGTATCGCATAATCGTGTGATGCCCTAGCAAATCGTAGCGCTGCGTATGCTAGCGTTGTGATCAGCACAGATAACCCATATATCGTGATGATTTGACACATAAGGAGTGATCGTGAACAAGTATCTTTCCCCCGAGCAGGTATGCCAGCTCATCCCCGGCGTGACCAAGGGCTCCCTCGCGCAGATGCGTTTCAACGGCATCGGCCCGCGATACCGGAAGCCCCTGCCGAAGACCGTCGTGTACCTCGAGTCGGAAGTTATTGCGTGGCTCGAAGGCAGCGCCCGATTCGGCACGGCACTCGGTGCAGCGTGACTCAGCACGAAAAAGCCCCCGACGCATTGCAGTGCGACGAGGGCAGTAACCGATTTTCGAACCGCAAAGTAAGGAACCAGTCCGTGAATTCTACCGCTACGACCACCGGAACGGCAAAGGGTTTGACCACCGAGACCGACCAGCGCGCGATCGACGAGGCCGAGGCTCAGGCGTGGTTCGACGCCCGCCCGAACATCGAGCACGAAAAAGTTTCGAGCGTCGTTCGCGGCAACCGCGAGCCCGTTTGGACGATCATCTTCGACCGCTTCTTCGAGATGCACAAGATCGCACAGGAGACGCGCGCAGAGCTGCGCAGGAATGCGACGGTCGCGACCGCTGCCGGCTTCGTTGTCCAGCCCGACAGCTTGCTAATGAAGAGTCTCGCGAATGGTGATGGCGCGAACGACATCGAACGCGGGCGCTTCATGATCTCTACGGGTGTGAGCCTGGCTGCTGTCGCTCGTCGGGTCGTGGTGGAGCACGAGAGCGGGAACGTCGCGTTCCGAGCGGCTGACGCCTTCCAGCTTGCCGGTGACGGTGTTCGCGAGCGCGACACCGAGCCCGCGGGGGGCCTGTAAGTCGATGACCGTATCAACCCAGAGGAGGCCGCGCTAGTGGCTCGCGAGCACGCAGCGATCAGGCTGGACATGTGGAGTGATGACGACTGGCGCGCCCTGAGCGTCCCTGCGCAATATCTCTACATGCACCTGCTGTCGGCTCCGAACCTCTCTTATGCCGGTGTGGCCGACTGGCGGCCGGCGCGGATCGCGGGGCACTCGGCGGGCACGACTGTTGCCGACGTCGTCAAGGCCGCCGACGAGCTCGCAGGCGCCCTGTTCGTGATCCGTGATGAAGAGACTGAGGAGATCCTCGTTCGATCGTTCCTCAAGCACGATGGCCTGCTGCAGAAGCCGAACGTAGCGAAGGCAATGGTGTCGGCGTTCGCCAAGACGGTGTCGCCCGTGCTGCGCGGCGTGATCGTGCACGAGCTCGTCAAGCTGTACGCCAGTCACCCGGAGTGGAAGGCGTTCGACGTCGACAGCGTGCAAGCTCTGCTGACCAGGACGGCGATCGATCCGGTGGGTCTGACCTATCCGAGCAGCACCGCGAAGGGTTCAGGGAAGGGTTCAGCGAAGGGTTCCGTAAAGGGTTCCGAAGTTGATGCCTCACTCCTTACTCCTAACTCCTTACTCCTAACTCCTGACTCCACACACCTCTCAACGTCATCGAACGATGTTCGCGACGATGTCCAGTACCTCTGTGACTTGCTCGTTGATCTGATCGTGGGAAACGGCTCGAAGCGGCCGATGATCACCGAGGGATGGAAGACCTCGGCTCGGCTGATGCTCGTGAACGATGGTCGAGAGTTGGGCGCAGCGGAGTACATCATGCGCTGGTGCCAGGAAGACGACTTCTGGCTGAAGAACATCCTGTCGATGCCGACGTTCAGGAAGCGTTACGACCAGCTGCGCCTGGCCGCGGATGTCCCGACCGACTACGACGGGAACTTCCAGCCTCAGGAGTCGGTACCTGCCCAGCTGTCGCTCGCTGCCGAGCCCATCGCGACGTGGGACCCGATCTACTACGACGAGGACGACGACAATGTCCCCTTCTAGCACCCTTGAACGCTGCAGCAACCACGACGCCGGAGACGCGTTCCAGACTCGCTGCGTCGACTGCGATAGTTCCGTCGCGGGCGGCGACGCAATCGACCGCCAGGAGACTGCGCGCCTCGGCGCCGTCATCGGTCGGACCGGGTACATCCCGGGAAGTGAGTGCGACCTCCACCCGAACTACCCACTTCTTTCGAGGAATCCGCTTCTCTGCGACAGCTGCGAACGCGACCTCGCCGGGATCGGACTCGACGACCGGGGAGCAGCCTCAGTCGCCACAGCAACACTCAGCAACCATGCCGAGGTGCTCGACACCTTGGCCCAAGAGATTCCCAACACGAAGGAGAAATAACCATGGTCAGAAGAGACATCCTCGGACGGGGCGCAGCGAAAGACCTTGGGCTCCGCGTGAAGCACAGCGCCGTCGCCACCCCGCTCGCGTCCACCTCCGTGAGCAATGGCCGCACCAGGTTTATCGGGCTGGAGTCGCTGATCGTCATCGGCTCGCAGCTAGTGTCCGGCCTGTTGAGCATCTCCGGCAGTCTCGAAGGTGTCGGGGCGATCATCTGGCGAGGGTCCATCAAGGTCCTCGGTCTCGGAACGTTGGATGTGGGCGGGCCGGCCACCTTCTCAGCGACACTGGACGTGACCGCCGAGACTCGACTGAGAGGGGCGACCACCCTCGAGAACGACCTAAACGTCACGGCAGGCGGCAAGATCCTGGTCGCCGGATCATCCCCGGTCACAGTCGGCGTCACCGGCAACGGCTTCCCGGGCATTGAAACGTCGGCGGGCAGGCTCACGGGCGGTAGCAACCAGCTCGCGATGACGAACGCTGCGGGCTCTGCTGCAGTCGCCGTGCAGTCTGACCGGGCGCTGGTGGCCTACGGCACAAACGGCACGCAGGTCCTGCCAACAGGCACGTACCGCACCGGCCCGCAGTTCATTCAGAACATCGCGCAGACCACGAGCAAAGCTCCGAACGTTTACATCGATCCGGTGACAGGGCAGCTCATGCGCTCCACCGGTACAGCTGTCTAACCACCCACCAACTCGGGCTGGCCGCCACCGCGCCAGCCCGTACCCAACCGCTGGCACCCGTCGGCACAACCCAAGGAGACACCATGGCCGGAATCCGCGCCGCTGTCACGTTCACCAACAACCTCGACGGCATGGTCACAAACATCCTGCTGGGCGCGATCAAGGGGCAGAACCTCGCTGGCGAACGGCTGCTCGCGCTGTCGGCTGCAGAAGTCCCTGAGGCGGTTGGAACTCTCGCCGAAAAAGGGACAGTCGTCCACGCTGAGAATCTCGGTGATGAAACGCTCGTTGTTTATGACGAGGTGTACGCAGCTCGGTGGCATGAGGACGGCGAACTCGTCGACAACCTCGGTCGTCACTACCTCGGCAACGCGAACTTTCAGGGTGGCCGCAAGTCGCATTACCTGTCCGACCCGGCCTTGCAGAACAAGGACGAACTCCTTGCCAAGGTCGCCACCGAGGCGAAGCGCGGCCTCTGACTTTCACAATGACCCCCATGACCACCCCGTTCCATCAAGCAGAATCGAGTAACACCATGACCGAATCAACATTCACCCCCGAAGAAGAACTCGCCGCGCTCGAGCAGGCCGCCATGGACGGCGAGGCCGTGACGCCCACGCAGATGGCGGAGGCCCGCGAGAAGATCAGTCTGTTCAAGCTCGCCGCGAAGGGCGTCACCATGCGCCTCGAGCAGAAGCGCAAGAAGGACGCCCTCGCACTGCAGGCTAAGACGAAGGTCGACGTCGGCCTGATGTTCACCGCGGGGGACTACGTCGACCCGCTCGTGGCTTATGACGAGGCCGTGGCCGCATTGAGCCGTCTCGCCGACGTCGTCAAGCGCAACAACACGCTAATCGCGGAAGCCTCCCGCGCCCTCTCCCTTGGCGGCGTAACCCGGTTCGCGAACTGGGCCGCAATGCCTGAGGACATTGACCGTGCGAACTTCGCGTCGGTCGGCCAGGGTGATGACGTCGCCTACGTGACTCTCGGAGGTGTCGCGTACACCAGCGAGAACGCCTCCCTGTGGGTGCGAGCGGCTGTGCAGGACGTGGCGCAGCAGCACGGGGGGCTCAGTCTTCCGCAAAGCTCCGACCTCGCCGAGCTGGTTCGGGGTAGCCGCCCCGGTGCCCTCAAGAACCACGCTCACTAGCCGTGGCTGTCCAGATGTCGCCTGAGGAGCGCGCAGCCGACGTGCAGGCCAAGAGTGGGCGTGCACGAGAGCGAGCGGCCGACCGCGCAGCAACGACCGACGCCGACCGTGCCGCCGCCTACGACCTCGAGCAGTCGATCGACGCTCTCCGGCTCAAGTACCGCCGCCAGTAGTCTCCCCATGAACCGCCGTCGTGTCCCATCCCTGACCGCACTGCAGGGCGCGGGGGATGCGACGGCCGCGGGTGCCGGCTCCTGGTCGGCACCCGCACCACACAGCTCACGACCACACCAGAATTTGGAGCACGACATGATCGACGACATCTTCAAACGTTCGAAGCGCGAGACACGGCAGGCTGCACTCGCGGCCACGAGTGAACTGTACAAATGGCGCACACAGGAACTCGCGAAGATTGCCGACCTCGGACTTGAAGGCCATGCACTCGAAGCAGCGAAACATGGACTCAACGCAGAGATGGCCAAGCGTCACAAGGCCGGGGAGAGTCGCGCGAAGTCACAGAACACAGTCGCCAAGCTCATCGAGAGGGAGATCCTCGAAGACAAGGATCGAGCACGTGCAGCGCGCGCGGAGTAGCTGGCCGGCGCACGACAACGCCGAGGGATGGGAGACGCTGGCGAACCTAGCCCTGCAGCTGGAGTCCCAGCAGATCGACCTCGACGAAAGCCTTCGGTGGGCGGCAACGGTCAAACTCTTGGTCGAACGCAACCTGCCGTACACCGAGTACACGGCGGCGCGTATGGCTGCCCTCACGAACCGCCTGAGACAGCGAAAACTCGACCAGACCAACCTCCGCTACAAATACGGATTCAAGCCCCGCAGCGAGCGACTCGTGCGCAAAGACATCATGATCCAATATGCGATATCAGCAGCCCCGGACGGTGCCGGCGAACTGTGGATAACTAGCTGGCACAGGAATGCCGCTCGTGCAATAATAGTTTCATAAGTGGATTGGGCATACCCGATCGGCGCTGGGCCCTCGGACTACCGAGGGCCTTTCGCTTTTCACGGATAGACCTTCAAGCCCCAGCCGTTAATTACCCCCTGGGGCGACTTTCGCATCTTCGGCTCGATGATGTCCCATGCTCGATTCTGCTGTGCCGGCCGGAAGATCTTGAGCCCGATTGGGCGCGCGACCATGTCTGCGAGCTGCAGCCCCGAGCTATTGGATTTCTTGCTGACACACAGAAATTCCAGCGTCTCGGGCATGCCGACCATCTTGGTATCGTCCATGATCCGCCGGAACTCAAGCTCCAGTTCGGCATCTTCTTTTCGGCCTCGGCTTTCGAAGATGACATGAGTCCGCCGTCCTCGCTGCTGCCGTTCCTGCAGGTGCATGAAGACCCGTTCAAGCCCATATCGGAGTGCCACATGGTAGGGATTGGTACCATTCCCGCGGCGTGCACGGAACGGGACTTTGTCGATTGCGCTGCCGACCACCGTGAAACTCGAGTCACGCATGATGTCATTCAGGCGGGTGAAGAACGGCTCTCGAACGGTAGCGTCGCGAAGAATATGGAACGGGGGGACGCTCTTGCGCATCTCAGTCTCGTGCAGGATGACCATGTCGTGGCCGAAGAAATCGAACTTGAACTGTTCCACGGCCGGAACGATCCTGTCCACGTAATCACTGACTTTGAACACGCAGAAGGCAAGGACGAACACCGGATACTCGGGGTTGATGTTGTCCAGGCTGTGGTCGCCGCTCTCGTCAACATAGATCACGTAGTCGCTGAAGGTGGGCATGAACCGAGCCTAACGAGTGTTGCCGACCGTCAGATCGGCGACGCCGGCCCTGCGACCACGGGTGCCCAGAGTGACGCACACGCGTACGCCTCGCCCGCGGGCGCGTAGGCGTGACCGGTCGCACTCGATCCTCAGCGGTATTGCCCCTTGTGATGCCGGTTGACGTTGTAGATGGCGTACGAGAGGCGCTTCTCGGTTCGTGTCATTTGGCCGTTTGGTCTCTGCGTTCTGGTGAGCGCGAGATAGGCCTGAAGGAGTTCGTCTTCACGGTCGACGCGCACGGCCCACTGGTCGATCTGTCGTGCTTGAGTGGCCACGGAGGCGGCTCCGGTGTTCTCGAAGTAGAGCCTGTATTCACGCGCGATTTTGGACACGACCCCTGTCGAGATACCGAACTCGCGGGCGATCTGGTTGCGGCCGGCGCCCATGCCTATGCGGCCGGCGATGCGGCGACGCATGTCGATGGGGATGGGAACGGGCTTGGGCATGGGTGCTCCTGATCGGAATACGACACGTGTACGCGTCGTCTGACGATCTCACGTGAAATAGACCTTGGCAATAGGTGATCATTCTGCAAGCAATAGTTCTGGTCCTACGCGGAGACACGGGGCACCTCTAAATTGATCGCAGTCTATGACCGCCGTGATGCGTAGGCCATACTCCCGGGTCACAGTGAGGCCGTCAGCGCACATTCAGGGCGCGAGCGCACGCGTGCTGGCCGCCAACGCCGCACAAGCCGCTCACGACCCCGCTGAGGCTCTGCTATAGGTGGTCGATTCGCAAGGACGCCTTGCATCCCTCGCAGGCCGAGCGCAGCGGAGTGTCTGAATTCTCCCCGTCATGCCAAATTTAAAGTACTTTTGCTGGCGTGAGCGGCGATGAGGGGTCTACCAAGGGCAATGAGGCTTTCCAGGAGGTGACGCCTGCACCTGTTAGCCCGGCGGTCAGAGTGGCCACCCGCGAGGAGTGCATCAAGGCGGCCGCGGTCTCCTTGGCGAACTGCTACCGGGTCCTCTATACGTATCCGATCGAAGAAGCAGCGCGGCGCGCAGTGCGCCCTGGTGGGCCGACGTATGAGGAATTGTTGGTGCGTATCGCCGCAAAGCGTGTAGCGCGCCTCCGCCCCGCCGACAGGTAGACATACACTCGGCACCGCCCGTCGTGGTGGGCGCTGCGTTGTGCGTCGTCGATTCAGCGGCCAGCCCCAGCGATAAGCTCGGGGCAACAACCACCAGGGGGACACCATGACCGAACAGGCACCATTCTTCGAGACTGCACCGCCGGCGGTGAAGGTCAAGGCGAACCCTTACGCGACGGCTCTCCTCGCGATCGGTGGCGGCGGTCTCGCGCTCGCGCTGGTATTCCTTGTCGGTGGGCAGAGTCAAGGCCTCGACGGTCTCGGGATGATCGCGTTCGCCGGCGTCCTGTTCCCCGTTGGCGCGGGCGGAATGTTGCTCTGGCTTCTGCTCGAGGGCCTGCGCTGGCGGCCGGTCCGATAGTTCGCTTCGGCAACTGTGACTTCCTCTCCACTGGGAGAGGTGCGGAGAGTTCTGCGGGGGGCGCGAACCATCCGGGGATCTGAGCGCCTCCCAATGAAGGAGATCCATGAGCTTGTTCACGAAATACATAGATGCGGTCGCCGCATTCGAGCGGGGCAAGATCGACGCGGTCACCCTCCGGGTTGCACCACCCGCAAAGTCGGTCGATGAGCTCGCTGCTGAGGCGGAGTCGTTGTTCAACATGCTCGTAGATGGCAGACTGCAGCGTCAGGCAGCAGCTACGCAAGCGGCGACCGTGGCTGCAGCGACACAGGCGTCCACCGCCGCCCAGAACCAGGCTCTGCGCGGGATGCTGTAGCCGGTTCTAGGGACAGCTGAACGACAAAGCCCCGACCGTCTCGCGAGACGGTCGGGGCTTTGTGGTATTCGAGGGTTTGGCGTTGCGCTGACGGTCAGTAATCGCGTCCCCGAAAGGGGGAGGGGTGCTGCTCGCAGCCTGATCTACGCTCACCCTACGACGCTCGATGATGGCTTCCCACCCATGCCAGATGGCCCGCTCCCTGTTGACGATCCGGATGTCGTCGCCGGAATAGAGCGGTTCAGGCTGCTCCGCGAGCAGGAAGCCAGCGTGATCCCATTCCCCGGCTGGTGACCTGGCCTGTCGACGACAGAGGAGCCTCGCCCTCGTGAGAGGGACGGGGCTTCGTTGTGCTGTCATGGGTTCGGTCGGAACCGCCGCCTCTAGGGGCTTCTCCGGCCCAAGCAGCTAGGCCGCGACTATGTCGAGGCCGGTTGTGGCTGCTCGTCCAGCCTGTCCAACCGGTCTGCCAGGCTACGGAGCCATGCGGGGAAAGCCTCGAAGATGTCGGCCTCGCGGCGGTAGTCGGCCGCGGTCTGCAGGTCGCCGTTGCCCATGTAGTCGATGCTGCCAATAGGCGGGCGGCCATCGGAGTACACCGACAGCTCGGCTTGGACCGTGTCTTCATCGAAGCCCTCTGCGACGAAGACCTCGTGACGCCAATTCGTACGGACGTCGTGAGGGTCATGGTACCGACGGGTGCAGTCGGCGAACTCGCACGGGGTGTTCCAGGCTGGATCAAGACGGGCGGTTATGTTGCTCACGGGGCTCCTCTTTTTGCGCGCTCAGGTGAGTGCGTCTCCGTCCACTGTGATCCGTTCCTTGGCGTGCTGCAAGGTCAGCGGCGCGCCGCGGGGGTACTCAGAAACGGGTTATCCCCAAGGGATGTCAGTCGAGCTGCCGCCATCCCATCTCTGTGGCGAACTGCACCGATATGCTGCAACGGTGCCCAGAGAATCCCGGTGATCAGTCCAGATCCGCCCCCCGATGTCCCCAGCGAAGAAGAGGCGAGGGCTCGGCAGGTGTGTCTCGACGATACCGCCCGAATTTTCTGGGCCGGCGTCCATGAAAGTCGCAAGCTGTCACCTCACGCGCAGGCCGTCGCCGCACATTATGCTGGTGGCCCATCGGTGGACGAGCTGGAGCGCAGAATCATCCAGATGCGGGCCGAAGAAGGCTTACCGGGTACTCACGCCTGAGTACCCGCCCCGTGATTGGTCGATAGGGCCAAATCATCACGCCCGTCGATTCCGTCCTGAAGGGTACGCCGATTTACGTACCCTTGCCCGCCGAGGGCGTCTCGAGCGTCGCCCTTCTAAGGGTCTCGGTAACGCCGACCCCCTTGGGTGATGTCGGTTCAACCGACCCCATGCCAAGGGACATGCAAAGTTCGCAGCCCCTGAAGGGTTACCACTTTGCGGAAACCCTTGCGGCGCCGAACCATTTACCCGACCCCGGGCACATGGTCGACACCTTCTTCGTGAGGTCACGAAAATGGTCCAGCGTCATGTTCGTGAGCTCGCGCAGATCCGAGCACCATTTTGTTGGAGTCGACAAAATGGTCCACTGACCATATTGGTGGCTTCGCCGAAATGGTCAGCAGATCAATTTAGGCGAGTCCCTAACAAGACCGGAACGACCCGCCAGGGGTACGCGCTGAGTGCGTACCCCTGTCATCCCGACGAGTTCGCGGAGCCGCGCAATCATCAAAGGGTGTCCATGCTGTGGACGCCCTTCGCACCCGTACGGTGTCGGCATGACGACTACACCACGCACGGGCGCGACGATGCTCGAGGCCGCACTCCGGCAGATCATTCGCGAGGAGGTCCTGGCCGTGCTCGCTGAGGTCGAGCCCGCGGCGACGGCCACCCCGGGGCCGCAGGTGCGCACGTACACCGGTCCGAGGTCGCTCACGCCGGCCGAGGTCGCAGAGAAGACTGGCCTCGCTACCCAGACGCTCGCGAACTGGCGTGGCCTCGGCGAGGGCCCGGCCTTCTACAAGGTCGGCCGCCTAGTGCGTTACGACCAGGTCATGCTCGACGTCTGGATGGCCGAGCGCAGGAGCGGCCCCACACCAAAACCCCACACAAACCACACAACCCCCCACAATTCAAACGGCCCCCGGGAATCGTAGAGGCCTCAAAACCCTTGATATTTCGGGGGTGTTTTTCATTATCCGTGTCATAGCAAGGCCGCTAGGCGAGTTCGAATCCCGCTGGGGTCACAATTGCCCGGCTTCCTTCTCTTGAAGGGGCCGGGCGTTTCTGTTTAACCGGTGCTATTTGGTACGAAGACGCCACAGCGAGGTGACCTCGCTCTGGCGCACGGCGTGCAGCGGGTCGCTCGTGTCGGTCGCCCGGGAGTGCACGGCGGCCGCTTCGAGCGCACCGATCACCCGCAGGCCGGCGGTGTCGATCACGGTCATGAGGTCAGCGCGAGTGCGCAGCCCGACCAGTTCGGCAAAGTCGGAGAGCACCAGCCAGACCTCACCGTTCGGCTCCAGATGGTCGATCACGCCGGCCAGGAAGCCCTTGAGCATGCGCGAGCCGGGGTCGTAGACGGCAGCGTCGAGCAGGGAATGCGCGGTCGCCGGAATCCACGGCGGGTTGCAGACGATCAGATCGGCACGCCCCTCGGGAAACAGGTCGGTCAGCTGCACCTCGATGCGCCCGGAGAGCCCCAGGCGGGACACCGTTTCTCGAGCGGATGCCACGGCGCGCGGTTCGAGATCGGTCGCGATCACCCGTGGTACGCCCCGCGTCGCCAGCACCGCCGCGAGCACTCCGGTGCCGGTGCCGATGTCGAAGGCCACCCGCGGCGCGGCCAGCGGAGCCGTCGCCACGAGATCGACGTATTCGCTGCGCACCGGAAAGAAGGTGCCGTAGTGCGGGTGGATCGAGGCGTTCAGCGCGGCGACGCGAATGCCCTTGGTGCGCCACTGGTGTGCACCGATCGTGCCGAGCACCTCGTGCAGCGACACAACGGATGCCTCCGCGATGCTCCCATAGGCATCCACTGTGGCGGCGACCACGTCGGGTGCCCGGCGCAGTCCGATGATGTTGCCGCTCTCCAGCGGAACCAGCAGCAGGCTGAGAATGCGCGCCCGGTGCGACCGGTTCTGCCGGTAGCGGTAGAACAGTTCGGCGGTGGTGCGCGGGGTTTTGTCGGGGCGGGGCCGGGTGCGGTGTTCCAGAGCGGTCAGAATCTGGCGGGCGTTCTGAAAATCGCCGGTCCAGAGCAGGGCGACACCCTGTGAGGCCAGCCGGTAGGCGGCATCCGCTGTGATGGTGTCGTCAACCGGCACGACACGTTTCGGGGCCGGGGCGCCGTTGGCTGATCGCCAGAGTGCGGAGGCCGACACTCCGTTTTCGGACCAGTCGAGATACTCGCGTGGGGGGCCAGCGGCCGTCATCGAACCCGGTCCATAGTCATAAGGTCCAACTATAGGTGGCGCCGCGGCGACCGGGGTCGAGTGCTGGGCGCGACCAGCGCACTGTTAGAATTCTGCAAGCGAAGGGGAGTATCCCTCTGGGCCCGATCGGGCCCTATGTCGCGATCGTCAATACGGGCCGCACTGGCGGGGCCCCGGTCGCGGTGGTATCGATGGGCTCCCAACGGATGCTTTCGGTGCGGGAGAGACTTTCGGGTTCTGTAACACCTGACTCCCGTCATTTCTTGAAAGGCCCCCGTGGAACTCGCTCTCCCTCTCTGGTTCGAAGCCGGATCCCTCGTCGTTCTGACCCTGATTTTGGTCGCCGACCTGCTCATCGTCTACAAGCGCCCGCACGTTCCGAGCATGCGAGAGGCCGGCCTGTGGGTTGGTTTCTATGTGGGACTCGCGCTGATCTTCGCGCTCCTGATGCTGGTGCTGGGCGACGCCGAACACGCCGGCCAATTCCTGGCCGGCTGGCTTACCGAGTACAGCCTGTCGATCGACAACCTGTTCGTCTTCGTGATCATCATGGCCCGGTTCTCGGTGCCGAGAAAGTACCAGCAGGAAGTGCTGATGGTGGGCATTATCATCGCCCTCGTGCTGCGTGGAATCTTCATTCTGCTCGGTGCCCAGCTGATCGAGAGTTACGCCTGGATCTTCTACATCTTCGGCGCGTTCCTGTTCTACACCGCGGTGAAGCAGGCGTTCTCGTCGGAGGAAGAAACCGAAGAGAAAGAAAACGGCGTCATCCGTTTGCTCCGTCGGCGCATTAGCATGTCCTCGGAATTCGACGGTTCCAAGGTGCGCACGCTGATCGACGGCAAGAAGGTCTTCACCCCGATGCTGATCGTGTTCATCGCGATCGGTACGACCGACCTCATCTTCGCGCTCGACTCCATTCCGGCGATCTTCGGCATCACCCAAAGCCCGTTCATCGTCTTCACGGCCAATCTCTTCGCCCTGATGGGCCTGCGGCAGCTGTACTTTTTGCTCGGCGGACTGCTCGAACGCCTCGAATACCTCAAGTACGGTATCGCCGTCATCCTCGGCTTCATCGGCGTCAAGCTCGTGCTGCACGCGATGCACACCAACGAGGTGTTCTTCATCAACGGCGGCGACCCCATGTTGTGGGCACCCGAGATCGACACCTGGACTTCGCTCGGCGTGATCATCGGTAGCATGGCCGTGGCAACGATAGCGAGCCTGATCAAGGCCCGTCACGATGCCCTCAAGCGTGGGCACACGCTCGCCGAAGAGATTTCGGTCAACGCTGGGGAATGATTGAACGAGGCCAGGTGGCGGCGAACGGAGGATTCATGACTCTGAATCAACAGAGCACCATCGAATTTTCCAGCAGCACCGCCCGTCTCGTGTTCAGCGTGCGCAGCGAGGTGGGCAACGTACGCAAGGTCAATGAAGACAGCGTTCTCGCGCAGTCTCCGGTCTTTCTGGTGGCCGACGGCATGGGCGGACACGCCCAGGGTGACGTCGCCAGTCAGACCGTGCTGGGCGTGTTTGACGAGCACATCGCCCGCGACCTGCCGTCCACCCCGGAGCGCATTCTGGATGCCATCCACTCGTCGAACGATGCCGTGCGTGATCTCAGCGCTGAAGGCGACTCGGGCACCGCTGTGTCGGGAACGACCCTGGCCGGGATCGCGCTGGTCGATGCCGGCGACGAGGTCGGTTATCACTGGATGGCCTTCAACGTCGGGGATTCCCGGGTTTACACCTGGTCCGATGGCGTTTTGACCCAGTTGTCGATCGACCACTCCGCAGTGCAGGAGATGGTCGATGCCGGCCTGATTTCTCGAGCGGATGCCGAGAAGCACCCGGAACGCAATGTCATCACTCGGGCCATCGGCGCCGACGAATTCGTCGACGCGGATGTCTGGCTGCTGCCCGCTTCGGGGGAGCAAGCGTTCCTGATCTGCTCCGACGGGCTGACCAAGGAACTCGACGACGTGACGATTGCGCGGTTGCTGGCCACGGACATCCACTCGGCTGTTGACGGGCGCAGCAGGGCCGAGATTCTCGTCGATGCTGCGATCGAACACGGTGGACGTGACAACGTGAGCGTCGTCTTTGTGGAGTCGACGGTCAGCTGAGCAGCGCGAACCGGGCCTGCGGGGGAGGTGTTACCCTGAATCCGTGGTGCTGAACCGACTTCTTATCTGCCGCGACGAGTCCCTGTACTGAGGCCTCCCTCGTCGCGGCGTTCGGCGTGGCTGCCATCGATTCGTGAGGAAGACGCTCAAAATGACCAACGTAATACCCACTTCGACCATGAGTTCCGACGTCGGCCTGCGCACGCTCGCTGAGAAGGTCTGGGACAAGCACCTCGTCACCAAGGGTGAAGACGGCACCCCCGACCTGATCTACATCGACCTGCACCTGCTGCACGAGGTGACCAGCCCGCAGGCCTTCGACGGACTGCGCCTGGCCAACCGGCCGCTGCGCCGGCCGGATCTGACCATCGCGACTGAAGACCACAACACGCCGACCCTCGCGATCGACAAGCCCATCGCCGACCCGACCAGCCGCACCCAGATCGAGACGCTGCGCCGAAACTGCGCCGAATACGGGGTACGGCTGCACTCGCTCGGTGACATCGAGCAGGGCATCGTGCACGTCGTCGGCCCGCAGCTCGGCCTGACCCAGCCCGGCATCACCGTGGTTTGCGGCGATTCGCACACCTCCACCCACGGAGCCTTTGGAGCGATGGCGCTCGGCATCGGCACGAGCGAGGTCGAGCACGTCATGGCGACCCAGACGCTGCCGCTGAACCCGTTCAAGACCATGGCGATCACCGTCAACGGCGCACTGCGCACCGGGGTCACCGCGAAGGACATCATCCTCGCCGTGATCGCCAGGATCGGCACCGGCGGCGGAGCCGGCTACGTGCTCGAATACCGTGGCGAGGCCATTCGCGCTCTCTCCATGGATGGCCGCATGACCATCTGTAACATGTCGATCGAGGCCGGCGCCCGCGCCGGCATGGTCGCGCCAGACCAGGTCACCTATGACTACCTCAAGGGTCGCGCCCACGCACCGCGCGGCGCCGACTGGGACGCGGCCGTCGCGTACTGGCAGACCCTGGCCACCGACGAGGGTGCCAGCTTCGACGCCGAGGTCATCATCGACGCCAACGAGCTCGAACCCTTCGTGACCTGGGGCACCAACCCCGGCCAGGGCGTCTCGCTGAGCGGATCGGTGCCGAACCCCGCCGAAATCGTCGACGCCAATGAGCGCTCGGCGGCCGAGCGGGCCCTGGAATACATGGACCTGACGGCCGGAACGCTGATGAAGCAGATTCGGGTCGATACCGTCTTCCTCGGCTCCTGCACCAACAGCCGGATCGAAGACCTGCGGGCCGCCGCCGAGGTCATCAAGGGCAAGACCAAGGCGGAGGGACTGCGCATGATGGTCGTTCCTGGCTCGGCCCGGGTACGCATCGAGGCCGAAGCCGAGGGGCTTGATCAGATCTTCCTCGATTTCGGCGCCGAATGGCGTTTCGCTGGCTGCTCGATGTGCCTCGGCATGAACCCCGATCAGCTCGAACCTGGCGAACGCTGCGCGTCGACCAGTAACCGCAACTTTGAAGGACGACAGGGCAAGGGCGGGCGTACCCACCTGGTGTCGCCGCTCGTCGCGGCCGCCACGGCCATTCGCGGCACGCTCTCAAGCCCGTGGGACCTCGTTCAGGATGGAGACTAAGTAACATGCAGAAATTCACCACCGTCACCGGCATCGCGGTTCCGCTGCGCCGATCCAACGTGGACACTGACCAGATCATCCCGGCCGTGCACCTCAAGCGTGTCACGCGCACCGGCTTCGAAGACGCCCTGTTTGCAGCCTGGCGCCTCGACCCCGAATTCGTGATCAATAAGAAGGAGTACCAGGGCGGTCGGATACTCATCGCCGGCGCCGACTTCGGCATCGGTTCCTCGCGGGAGCACGCCGTCTGGGCGCTGCGCGATTACGGCTTCGACGTAGTCCTCAGCCCCCGCTTCGGCGACATCTTTCGCGGCAACTCGGGCAAGCAGGGCTTGCTCGCCGGCCAGATCAGCGAAGCGGATGCTGAAACCCTGTGGAACCTGGTCGAGTGCGATCCGGGCGTGGAGTTGACCGTGGATCTGGTCAGTAAAACCGCGCGTGTCGGCGATCTGACGGTGAATTTTGAAATCGATGATTACACTAGATGGCGGCTGCTCGAAGGTCTGGATGACATCGGGCTGACCCTGCGTGACGAAGCGCGAATCAGTGAATTTGAAACCAAACGCGAATCCTGGTTGCCCCGCACCCTTCCCGCCCTTTCCCCCGAATCTTCCAGAATTAATTTGATGTAATTTGCATTTGCACTAATTTGCACCAGGACAGGTAACTTGTGAGCACTCTGCGCGAAACAGATCGTAGCGAAACCGACGAGGCGAAGAAGTTGAACGACGCTCGAAACCACGACGACGCGAATGAGCGGGGGAGCGCTGCGAACCACGGAGCATCTGTCGGCCTGACCGCTGACAAGATCACCATTCGAGGAGGAATTCCCCTGGTCGGCCGCATCGAGGTGAAGGGGGCGAAGAACCTCGTCACCAAGGCCATGGTCGCCGCCCTCCTCGGTGAGACCCCGAGCGTGCTCAAGGACGTTCCGAATATCAGCGATGTTCGGATCGTTCGCGGGCTGCTCGAGGTGCACGGCGTCAAGGTCACCGAGGGCGACGCACCCGGAACCCTGGTCCTCGACCCGGTTGACGTGGAGAGCGCGCACTTCGCCGCGATCGACGCCCATGCCGGTTCCTCGCGCATCCCGATCCTGTTCTGCGGCCCGCTGCTGCATCGCCTCGGTGAAGCGTTCATCCCCGATCTCGGCGGCTGCCGCATCGGCGACCGCCCGATCGACTTTCACCTCGAGGTGCTGCGTAAGTTCGGTGCCGTCGTCGAGAAGCAGCCCAACGGCATCCGCATGTCGGCGCCGAACGGACTCAAGGGCGCCAAGCTCGAACTGCCCTACCCGAGCGTCGGAGCCACCGAGCAGGTGCTGCTCACCGCGGTGCGGGCCGACGGCATCACCGAGCTCAAGGGCGCGGCGATCGAGCCCGAGATCATGGATCTCATCAACATTCTGCAAAAGATGGGCGCCATCATCACGGTCGACACCGACCGGGTGATTCGCATCGAGGGCGTCGAACGCCTGCTCGGCTACAACCACCGCGCGCTGTTCGACCGCAACGAGGCCGCCAGCTGGGCTGCAGCGGCCCTCGCCACCGACGGAGACATCTTCGTCGGCGGCGCGCGTCAGCCCGAAATGATCACTTTCCTCAACGTGTTCCGCAAGGTCGGCGGCGCTTTCGATATCTGTGACGACGGCATCCGTTTCTATCACCCCGGCGGCGATTTGAAGCCCGTCATTATTGAAACGGATGTCCACCCCGGCTTCATGACGGACTGGCAGCAGCCGCTTGTCATCGCGCTGACCAAGGCTCACGGCACGTCGATCGTGCATGAAACCGTGTACGAGCAGCGCTTCGGCTTCGTCGACGCCCTCGTCGAAATGGGCGCGACCATTCAGATTCACAAGGAATGCCTCGGCGGCCATCCGTGCCGGTTCGGTCAGCGCAATTTCAACCATTCCGCCGTCATCACCGGCCCGACCAAGCTGCACGGCGCCGATATCGTCGTACCCGACCTGCGCGGCGGCTTCAGCCACCTGATCGCGGCGCTCTCGGCCGACGGCACGTCCACGGTCAGCAACGTGGGAATCATCAGCCGAGGTTACGAAAACTTCATCGGCAAGCTGCGGCTTTTGGGGGCGGACTTCGATCTCGAAGGATAATAGGCGCGTGCCTGAAAATAACGACGTGCCCGCAACTCCCGAGTCGACTACCAAAATTCGTTCGGAGAAGAGCCGCCCTTCGGCATTCTGGATTCTCGCCGGGTTGATTCTGCCGGTGATGAACCTCGCCGCCCGCTACGAGATTCTCGATGCCCACAAGTTTCCGCGGAGCGGCGCGTTCGTGTTTTCGCCGAACCACTACAGCGAGATCGACCCCGTGGTCATGGGGGTCGTGGCCTGGAAGCTGGGGCGGCTGCCTCGGTTTCTGGCGAAGGCATCCGTTTTCAAGATCCCGGTCATCGGCTGGGTGCTGACCAAGTCGGGGCAGATTCCGGTGCAGCGCGGCGGATCGGTGCGCGGGAGTGAGCCGGTCAAGGCTGCCCAGCGTCTGGTCGATAAGGGCCAGATTGTCGTGGTGTACCCGGAAGGGTCACTCACCCGTGACCCCGACCTGTGGCCGATGCGCGGCAAGACCGGCGCCGTGCGCATCGCGCTGGAACAGGGGATTCCGATCGTGCCGGCCGCGCACTGGGGCACGCAGCACCTGATGGAACGGTATTCCAAGAAGGTGCACCTGTTTCCGCGCAAGACCATCACAGTGAAGATCGGCGACCCGATCGACCTCGCGCAGTTTCGGGGACGCAGCCTCGACACGGCGACGCTCAACGAGGCGACCGCCGTCGTGATGCTCGCCATCACTGCGTTGCTGGAAGACTTGCGCGGCGAGAAAGCCCCGGTCAAACGATGGAATCCGGCGGAGCACAACCAGAAAGAGACCGGTCGTTTTGAAGCCTAGAACCCCCCAGCTGCCGAAGAGTCAACCAGGCACCCGGGTGGCCGTGCTCGGCGCGGGCAGTTGGGGAACGACCTTCGCCAAAATTCTGACGGATAGCGGTGCCGATGTCGTTCTGTGGGCTCGCCGCCCCGAGTTGGCCCGGGAAATCTCCGAAGCGCGCCGCAACAGCGACTACCTGCCCGGGGTAAACCTGCCCGTCGGGTTGCGCGCCACGAGCCGGCTCGAGCTGGCGCTGGCCGGAGCGGAAATGGTGTTCGTCTCGGTGCCCAGCCAGTCGCTGCGCGAAAACCTGAAGCAGGTTGAACCGTATTTGGCCGAGAACGCGATCATCATCTCGCTGATGAAGGGTGTCGAACGCGCAACCGGCATGCGCATGAGTTCGGTGATCGAAGAGGTGCTCCGCATCGACCCCGATCGCATCGCGGCGATCAGTGGTCCGAACCTCGCGCTGGAAATCGCCAAGGAACAGCCGACCGGCGCGGTCGTCTCCTCGGCGAGCCTGGAAACGGCGCAGGCCGTGGCCAAACTGGCGACCAACCGCTACTTCCGCTCCTACGTCAACACCGACGTCATCGGCACCGAGTTCGGCGGCGTGCTGAAAAACCTCATCGCGGTCGCCATCGGCATCGTCGACGGCGTCGGCTACGGCGAGAACACCAAGGCCTCGATCATCACGCGTGGTCTGGTCGAAATGACCGACTTTGCGGTCGCCTACGGCGCTCAGCCCGAGACTCTGGCCGGACTGGCCGGCCTCGGTGACCTCATAGCCACGTGTCAGTCGCCGCTGTCGCGCAACAACACAGCGGGCCGGCTGCTCGGCCAGGGGTACAGCATTAACGACGTCGTCAAGCAGATGCAGCAGACCACCGAAGGCCTCGCCTCGGTCAAGCCGATTCTGGCACTCGCACGCGCCAAGGGCGTCGAGATGCCCATCGTCGAACAGGTACGTCAGGTACTCGACGGCACGCTCAATCCCCGCGACATTGCGCCGCACCTCACAACTGACTCCGGCGAACCGCAGGGCGAAAGGACACTTGACGATGGACAAGCTCACGGTGGTGCTTCTCTTTGGGGGGCGTTCCAGCGAACACTCGATCAGCTGCGCCACGGCGGGCGGGGTGCTGGCAGCCCTCGACCCTGATGCGTACACCGTCATCCCTGTCGGAATCACCCGGGACGGTGCCTTTGTGCTCGAAGAAAACGACCCCGCCAAGTTTGCCCTCAACGCCTCAGCACTGCCGGTCGTTGCGGACAACGGCACCCGCGTGCGGTGGCCGGAGAGCGCGTCCAGCCGGGAATTGACCGTCGTCGACGCGTCCGGTGAGCGAACGCTTGGCCCGGTCGACCTTATATTCCCGATTTTGCATGGACCGTTCGGTGAGGACGGCACCATCCAGGGCATGCTCGATCTGCTCGGCCTGCCCTACGTCGGGTCGGGAGTTCTCGCATCCGCTTTGGGCATGGACAAACACTTCGCCAAGACCGTTTTTCAACAGGCTGCCCTGCCCGTTGCGCCGTGGCGCACCATCAAAGCGGATGAGTGGGTAACGGCTCCCGGTTTGGCCTATGCGGCCCTGGAACAGCTCGGCCTGCCCGCGTTTGTGAAGCCGGCGCGGGCCGGATCGAGCGTCGGCGTCAGCCGGGTGTCGACCCCGGACCAACTGGCCGAGGCCATGACGGTCGGGCTCGCCGAAGACAACAAGGTGCTGATTGAATCCGGGCTGGTCGGCCGGGAGCTCGAGATTGCGGTGCTGCAGGGGCGCCCGGGGGAGCCGACCCGCACCTCCATGGCCGGTGAAGTAGTGGTGACCGGCCGGGACTTCTACGATTTCGCCGCGAAGTATCTCGACGCGCCCGGCGTCGACCTGGTCTGCCCGGCGCCGCTGGCACCCGAGGAACTGGCCGAGGTGCAGCGGCTGGCCATTGCCGCGTTCGAGGCGATCGGCGGTGCCGGCCTGGCCCGCGTGGACTTCTTTCTCACCGCGACCGGCTGGGTGATCAACGAGATCAATACCATGCCCGGGTTCACGAGCATCTCGATGTTCCCGAGCTGCTGGCTGGCCAGCGGCTACACCTATCCCAAGCTGATCGACGAACTCATCGCTGTGGCCATAGCCCACGCCCGCCACGGCTCCTGACCTATTGCTGATCGAGGCGCGATGAAGGAGCGATCGACCTAGGGTGCGCTCGTGGCTCCATCAGTCGGGAGATCCAGATCTTCCGCGCCGACACACGCTCCAGTCGCCGGCACGTATCCGACCGCGTTGGACACGTCGATGAGCGTCGTCGACCCGCTCACCCGCTCAGAGTCGATCACGATTTCGATGGCCGGATCGCGACCATACGTCGTGTAGCGGTAGGTCGGGGCGTCGGAGTCGTCTTCGATCCAATCGATGCCGTTGATGTTCAGGCACGGCAGCGTCGTGGGTTCCGGCACCGTAACGCCACAGTGCAGCAGCACCGCGGCCGGGTCACCCCAGGCGCCGGTCGCCTGCGCATTCGTTTCGCGGGCCGCCTCATCGGCGACGCTGGATGGCAGGTGCACGATGACGTCGGCACAGGCCACGTTGGTGGCGTCGGGGGCCGGCGTCAACGGCACGACAGTGGCGCAACCGGCCAGCAGCAGCGAGCTCGCGAGCACGCTGAAGACGGCGACGGAACGTACAGGAACTGAGCGCAGGAGCAGGAATGGGTGAGACATCGCATTAAGGCTACCGTTTCTTACATGACGACTTCTGCGGATGCCCCGCGTCCCGCCCCTGCGACGCCATCCCGACTGGCCTCGGCAGCGCCAGTTTCAGCCTCGCAATGGCCCAAAATTTCCGTGCCGGAGTCGGCTGCGTCTGCAGCGGTCAACCCGTCGCGGGGGCCCGAGCCGATGGCATCCGCTTCGGAAACGCTCGCCGATCTCAGCGAAGGCGCCGTGCTCGCACGAATCTTTCCCCGGCTGCCGACCGCGGCAGCCGAACTGCTCGGCCCCGGCGACGACGCGGCGGTCATCTCGGCGCCCGACGGACGATTCGTCGTCACCACCGACATGATGATTCAGGGTCCCGACTTTCGCCTGGCCTGGTCGACACCGCACGACCTCGGTTGGAAAGCTGCAGCGACCAATCTTTCCGATGTTGCCGCCATGGGCGCTCGCCCGACCGCCCTGGTCGTTGCGATCGCGGCTCCGCCATCGACACCGGTGTCGGTGCTCGAGGGCATCGCTGACGGGCTGCGAGACTGCTGCGAGGCGCTCGCCCCCGGCTGTGGGGTGGTCGGCGGCGACCTGTCGGCGTCCGACGCGCTGACCCTCGCTGTGACGGCGTTCGGCGACCTCGAAGGGCGCGCGCCCGTCGTGCGCTCGGGCGCGCGCCCCGGCGACACCGTGGCGCTCTCCGGGCGGCTTGGCGACGCCGGCATTGGCCTCGAGCTGCTGTTCCGCCTCGGCGTCGACGACGACGGAGTGCCCAACCTCGCTCGCGCCAATGCGCTCAAGCTCACGCACCCGGCCGAGGTCGCCGCCCAGCTGACTCCCGTGCCGCCCATTACGAGCGGTCCGGTCGCTGCCGTGGCTGGCGCCACCGCCATGCTCGATGTCTCTGACGGCCTCGCCATCGACGCCGGACGCATCGCCCGGGCCAGTGGTGTGGCCATCGACTTCGATTCCGCCTGCCTCGGCGATCGCATCGAGGTCGCTCTCGGCGGCGGCGAAGACCACGGATTGCTGGCTACCTTCGGGCCAGACACGGCACTGCCGCGCGGTTTTCGCCGCCTCGGAATCGTCACCGCGGCCTCCGTTGCACTCCCGGCCGGCTCGATCACCGTCGACGGGGCGCCGCACGACCAGGGTGGCTGGGACCCTTATCGCGGCTGGGACGGTTCCGCCGGCTAGAGCGACTGTGACGGCGCCCGGTACGAGAATCGTGCTGGCCGTCGCTCGAACTACGGCGCAGGCTGCTCGACGGGCGACGCGTACCAGACGGTCGTATCGCCATAGTCCTTGCGGCGTTCAAGCTTGAGTCCCGTACCCCATTCCGGCTCGGGCGAGCGTGAGCTGCGCTCGAGTACCACGAGCGCGTCGTCGGCCAACAACGGGGCGAGCGCGCTCAAATTGTGGCCCAGCTCAATCTCACTGAGGTCATACGGAGGGTCGATGAATACGACGTCGAAGCCCTCTTTCGTAGCGGCTAAGAACGACTGGACCGCCTGCGAGGAGACCGCAATCTTCAGGTCGGTGCCCTTCGGGGCAGACCGCTGTACGGCCTCGCCGTTTTTGCGACACATGGCCGCCGCGCCGTAGCTGTTCTCGACCAGCGTCACTACGCGCGCTCCGCGACTGGCAGCCTCGAGGCCCAGGGCGCCCGACCCAGCGTACAAATCCAGCACACGCATGCCGTCGACGGCGTCCCGCGAGTCGAGGGCCGAGAAAATAGCTTCCCGTACGCGATCACTCGTGGGCCGGGTGCCCGACTTGGGAACGGCCAGGGTCAAAGAGCCGGCAAACCCGGAAATAATTCGCGTCATAACCCTCCCGAGCCTAGCCGCAGCCGCTCCCGGGTGGCCGCACACGACGCAATGTCGGAGGCCCGGTTTACCATGGATCCATGACCGGTTCGAGTGCTGCCCATGGCCCCGAATTCGATGGTGCTTCTCTGCCGGCGCCCGAGCTCGAACCGCTCACCCTCGACACCACCCTCAAGATCGCCCTCGGCCCGGCCAGGGCAACCGCGCTGCGCAAGGCCTTCGCCATGGAGACCGTCGGTGACCTGCTGAGCCATTACCCGCGCGACTACGCCGACCGCGAGGTGCTCCGGCCCCTGAATCAGGTCACGCCCGGAGCCAACATCACCGTCATCGCCGATATCGTTTCGGTTCGAGAACGTCGCATGTCGTCGAAGCCGGGCACGATCGTTGAGGTGGTAATTTCTGACGGCGGGGGCGAGTTCACCCTCACTTTTTTCGGTAAGAAGAGCCAACAGTGGCGGCTTGACCAATTGCGTCCCGGTCTGCGTGGCAGTTTCTCGGGCAAGGTGGGTAGGTATCAGGGCCAGAGCCAGCTGGCGAACCCGGCGTACAAGACCTTTGAGAGTGAAGAAGAAGAGGCCCGTGACGATCCGTCCGTTCGGCTGAGGCGCAAGCCGCTCATTCCGATCTACGCGGCAACGGCCTCGGAGACCAGCTGGAGTCTGCAGACCATGATCGATCTTGTCCTGCGGCGCATGGACACTTTGCCGGACCCTGTTCCCGACGATCTGCGGGCCGAACACGGCCTGCTGACCCACACCGAGGCCATCCGCTGGATCCACAGCCCCGACAATCCGGCCGAATGGATGGCCGCCCAAAACACCCTTCGGTTCACCGAGGCCTGGGTGCTGCAGTGCGCCCTGATGCAGCGGCACAGCCTGGCCAGGGAGCGTCGCACCCGCCCGCGGGTACCAACGCCGGGTGGGTACCTCGAACGTTTTGACGCCGCGCTGCCGTTCGTGCTCACGGTCGACCAAGAGATCTGCGCGGTCGAGATCGCAGGCGACATGTCCCAGTCCGGCCCGATGAACCGCCTGCTGCAGGGCGAGGTCGGTTCGGGCAAGACCGTGGTCGCGCTTCGGGCAATGCTCGCCGTGGCCGACAGCGGTGGCCAAACGGCTCTGTTGGCCCCGACCGAGGTGCTGGCCGGGCAACATCTGCGGTCGATTACGACCCTGCTCGGCCCCGATCTCGCGGCCGAACTCATGCCGACCCTGCTCACCGGCAAACTTCCAGTCGCGCAGAAGCGCAAGGCCCTGTTGCGCACAGTGTCCGGCCAGTCCCGCATCGTGATCGGCACCCACGCGCTACTCAGCGACACCGTGACGTTTTTCGACCTTGGGCTGATCGTGATTGACGAACAGCACCGATTCGGCGTCGAGCAGCGGGAAACCCTGCGGTTGAAGGGCGCCGAGCCACCGCACGTTCTCGTCATGACGGCCACTCCGATTCCCCGCACCATTGCCATGACGGTGTTCGGCGACCTCGACGTGAGTACCATCCGCATTTTGCCGGCCGGGCGCCAGGGCATCACGAGCATCGTCGTGCCGCTGGCCGATCACCCAGACTGGTTCCAGCGCATCTGGACCAAGCTCGCCGAAGAGCTCGCTCTAGGGCGACAGGGATTCGTGGTCTGCCCGGCAATTTCGCCCGCCGAGGTTGAAGAAGACGCCGAACTGGCACCCGCGTCTGAGGACGACAAGAAGACTCCGCTCGCCAACGTTGAGACCGTGCACGAGAGGCTGCGTGGATTCGCGCCCCTGGCCGGGTACCGCATCGAGGCCCTGCACGGGCGCATGACGAGCGAGGAAAAGGATCGCATCATGCAATCCTTTGCCGCCGGTGAGATCGACGTTCTCGTCGCGACGACCGTCATCGAGGTGGGCGTTGACGTGCCCAACGCTTCGGCCATGGTCGTGCTCGACGCTGAACGCTTCGGCGTCTCCCAACTGCACCAGCTGCGCGGTCGGGTCGGACGTGGCGGTGTGCCCGGGCTGTGCCTGTTGGTCACCAACTCCCGCACCGGCTCGCCCTCCCGCCAGCGCATCGGTGATGTCGCCGCGACCCTCGACGGTTTTCGACTCGCCGAACTCGATTTGGCGCTCCGCCGGGAAGGTAATGTGCTCGGCGATATGCAATCCGGCGAGGGAACGTCCCTGCGTTTTCTTCGGGTGGCCGAGGACGGCGACCTGATTGCCGAGGCGCGACAAGCCGCCTTCCATCTCGTTTCGGGGGATCCGGGCATCCGCACCTACCCGGCCCTGCGCGAGGCGATTGCCCGTCGACTGAACGAATCCGAGCGCACCTGGCTCGTGAAAGGCTGAATATGCCCACTAGAAGCGCACGACCAGGCAGCGCACCGTCAGTCTCTGGCAGTAGGGTGTGAGCATGCGCAGGATCGCCGTTGTCCCTGGATCATTTGACCCCGTCACACTGGGCCACTTGGACGTGATCAATCGCGCGGCCGGCCTGTTTGACGAGCTGCATGTGCTTGTGGTGCACAACCCCGACAAATCGGCCCTGTTGCCGATCAGTCAGCGCGTGTCGCTGCTGGAACAGGCCATCAAAGAAGCCGGACTCCCCACCAACATCGTGGTCGCCAGCTGGAGTATGGGCTTGCTCGTCGACTACTGCATGGATGTCGGTGCCAGCGTGCTGGTGAAAGGCATCCGCTCTCAGGTGGACGTGGCTTATGAGACGCCGATGGCGATTGTCAATCGCAACCTGGCCGCCGTGGAGACGGTCTTCCTCTTGCCGGATCCGGCCAACGCCCACGTCTCCAGCTCGCTGGTCCGTCAGGTGGCCGGCCTCGGCGGCGACGTCTCGCCGTATGTGCCGCGGGCCGTGGCACAGTATCTGGAGCGGTCGCGGGTATGAACCGCCAGCCGGCTCGCTCCTCTGAGGACTTAGCGTCGGTTCCACCAGCCGACACCGCGCAGCTCCGGACTGCGCCGTTCACCACCGAGTCGGGCGTTGACCTCAGCGAGCTTCAGGCCGCCGGGCGCGCGATCATGCGCAACGTCGAGACGGTCATCGACGGCAAGCACGATGCCGTGCAGATTGCCCTGACCGTGCTGCTGGCCGAGGGACACCTGCTGATCGAGGACGTTCCCGGTGTGGGCAAGACCATGCTCGCCAAGGCGCTGGCTCGTTCCGTGGACTGCACGGTCGGGCGAATCCAATTCACGCCCGACCTGCTGCCCTCCGACGTGACCGGCGTCTCGGTGTTCAACCAGGCCGAACGTCGCTTCGAGTTCAAGCCAGGGCCGGTGTTCGCCAACATCGTCATCGGTGATGAAATCAACCGGGCGAGCCCAAAGACTCAGTCGGCGCTGCTCGAATCGATGGAGGAACGCCAGGTCACCGTCGACGGCGTCACCTACCCGCTCGCGCTGCCGTTCACCGTGATCGCCACCCAGAATCCGATCGAGATGGAGGGCACCTATGCCCTCCCGGAGGCTCAGCGGGACCGATTCATGGCGCGCATCTCCATGGGGTACCCCGACATCGGGTCCGAGCTCGCCATGCTCGACTCGCGGGATACCAACAGCCCGCTCGCGCTGATCTCTGCCGTTGTTTCGGGGCAGATCCTGCGCGACATGATGCACACCGCCCGAGCAGTATTCGCCTCCGGCGCCGTGAAGGAATATGCCGTCAATCTGGTGCGCGCCACGCGCGATGATCGGGACCTGCGCCTCGGGGCCAGCCCTCGGGCGACCCTGCAGCTCATTCGCGCGGCCAAGGCACAGGCCGCCCTGAACGGACGAGACTACGTGCTGCCCGACGACATCGACTCCCTGGCCGTGGCGGTGCTCGGCCATTGGCTGGTTCCGACCAGCCGCGCCCTCGGCCACCACCACCAGGACAGCGGCCCCGTCATCGACGACATCGTGCGCCGAATCCTGGGCGACACTCCCGTTCCGGTGGGAGCAGCAGCGTTCGCTGTCCCGGCATCCGCTGTACCCAAAACGGCCGTGCCGACATCGGGGCGGTCAGGGCCGGTGCTGCCGGCCGTACGCGGAATTCCGGCCAGACCGGTCGGTTCCACCGGACAGCCCTAGCTCATGGCCGCGCGCGGGGCAGGTGGTTCGGAGCGGTCGGCTTGGCTGCAGCGGCTCACCGCTGGGTTGACCTCCCGGCTCACCCTGCGCGGCGGTGTCTGTCTGATGGTCGGAGCCGTGATCTTCGCCAACGCGGTCGTCGTGAACAGCCGGGATCTGTTGTTCGTGGCCAGCATGCTCATCGTGGCGCCGCTCATCGCGGTCGGCTATGTGTCCGTGCGACCGGCGCGGGTGGAAGTGACCCGCACCTTCCGGCCGTCGATCCTGTCGGCCGGCGGCGAGAGCGTTGTGTCGCTGCATCTGCGCAACCTCTCGGCGCGGCCGTTGAGCGGCGCCCGCTGGGCCGATACCCCATCGCCCGGTATCAATACGCCGCCCGGCGCCATCCTGCCGCTGGTGAGTCGGCGAGGCGCGCCCGGTGACAGCGTGCGGCTGGAATACGCACTCTCACCGCGTCAGCGCGGTGTCTACGCGGTGGGACCCCTCGGGGTGTCCCGCCACGACCCGTTCGGCTTTGCGCACGGCCTACGTCTGTTCGGTGAGCCGCATGACCTGATCGTCACACCGCGGGTCATGCTCCTTCCCGGCGGGAGACTGGCCCAGACCAGCAATGACGGTTCGATTCGGGAGCTGCTGCGCCAGGCCATCCAAACCTCCGACGAACTCATCGCTCGTGAGTACCGGCCCGGGGATGCTCTGCGCCGCGTGAACTGGCCGGCCACAGCGCGGCACGGCGAAATCATGGTGCGGCAGGAGGAACAGCGCAGCAATTCGGAGGCCCGCATTGTGCTCGATACCACCCTGGCCGGTGCAGCCGGCCTGGGGCCCGGTCGGGTGCCGCAGCATCTTGTGGCCGCATTCGAACTCGAGGTCGAGCTGGCGGCATCCGTTGGGGTGCACCTGATAGACGCAGGCTACCGGCTCGAAGTCATCGAACTCGGCGCGAGCCAGCTGGTGCCGGGCGGTGAACAGACGCTCGGTGGGCTGCACGGCGACGTGCCGGCCAGTTATCGTGCCCCCGGCGGCGATCGAGCCCTGTTGGAGGGCCTAGCGAGCGTCGTTCCGGTGCCGTGGCCAAGTCGCAGCGCACGCCTGGCGGCGTCACGACGAGTGCCGGTACGTGCGGCCCTGCGCGGCGCAGAGTTATCGCTGCCGACCTTTGCACTGTTGGTCAGCCTGTCTGAAGCGGATGTCGACGACCTCGTCGCCCTCGCCCGTCACTGCGATCCCGCCATTGCGTTCGTGCAACGTACCGTCGTCGCTGTCGCCCGCGAACGGCTGCAGGAAGCCGGCTGGCGCTGCCTGGAGGTCGCGAGCATCGATGACCTCGAAACCGTGTGGAACGACGTGAATCGGGAGCGAGGCCCCGTTCATGACTAGCCTGGCGACGAAGCCGGTCGCTCTGCGCGGAGTCACCCCGGCCCAACCCCGACCGCGTGCCCGGCGGGGCGGTCGGGGTGCCGCCCGCTGGCCGCTGGCCCTGACCCAGCTGTTGCTGGTGCTCGTGTGCTGTGCGGCACTGGGCCCCCTGCTGCGGGGTACCGCCTGGTGGTGGGTCTGTGCAGTGGTCGCCAGCGCCGTGCTGCTGGGTTCTTCCGTATTCCGCCGTCTCGGCCTGCCGCGGGCCGTCGTTCCGTTGGCGAACACGGCGGTGTTGCTGGGCGCTCTGACGCTGCTGTTCGGCGGCGGATCCGGCCTGTTCTGGCTCATTCCGACACCACAAACGGTGGGCACGTTCAGCGGGTTGATTGCCGCAGGGGGAGAGTCAGTTGCCCAGCAGAGCACGCCGGCGGCGGTGACCGTCGGCATCCTCTTTCTGCTCGCCGGTGGAACGGGACTGATCGCTATTCTGATGGACCTGCTCGCCGTGACCCTGCGCCTGCCGGCCGTCGGCGCGGCTGTGGCGCTCGTGCCGCTGCTGATTCCGGGCTTCATCATTGAGGATGGTGCCGATCTCGCCGCACTCGTGGCGGCGGCCGCCGCCTTTCTGCTGCTGCTCCGGGTGGACGTCTACGTTGGCCGCGTGCACGAAGCCCGGCATTCACCGGCCGGACCGCACGCGCCCCGCGCCTTTCGGTCGGATCGGCCACGCGGGCCCGGACCGATGGGCGGCTCCATCGTGGTGGCATCGTTGACCATTGTGGGCGCCCTGATTCTGAGCACGGTCGCCCCGGCCTTCACTGTCGGGGGACTGGTCGCCTCCCGGTCCGGCGGTTTGCTGTTCGGCAGCGGGGTTAGCCCGATGATCAACCTGGGGCAGGATCTGCGTCGGCCCAAGGCCGGTCCGGCCTTCCATTACACCTCGACCGGCACCGAGCAGCCCTATTTCACTCTGCTGACCCTCGACGAAGTGATCGGCCTGAATTGGACGGCGCGCATCGACGCAGCCGACGTGCAAAACACCGTCGATCGCATTCCCCGACCCTTCGGTCTCGACGCCAACGTGGAGACCGCCCCGGCATCGACCTCGGTCGTCATCGACGGCGTCACCAGCCAATGGCTGCCAGCGCCGGCTCGCGCCACGAGCATCGACGGGCTGAGCGGCCGATGGTACTGGGATAGCCGCACCCGGGCGATTACCAGTCGTTCCTCGAACACCCTCGGCCAGGAATACACGGTGTCGGCGTTGGAGCTCAAGCCAACGGCCGTGCAACTGCGCAGTTCGAGCACGAACTTTCCGGCGAGCGTGCAGGGCAACCTGCAACTGCCGGTGGAACCGCCGCCCATCATCGAGGAGACGGCCCGGCGAGTCACAGCCGACACCACGTCGAACTATGACGCGGCGGTCGCCGTGCAAAAGTACCTGCGCAGCAGCGTCTTCGCCTACGACACCGATGCCCCGGTCGAGGACGGCTACGACGGCGGCGGCGTCGACGTGATCGGGCAGTTTCTAGAAGCCAAGCGCGGCTACTGCGTGCACTTCGCCGCCACCATGGCCGCGATGGCCCGCACCCTCGGCATTCCCTCGCGGGTGTCGCTCGGCTATCTGCCCGGCGTCAAGTCGCAGGATCTCGAACAGGGGCTGGGCCGCTACAACGTTGATTCGCACGACCTGCACGCCTGGCCGGAACTGTACTTCGTCGGCATCGGCTGGGTGAAATTCGAGCCGACGCCTGGCCGGGGCATCGTGCCCAACTACGAGCAGGCCGAGGATGCCGGCACGCCGTCGACCGCGCCCGGTGCGCCCGGCTCCACGAACGCCCCAGGCCTGAGCCCCGATCGGCTCGCCGACGATTCCGCCCTGGAACGCGGCGCGTCGGCGCAAACCGCCGACGCCGGTAACCGGCTCGGCATCGTCGGATTCAGCGCACTGGGTCTGCTCCTGCTTCTGGTTCCGAGTGCGGCGAGACGGATGCTGCGGCGCTGGCGGGTGCGCCGCATCCGCTCCAAAAATGCCGGCGCGAGCCTCGCCTGGCTAGAAGTGCAGCACACCAGTCTCGATCTCGGGGTGCCTGTGCGCGTCACCGAGACTCCGCGCGCGTTCGCCGTGCGCCTGGAGCGGCTCGGCCCCCTCGACCCGGCGTCGGCGGCAGCGCTCGAACGAGTGCTGCTGGCGGTGGAACGGTCCCGGTTTGACCGATCGTCGGGCCAAGCGGAGACCCTCGTCGACGATCTGGCCCTGGTGGTGCGCGGGCTGCACGTCGGCGCGAGTGTCGGCATCCGTTTGCGAGCCCTGTTTGCGCCGCGATCGCTGTTCACCGTGCTGGGAGCGGTGCTGCGCGGGGATCGTCGAGCTGCCCCGATCGCCCCCTGAACGGAGTACCCACGCA
Source organism: Cryobacterium sp. TMS1-20-1 (assembly GCF_004402355.1). Taxonomy (NCBI): domain Bacteria; kingdom Bacillati; phylum Actinomycetota; class Actinomycetes; order Micrococcales; family Microbacteriaceae; genus Cryobacterium; species Cryobacterium sp. TMS1-20-1. Next base: position 38,573 of record NZ_SOGF01000026.1, on the reverse strand, counting down.
GAAAGCGTAGAATTTACGACCGTGACTAAGTTCAAGAAGACGCCGTACACGGTCGACGTGCGTGACCTCATTAACCGCCCGGGCACCATGCACGAACGCCACCTCGACATTGACGTACCCGACGACCTCGGCGCTGGCCTCGTGGCGGTGAAAGCCGGGTCCACCCTGTCGACCGAGCTGCGCCTCGAGGCGATGCACGAGGGAATTCTGGTGAGCGTCGAGGTCTATGCGCGGGCGCTCGGTGAGTGCGGTCGATGTCTGAAAGACATCGACCTGCCGGTCCGAGTTCATTTTGCCGAGCTTTTCGGTTATCCTCAGGAGGAAGCATTCGAGTTTGAGATTTTGGACGACCATGTCGATTTAGAATCTTTGATCCGGGACGCGGTAGTGTTATCACTTCCGTTCCAGCCGGTATGTCGGCGTGATTGCCCTGGTCTTGACAGTGAGACCGGGCAGCCACTTGCCGAACTGCCCGAACTCGTTTCCGACGAGAGCTACGATCCCCGGTGGTCAGCGCTTGCGGGGTTTACGGCTTCCACAGACACGGGCATAGGCACAAACACAGGCATGGGTGCGGACATCCATGTTTCAGACAGAGAAGAGAAGTAGTCATGGCAGTACCGAAGCGCAAGATGTCGCGTTCCAACACCCACTCGCGTCGCGCGCAGTGGAAGGCCACGCCTCCCACCCTCGTCAAGACCATGGAGGGCGGCAAGGTTGTCTACAGCCTGCCGCACCGCGCCAAGGTTGTCACCGACTCCACCGGCACTCCGTTGTTCATGGAATACAAGGGCCGTAAAGTCGCCGACATTTAAGTCGCCTCTTCTCTCCAGACCGGAACTCGGTCGATGAAAAGAGTTAATACCGAGCGGTCGCCCCTGTTGGCGACCCTCGGCGTGCAGATTGAACCGGTGATTCTGGAGCTAGCTCTGACCCACCGGTCTTTTGCGTACGAAAACGGCGGTATTCCCACCAATGAACGCCTGGAATTTCTGGGCGACTCGATTTTGGGGCAAGCCGTCACGGTCATGCTCTACCGCAGCTACCCGAACCTCGACGAGGGTCACCTCGCCAAGCGTCGGGCCAGCCTGGTGTCCACGGCCGCTCTCGCGCAGATTGCCCGCGGCCTCGGCCTGGGCGACTACATTCTGCTCGGTCGCGGCGAAATCCTCACCGGCGGCCGCGACAAGGCGTCCATTTTGGCCGACACTGTTGAGGCGCTCATCGGCGCCACGTTTTTGGATGCCGGTGGCGAAGTTGCCACCGCGTTCGTGCTGCGTCTGATCGAGCCACTGCTCGCTGAACCTGGCCACTTCGGTGTGTCAATGGACCCGAAAACGAGCTTGCAGGAGCTCGCCGCGAGCCTGGGCGTCGGCGTCCCGGTTTACACGCTCGAAGGCAGCGGCCCCGATCACTCCAGGGTGTTCGTCGCGACGGTCGTCATCGGCTCGGCCGTGACGGCCGAGGGCGTCGGCCCCAGCAAGAAGTTCGCCGAAATGGCTGCGGCTCGTGACGCAATCGACCAGCTCAACGCTCTCTAACTTCTATGCCGGAGCTTCCCGAGGTTGAGGTCGTGCGTGCCGGTCTCGAGCCGGCCGTCACCGGCGCTCTCGTCACCGGGGTTGAAATCTTCGACGAGCGCTCCCTGCGTCGGCACGCTCCGGCGGCCGGATCCTTCGCCGAGCAGCTCACGGGGCGGCGAATTCTCGCCGCCGTGCGTCGCGGCAAATTCCTCTGGTTGCCCCTCGACAGCGATCGAGCCCTGGTCGTTCACCTCGGTATGAGCGGCCAGGTGCTGCTGCGCACACCGGGTGCCGCGGAGGATCGCATGTTGCGCATCCGCTTGACGCTGGAACACCCGGCCCACGGCGAGCTGTGGGTCAATTTCGTCGACCAGCGCATCTTCGGCAGCATGGCCGTCGACGCGATGGGCCCGACCCGTGACAGCCTGCCGGGCGGATATTCGGGTCAGCTCCAAGCGGATGCCGCCTGGCAGAACCGCATTCCCTCGCAGGTAGCGCACATTGCTCGCGACCCGATCGATCCCTCGTTTGCTTCGAGCGCCTTCTTCGCCGCTCTCGCGCGCAAGAACACCGGCATCAAGCGGGCGCTGCTCGACCAGAACCTGATCAGCGGCATCGGCAATATTTACGCGGACGAGGCGCTCTTTGCCGCGCGGATCCACTACGAGCAGCCCGCAGCATCGTTGTCGGCGGCGAAGGCCAGAACGTTGCTCGCGGCCGTGCGCACCATTCTGCAGCGTGCCCTCGCCGAGGGCGGCACCAGCTTCGACGCCCAGTACGTCAACGTGAACGGGCAGTCCGGCTACTTCGCGCACAGCCTCGAGGCCTACGGTCGGCAGGGCACGCCGTGCTCCCGTTGCGGGACCCTGATCGTGCGCGAGCAGTTCATGAACCGCGGCTCGCACTTCTGCCCGCGCTGCCAGCGCCTGCGCTGACTGCTGGTCGGAGCCCTCGGTTTTCCGGATCATTTTTCGGCCGGAACGACCCGTTTCCAGGCACCCTCGGAGCCCATCGGCACGAAGCCGAGCGCCTCGTTGACCACGAGCATGTGCCGGTTCTCTTCGGCGTTGAAGGTCGTCACCGACGGATGCCCCGGGCTTTCCTGCGCAAGATACTCCAGATTCGCCGTCTTCAGTGGCATGCCGAGGTCGCACCTGCGCCAGGCTGGCAGCACCTTCACGCCCAGCCAGGCATGGTCGTCGTTTGCGTCGAGCAGGGTTTCATAGGTGGCGCGGGCCGCCACCGTGCCCTCAACCCGAGCAACGAACATGCTCTTAGGGTTGTATTTCGTGTTGAGCCACCCGGGCAGCAGTTCGGCAGCCGAATAGTTGAGTTCGTTCGTACCAAACCCCTCAGCCTCGACGAGGTTTCGCAGCTCGGCCACCGCCACGAAGTCGGGCCAGCTGGGCGCGTGCGGTGTAGCGGGAATGACGAGTTCGTCGATTGAGAAGTCGCTCATGCTGCGCCAGCGTAGTCGGAGCAGCACAAGTCCGGTTCCCAGCCCCGTACAGAACCGCGGATAATTTCGCCCGCAGCCCCGATCGGAGTGCCGAGGCCGCCGAAACGTCTCCGCGGTTCTGCACGCAACTCTTCCCAACAAGCGGATGTCCCGGCCGCTGTCGGTGGCGCAGGGTACCGTTGAACCAGCCCCGAGACCAGGACTCGCGGCCGACCGACCGAAAGGGTGCCCGTTGTATCTGAAGAGCCTCACCCTCAAGGGGTTCAAATCGTTCGCGCAGCCGACGACGTTCGCCTTCGAGCCCGGCGTCACCTGTGTGGTCGGCCCGAACGGGTCGGGCAAGTCCAACGTGGTCGACGCGCTCGCCTGGGTGATGGGGGAGCAGGGTGTGAAAACCCTGCGCGGCGGCAAGATGGAAGACGTCATCTTCGCCGGCACATCAACGCGCGGGCCGCTCGGTCGGGCCGAAGTCATCCTCACCATCGACAACTCCGACGGCGCCCTGCCGATCGAATACTCCGAGGTCACCATCTCCCGCACGCTGTTTCGCAATGGCGCGAGTGAATACGCCATCAACGGGCGCACCTGTCGGCTGCTCGATGTGCAAGAGCTGCTCAGCGATTCCGGTCTCGGCCGGGAGATGCACGTCATCGTCGGTCAGGGTCAGCTCGACGCCGTGCTGCGTGCGACCCCCGAAGAGCGTCGCGGCTTCATCGAAGAAGCCGCGGGCATTCTCAAACACCGACGTCGCAAAGAGAAAACGCTGCGCAAGCTCGACGCCATGCAGACCAACCTCACCCGGCTGAGCGACCTCGCCGGAGAGATTCGCCGCCAGCTCAAACCGCTCGGCCGTCAGGCCGACATCGCCCGCGAGGCGCAGACCATCGCCGCCGTGGTGCGCGATGCCCGCGCGCGCTTGCTCGCTGACGACGTTGTGCTGCTGCGCACCGCGCTCGACGCCCACAATCACACCGAGAGCGAACGGCACACCGAACGGGTCGTGCTGCAGGAGCAGCTCGCGCAGAAGCAGGGTCGGGTGCAGCGGCTCGAACTGGCCCAGGTCGGCGACGCCGTCGATCTGGCCCGCCGCACCAGTTTTGGCCTGGAGTCGGTGCAGGAACGCCTGCGCGGCCTGTTCACTCTCGCCAACCAGCGACTGGCCCTGCTCGGTTCGCAGGCTGAGCCGACCGGTCCGGCCTTCAGCGTCACGCCCGCCATTCTGACGGATGCTGCTGCCGAGGTTGAACAACTGCGCGCAAGCATCGGGACGGCCGAGACGGCCTGGGGCACCGCCCGGGAGCAGAGCGCGGCGGCACGGTTGCAGCTGGATGCCGTCGACGACGACATCGCCGCTCAGGCTGTGCTCGTCACCCGGCATGATCTCGAAATCTCGCAGCTGACCGGCCAGTCCGAGACGGCCCGGTCGCGGCTGGCCGCTGTACGCGGCGAACAACTACGGCAGCAGAACGCCCTCGACGCTGCGTTCGATCGCAGCGAGAAGGCACAAGCCCAGCTGGCCGAGCTCGAAACGGCCGTGACCGAGGCCGCCGAAGAACCAGACTCCGACGACCTGTCCGAGGCACTCGCACTGGCGCAGACCGCAGTGCAACGCGTCGAGGCCGAGGTGGAGCGACTGCGCGATGAGCTGCACCAGCACGAACGCGAACGCGACGCCCAGGCGGCCCGGCAGGGTGCATTTTCCCTCGCACTCGACCAGAAAGACGGTTCCTCCGCACTCCTCGGCGCGCAGCTCCCCGGTATCCGTGGCCTGGTGGCCGACCGGGTGCGCGTGCAGCCCGGGTTCGAGGCGGCGATCGCCGCCGCGCTCGGGTCTCTCGCCGACGCGGTGCTGGCCGACAACCGCGAGGCAGCCCTGGAAGCCATCGGCCACGCCCACACCGACGATCTCGGCCGGGTCGAACTCCTCATCGCGGACGGTGCCGACACCCTGGCTCCGGGCGTTGATTCCAGCGTTGATCTGGGCGCGGGCATCCGTTGGGCGACGTCGGTCGTCGACGGGCCAGTCGGAGTGCGTGCTCTGCTCGCCCAGACCGTGATCGCCGACGATCTCGCCGTAGCCCGCGCCGCCCAGCTGACCGACACCGTGACGATCATCACACTCGTCGGTGAGGTGCTGGGCCCGTGGGTCGTGCGCGGCGGATCCGGCGCCCGGCCGAGCAAACTCGAACTCGTCGCCGAACGCGACACCGCCGCCGAAAAGCTGACGACGGTCACAGAGCTGATCGAGCGGGTGCGCTTCGACCTCGCCGAGCAGCGTACCCTGCTGCACGCGCACAAGGAGCAGTCGGTCAGCGCGCGGGCGGCCGTGCGCGCCCTCGAAACCCAGCTCGCCACTCAGACGGAACGCCGCGGTCGCCTCACCGTGCAGGCCGACGCCGCGACCGCCGACCTCGCCCGGGTCAGCGCCGCCCTGACGCTCGCGACCCGCGCCGTCGAAGAGGTCGAAGCCGTCGTCGCCGAGGCGTCCGCCACGCTGGTCACTGCCCAGTCCCGGCCACGACCCATCCTCGATGCGACCGTGCGCGATGCGCTCTACCGTGAGCTGGAGGTCGCCCGGGATCGTGAGGTGGAAGCTCGCCTCCAGGTTGAAACGGCCCGCGAACGGGTGCGGGCCGGTGAGGCACACGTCGTTGCCCTGACCGAGCAGCTCGCGGCCGAGCATACGGCCGCCGAGGCCGCGGCCCGGCGCGCCGTCATTCGCCGCCGCCAAGTGGATGCCGCTTCCCGCGTCGCCGAGGCGCTCCCGGCCGTGCTCGCCGCGGCCGACCGCTCGGTCGCCGAGGCCCGGCTGCGTCTGGCCAGCGCCGAGGCCGAACGCACCAGCCAGAACACCGAACTGCAGCAGCTTCGCCTCGACGAGAGCGCCTTGCGTGAGCGGCTGGCCGCGATCACCGAGAACGTGCACGGTCTCGAACTCGAGATCTACGAGAAGAAGCTGCACCTCTCGGCTCTGCTCGAACGGGCCGGCAGCGAACTGGGCCTGACCGAAGACGTGCTTGTGGCCGAGTACGGGCCCGACCAGCTGATCCCACCCGACGGCATGATCGTCTCTAACGAATCCGGCGCCGAATCCGGCGCCGACAGCACCCCGCAGGCCAGTGGGGCCAGTGAACGCGCTGCCGGTGAGCGCGACAGCGACGACCGCACCGGGAGCGATCGCGACATCGCGGGCCGCAGAGCCGACGGCATCCGCTTTAATCGGGCTGAACAGCAGAAGCGGTTCGCGGCCGCCGAACGCAAGCTCGGTCAGTTGGGCAGGGTCAACCCGCTCGCGCTCGAAGAATTCGCCGCGCTCGAGCAGCGGCACCGATTTCTCACCGAACAGCTCACCGACCTGACCGAAACTCGCAGCGACCTGCTCACCATCATCGCCGACATCGACGAGAAGATGCAGGCCATCTTCTCCGACGCCTTCGACGACACCCAGGCGGCCTTCGCCGAGGTGTTCCCGGTGCTGTTTCCCGGCGGCAGCGGCAGTATCTGGCTCACCGACCCCGATGATCTGCTGACGACCGGCATCGAGGTGTCGGTGAAACCGGCCGGCAAGAAGATCGAACGGCTGTCGCTGCTCTCGGGCGGTGAACGTTCCCTCGCCGCGGTCGCTCTGCTGATCGCCATCTTCAAGGCCCGCCCCAGCCCGTTCTACATTATGGACGAAGTGGAAGCGGCCCTCGACGACGCCAATCTCGGCCGGCTGCTGACCATCTTCGAAGATCTGCGCGAAACCAGCCAGCTCATCGTCATCACGCACCAGAAACGCACCATGGAAATAGCGGATGCCCTCTACGGCGTCAGTATGCGGCAAGACGGAGTCAGCGCCGTCGTCGGCCAGCGCGTGGGGACTCGTGCTGACCAACGAGAGCGCGACCGGGAACCGGCGGCGTCCTGACCGCTCGGCGTCTGCCGTCTGCTAACCTAAGCCTGAAATCATGCACATTATTCGATTTGACTCTCTTCGACCCGCCCCCTGGCGTAACGGCGGCGGTACCACCCGCGAGGTGGCGTCCTCCCCCGCCGGCGCGGTGGACTTCGACTGGCGCATCAGCATCGCCGACGTGACCGCGGCCGGTGATTTCTCGAGTTTTCCAGGGGTCGACCGCATCCTCACGGTGATCGAGGGCGAGCTTATGGTCGTGATCGTCGATGGTGAAGAGCACGCCATGGAGCAGTACCGGCCATTCCGGTTTTCCGGTGACAGCGCGACGAGCTGCGCCCTGCCGGTCGGCGATACCAGAGACCTGAATGTGATGACGAGGCGCGGAGCGTTCAAGGGCTTTCTGTCGATCGTCGAGCTGTCGAAGAAACGCGCCCACCCGGTGTTCGACGACCAATTCGCCCTACTGCTGAAGGGGAACGCCGTCGTGACCGCCGGCGGCGAGGAGGCCAAGCTGGGTGCCCTCGATACCGTGCGCGGCGACGATCCAGCCCCGGAGGTGCTCGGACGGGGATTCCTCGCCGTCATCACCCTGGAAGCGGTTCCGACCTAAGCGGATGCTGTTGCGGCGTTCGCCACCGCTTCGTTGCCGAGCAAGCCTGCGGCATACAGAATCACCAGCGCGATGAGCAGTGCTCCTGCAATGAGCAGTGCTACCCACAGTGCCGGCCTCAAGCCCGAGCCTTATCCATTGCGTGCAGAATAGCAGTCGCGCCGTTACGCCTGCGGCGGCAGCGCGCTGATCACCGCGTGGTCCTTGGCGNGTGGTCCTTGGCGAGCACGCCGACCTTGGCCGCGCCGCCCGGGGAGCCGAGGTCGTCGAAGAATTCGACGTTGGCCTTGTAGTAGTCGGCCCACTGTTCGGGCAGGTCGTCTTCGTAGTAGATGGCCTCGACCGGGCAGACCGGCTCGCAGGCGCCGCAGTCGACGCACTCATCGGGGTGAATATAGAGGGAGCGTTCGCCTTCATAGATGCAGTCCACCGGGCATTCGTCGATGCAGGCACGATCTTTGACGTCGACGCAGGGCAGCGCAATCACATAGGTCACAGTGTCAGCAACGCTTCCGTGCGAGAGATCGCAACCTGTTCGGCCCGAGAGACGACTTTGACTCGCTCCCGACCGGGAGTGGCCAGGTCCTGCGCGCCGAGCAGCTGCTCGTGCGCGTCCAGGGTGCGCCAGCCCGCCCAGGTCGTGAACTCGACGTTACGCTCCGCCAGCAGGGCCAGAATCGCCTCCGCTGATTCGTCAGCCGTTTCGCCGGCGACGAGCGCGGGCAGGTCGGCCACGAGCCGGGTCACCGTCTCGAGGGCGTCGCCCTTAGTGTGGCCGATCAGGCCGACCGGGCCGCGCTTGATCCACCCGGTGGCGTACAGCCCGGCAAGAGGCTCGCCGGCGGCATCAAGCACCCGCCCGCCGTCGTTCGGAATGACGCCGCGCACGGCGTCGAACGGTACCTCGGTCAGAGCGCTGCCCCGGTAGCCGATCGCGCGATACACGGCCTGCACCGGGTAGTCGACGATCTGGCCGGTTGACCGCACGCCGCCGTCTCCGGTGTGTTCGGTACGTTCAAAGCGGATGCCTTCCACCCGACCATCCCCGTACACCTCGACCGGCGAGTGCAGAAAGTGGAGGTGCAGGCGACGTGAGGCGCCGAGCGGAGCCTTGGTGAGCCATCCGTTCAGCGTGCGGGTCATGATCTTGACCTGATTGTTGCTGGCGACGAGCTGTTCGCTGTGCGAATCGGGAGTGAAATCTTCGGCGTAGACGACGAGGTCGACGTCGGGAATGTCGGCGAGCTCGCGCAGTTCGATCGGGGTGAATTTCACCTGTGACGGCCCGCGGCGGCCGAACACGTGCACGTCGGTCACCGGGGATCCGGCGAGCCCGGCGTAGACCGAGGCGGGAATGTCGGTGCTGAGCAGATCGTCGGCGTGCTTGGCCAGGATGCGGGCCACGTCGAGGGCGACGTTGCCGTTTCCGATGACGGCCACGTCGGTCGCGTCGAGCGGCCATTCCAGCGGCACATCGGGGTGGCCGTCGTACCAGGAGACGAAGTCGGCGGCGCCGAACGAGCCGGGCAGATCGATGCCGGGAATGACGAGCGGGGCGTCGAGAATGGCTCCGGTGGCGAAGATGACCGCGTGGTAGTGCTCGCGCAGATCAGCCAGGGTCAGGTCGGTGCCGTAGGTGACGTTGCCGATGAAACGAATGATGCCTGCGTCGAGCATCTCCTGCAACGACTTGACGATGCCCTTGATGCGCGGGTGGTCGGGGGCGACGCCGTAGCGAATCAGGCCGTAGGGGGCCGGCAGCGCATCGAACAGGTCGATGGCCACGGTGTGACCGGCCTCCAGCACGAGCCGGTTGAGAATATTGCCGGCGTAGATTCCGGCCGGGCCGGCGCCGATAATGGCAACGCGCAGTGCAGAGGGAGCGGGGGTCATAAGGAGCCTTTCAAACAACGGGAAGAAGAGTGGATGCGGGCGGGTCAGCGCAGGCCAGCGGCCATCAGTCCGCGGCGGCGCAGCAGGCGACGCTCGATCGGGGCGAAGATCACGAGTTCCACCAGGATTCCGACGAACAGAATCACCAGGATCGTGGCGAGGACCCCGGACAGGTCGGCGAGCTCGCGGCTTTGGTGCAGCATCGAACCGAGACCGAAGCCGATCGTGCCGCCCATGGTGATGATCTCGGCGGCCATGAGTGAGCGCCAGGCGAAGGCCCAGCCCTGCTTGAGACCGGAGAAATAGCCGGGCAGGGCGGCGGGCAACACCACGAGGGTCGCCATCTGCAGGTGCGAGGCGCCGAGTACCGTGCCGACGCGGCGCAACTGCGGTGGAATCTGGTCGACGCCCGAGACGAGCCCATTGGCAATCGAGGGCACAGCACCCATCAGAATGACGAAGTACACCGTGGCGTCGGTGAGGCCGAACCACATGATCGCGGCGGGAACCCAGGCGACCGAGGGGAGCACCTGCAAGCCGGAGAGCAGCGGTCCGAGCGCACGCCGCACCGGGCGGCACTCCGCGAGCAGCAGCCCGATCGGGGTGCCGATGGCGATGGCGATGAGAAAGCCGAGACCGCCGCGCTCGAGGCTCGTCGATACCGCGAGTTGCAGGCGGTCGCTCGACCAGGCACTCACGAGGGAATCGAATACGTCTAAGGGGCCGGGAGTGAGGTCGGGCCGGGGTTTGACGGTGAGAATGTAAACCTGCCAGGCCGCGACCAGCGCGATGAGCAGCAGAATCGGGGGAAGGACACCGTCGAGGGTGCGGCGAAAGGCGCCGCGGGGCGTTTCGGGAACGGCCTGCAGCGAATCCAAACCGGCTTCGAGGCGGCGCAGTTCGTCGTGGCTCGGGTCGTTGGTCGCTCCGCCACGAATGGTGTCGGTGCGAGCATCAAGCGGCATTACGGCGGATCTCCTCGCGCAGCTGGTCAGTGATTTCGTCACCGAGGCGGGCGACCTCGGGGGACTCGATCCGGCGGGAGCCGGTGTCGGTGATGGTCCATTCGTTGACGATGCGGCCTGGGCGTGAGGACATCAGCAGAATGCGCTGTCCCAGCCGTGCGGCCTCGCGCACGTTGTGGGTGACGAACACGATCGTGCGGCCGGTCTGGCGCCAGACCCGTTCGAGTTCTTCGTGCAGCAGGTCGCGGGTGATGGCGTCGAGCGCGGCGAAGGGTTCGTCCATCAGCAGCACCTTGCGGTCCTGCGCGAGCGAGCGGGCCAGGGCGACCCGCTGCCGCATACCCCCGGAGAGTTCGTGCGGGCGTTTGTCGGCGGCATCGGCGAGGTTGACCAGGTCGAGCAGTTCGAGGGCATCCGCACGGCGGTCCTTGCGCGGAACCCCGCGCAGTTTCAGGGCCAGCTCCACGTTGCGGCGGGCCGTCAGCCACGGAAACAGCGCTGCGTCCTGGAACATGACGGCGGCCTTGCCGCTCGCCACGGTGACGGCGCCCTCGGTGGGTTTCTCCAGGCCGGCAATGATGTTGAGCAGCGTGGACTTTCCGCATCCGCTTGCCCCGAGCAGGCAGACGAACTGGCCTGCTTCGATCGACAGGTTGATGTCATCGAGCACGAGCGGACCGGTGCCGTAGCGCTTACCGAGGCCATCGATCGTGATCGCGACGGGTTCGAGCGCGGTCGGGGCCGGGGCGACAGACACGCTGGTCAGGGAGGTCACGGCGACACGTCCGACCCGGCACCCGAGCCGTCGCCGGCGCGGGTGGGCTCGCCCGGCGCGGTGACGATACCGGCGGCCAGGGTTGCGCCGTCCTGCGGGTGAATGACCAGGAACGCCCCGGAGCGACGATTCTGCGCATAGCGTTCCACCGGCAAATCGCGCGACAAACGGATGTTGGCCTGCCCGATATCGTTCACGGCCAGGCTGGTGGCGGGTTCGACGCCGAGGGTCGTGAGGTCGAGGCGGCCGGTGACCTCGCGAATCAGGGCCTGCACGACGGTCGTGCCGAACTTCAGGAGCACGCGGGCCCCCGGTGCGAGCGGACGCGGGTCGAGCCAGAACAAATCGGCTTCGAGGGCGCGGGTGATCGGGGGAAGGGTACCTGCGGCCGCGATGACGGCGCCGCGGGCGATGTCGAGGTCGTCGGCCAGGCGCAGCGCGATCGACTGGGGCGCGAAAGCCTCGTCGAGCTGCACTCCGGCGAAGTCGATACCGGTGACGGTGCTGGTGCCGCCGCCGGGCTCGACGCTCACCATGTCGCCGACCTTGATGCTGCCGCTCGCGACCTGCCCGGCGTAGGCCCGGTAGTCGCGGTAGGAATCGGCCAGTTCCGGGGAGACGACGACCGCGCCCTGCGGCCGCAGCACGAGCTGAACCGGCAGGCGGAACGCCTCGGTGGCGCGCCCACTGTCGTCGAGGTCGTCGATCACGGTGAGGGTTTCTAGCAGTTCGAGCAGGCTCGGACCGGTATACCAGGGGGTGCGCTCGGAGCGGTCGACGACGTTGTCGCCGACCAAGGCCGACACGGGAATGACATGGACCTCCGCACGCGAGTCAGAACCGAGGCCGAGTTCGGCGGTGACCAGGCGAACGCTCGCCTCCACCTCACGGAAGGAGGCCTCGTTGTAATCGAGGAGGTCGATCTTGTTGACCGCGACGATTACGTGCGGCACGCGCAGCAGGGCGACGACGCTGAGGTGCCGGCGGGTCTGCTCGAGCACGCCCTTGCGGGCGTCGATGAGCATGATGACGGCATCCGCTGTGGTGGCGCCAGTGACCATGTTGCGGGTGTACTGCACGTGGCCGGGGCAGTCGGCGAGAATGAACGAGCGGGCGGGAGTCGCGAAGTAGCGGTAGGCCACGTCGATGGTGATGCCCTGTTCGCGTTCGGCGCGCAGGCCGTCGGTCAGCAGGGCGAAGTCGATGCCACCGTTCTCGCCGCCGAAGCCACGCTCGGTGGACGTGCGGGTGACGGCTTCGAGCTGGTCGGCGAGGATCGCCTTCGAGTCGTGCAGCAGCCGGCCCACGAGGGTGGACTTGCCGTCGTCGACCGAACCGGCCGTCGCGAAGCGGAATAGGGTGCCTTCGGGGGCGGCGACGGCGGCTTCCGTGGTGAGGTCCTGGGTATCAATGATGAGGGTCATGCGATTACTCCGTTCCGAGTCCGGCGGCTGAAACAGGCGCGCCTTGCGCTGCGGCGAGAATGCCGTTGAGCTGGGTCAGGTCAAACAAGCCATTGAGGTCGCCGTCTTTTGCGAGGCCGGCAGAGACTGCTCGTTTCAGCGAGACCGGAAAAGTGCCGGCCAGGGGGTCATTGGTGAAGTGCAGGCCGACCAATGCGCGTTCGATGACCGCGTCGGCGAGCGGCTTGCCGGTGTCGGCGGTCAGCTTCGCGTTGATCACGCCGGCCGCCTCGGCCTGGTGCTCGTTCAGCCAGGCAATGGATGCCGTGTGTCCCTCGAGCAGCGCCCGCACCGTTTCCGGGTGGTCGCGATTGAAATCAGCACCGACAAGCAGCACGGTCGTGGGGAATTCGCCGTTCGGCCACCGGGATGATTCTTCGACGAGCACGTGAGCATCCGCTTCGAGCACCAGCCGAGAGACCCAGGGTTCGGGCAGCCAGGCGCCGTCGATCTGCCCACTCTGCAGCAGGGTGAGCGCGCGGGCGTTGTCGGTCGGGGTGACCGTCACGTCGCCGCCACCGGTCGTGCTGGTCTCGTAACCCTCGTCCTCGAGCCAGGAGCGGAGGGCAACGTCCTGCGTGTTGCCGAGCTGCGGGGAGGCGAGAGTCGTGCCGGCGAGGTCGGCGGGGGAGTCGATGCCGTCGCGCACGACGAGGGCGGCGCCGCCGATTGTGGCACCCGCCACGATCACCGCGCTCTGCCCCTTGCTCTGAACAAACGTGTTGACGGCCGGGCTCGGACCGACGTAGGCGGCATCGATAGCACCGGCGCTGAGCGCCTCGATCGCGGCCGGACCGGCGCCGAAAGCCTGGGCGGTCAGGGTCGTCTCGCCGAGGGCGTCGGCGAAGAATCCCTGCTCGATGCCGACCAGGGCCGGGGCATGGGTGAGGTTGTCGAAGTAGCCAAGTCGGATTTCCTGGACCGGCCCGGTGGCGGAGGCCGCGCCGGAGCATCCGCTCAGCAGCACCGTCACGGCCAGGGCGACGCCGACCGCGGAGATGGGGACGCGCATCAGAAGTATCCTTCCTTTTTGCGGTCTTCCATGGCGGCCTCTGAAATGCGGTCGTCGGCGCGGGTTGCGCCTCGTTCGGTGATGGTGGAAACGCCCACTTCGCGCACGACATCGGCGACGGATGCTGCGGTCGAGTCGACCGCACCGGTGCAGCTCATATCACCCACCGTTCGGTAGCGCACCGTGCGTGTTTCGACGGTTTCGTCGGCGCGGGGCAGGCTGACCGGGCTGACCGAGCGCCACATATTGTCGCGGCGGTAGACCTCACGCTCGTGGGCGTAGTAAAGCGGGGGCAGCTCGATGTTTTCGCGTTCGATGTAGCGCCAGACGTTGAGTTCGGTCCAGTTGCTGATCGGGAAGGCGCGCACGTGCTGGCCGACGGTGTGGCGGCCGTTGTAGAGGTTCCACAGTTCGGGGCGCTGGTTGCGCGGGTCCCACTGGCCGAATTCGTCGCGCAGGGAGAGGATGCGTTCCTTGGCGCGGGCTTTGTCTTCGTCGCGGCGGGCGCCACCGAAGACAGCGTCGTGCCGGCCGGCGGCGATCGCGTCGAGCAGCGGGAGGGTCTGCAGCGGGTTGCGGGTGCCGTCGGCGCGTTCGGCGAGACGTCCGTCGGCGACGTAATCCTCGACCTTGGCGACCGTGAGGCGCACCCCGTGCGCGGCGACGGTCTTGTCGCGAAACTCCAGCACCTCGGGGAAGTTGTGGCCGGTGTCCACGTGCAGCAGCGAGAAGGGAATCTTGCCCGGCCAAAAGGCCTTCGCGGCGAGGTGCAGTACCACGACGGAGTCCTTGCCGCCGCTGAACATGAGCACGGGCCGCTCGAACTCGGCGACGACCTCACGAATAATGTGGATGGCTTCGCTCTCGAGCACGTCGAGTTCGGAAAGGCGGTGTGCCGTCGTGGTAGTCATAGGTGGAGCCCGCATTCTGTCTTCTCGAGGGTGGCCCAACGGCCGGAACGGGGATCGGCTCCCGCCGCGACGGGCTGGGTGCACGGGGCACAGCCGATGGAGGGGTAGCCCCGCGACAGGAGTACGTTCACCGGCACGTGATTCTCGGTGGCGTAATCCATCAGTTCGTCGTAGCTCCAGGCGGCGACCGGGTTGACCTTGACCAGGCCATTGCGTTCGTCCCAGGTGACCAGGGGCGTGTTGGCGCGGGTAGGGGCTTCGTCGCGGCGCACACCGGTGAACCACAGTTCGTAGCCGCCGAGCGAACGCTGTAGCGGTTCCACCTTGCGCATGGCGCAGCAGGAGTTGGGGTCGCGGGCGAACAGTTCGGCGCCGTGCGCGGCATCCTGCTCCGGAACTGTCGTGAGCGGCAGCACGTCGACCACCGTTACCGGAAGGGCGGCGGCGACGGCGTCGCGGGTCTCGTAGGTTTCGGCGAAGTGGTAGCCGGTATCGAGAAAGAGTACGTCGACGTCGGGCAGCTGCTTCGACACGATCTCGGGGAGCACCGCGTCGGCCATGGAGCAGGCGACGGCGACACTGTCGGCGCCGAAGTTGCGCGCGACCCAGGCCACGACCTCCGCAGCGGTGGCCTCGCGGCCGTTGGCTGCTGCGGCCGCTTCCAGTTCGGCTGAGCCAGCTTCGGCGAGGGCCTGCAGTTCGGCGGCCGGTCGGCGCGGTGGCAGGTCACGGGTAACGGATGCCGCGGCCTGTTTGACCGCGTTCAAATTGATGGCGCTCATTTGAGGTCCTCCTCGTCGGCGCGGTGCGCCCACTGGGCAAAGGTTTCGTCGTCGGTGCGGGCGGCTAGAAAACGCAGCACGAGGCTCTCGACATAATCGGCGAGGTTCTCGGCGGTTACCTTGAGGCCGCGCACGGTACGGCCGAGGCCGGCCTCGTCACGGTCGGCGGAGACCAGGCCGCCGCCGAGGTGCACCTGGAAGCCGGGGGTGGACCCGCCGTTGCCGTCGGGCAGCAGCTGACCCTTGAGCCCGATGTCCGCAGTCTGAATGCGGGCGCAGGAGTTGGGGCATCCGTTCACGTGCAGGCTGATCGGGTGCGGGGCATCGATTCCGGCGAGCCGTTTCTCCAGCTCGAGGATGGCATCCGTTGCCGTCTGCTTGGTCTCGACGATGGCGAGCTTGCAGAATTCAATGCCGGTGCAGGCGATGGTCGAGCGGCGGAACAGGCTCGGGCGGGCCGACAGCCCGATCTCGTCGAGGGCCGCGATCAGGGGTTCGACGTGTTCTTCGGCGATGTCGAGCACGACGAGCTTCTGGTGCGGCGTGGTGCGCAGTCGGCTCGAACCGTGGGCTTCGAGCAGGTCGGCGACCCGGGTCAGGGTCTGACCGGAGATACGACCGACGAAGGGGGCCAGCCCGATGTAGAAGCGGCCGTCCTTCTGCTTGTGCACACCGATGTGGTCGCCCTGCGTCTTCGGGCGCGGTGCGGCGGGGCCGTCGGGCAGGGTATGACCGAGATATTCGTCTTCGAGAATACGACGGAACTTGTCGGTGCCCCACTCGGCGAGCAGAAACTTGAGGCGGGCCTTGCCGCGCAGGCGGCGGTAGCCGTAGTCCCGAAAGATGGAGACGACGCCGCGCCAAACCTCGGACACCTGGTCGGGAGCGACGAAGGCTCCGAGCCGTTCGGCCAGACGCGGGGTGGTGCTGAGCGCGCCGCCGACCCAGAGGTCGTAGCCGATGCCGAGTTCGGGGTGCTCCACGGCCACGAGGCCGATGTCGTTGATCTCGTGCACGACGTCCTGGCTGGGGTGACCGGTGATGGCGGTCTTGAACTTGCGCGGCAGGTTGGCGAATTCGTCGGTGCCGAGATATTTGCGGGCAAGCTCGTTGATCGACTCGGTCGGGTCGATGAGTTCGTCGGCGGCGATGCCGGCCACGGGGGAGCCGAGGAACACACGCGGCACGTCGCCGCAGGCCTGGGTGGTTTCGAGGCCGACGGCTTCGAGGCGGCGCCAGATTTCGGGCATGTCCTCGATCTGGATCCAGTGCAGCTGAATGTTCTGGCGGTCGGTCAGGTCGGCGGTGTCGCGGCCGAAGTCGCGGGACACCTCACCGATCACGCGGGCCTGTTCGGTCGTGAGCTGGCCGCCGTCGATGCGCACCCGAAGCATGAAGTAGCGGTCTTCGAGCTCTTCCGGCTCCAGAGTGGCGGTCTTGCCGCCGTCGATGCCGGGCTTGCGCTGCGTGTAGAGGCCCCACCAGCGAAAACGGCCGTGCAGGTCGGTGCCGTCGATTGAGTCGAACCCCTGCTTGGAATAGATCTGCTCGATGCGTCCGCGAACGGCGAGGCCATTGTCGACCTGTTTCCAGACCTCGTTGCCGTTGAGCGGTTCGGTACCGTCGATCTTCCACTGGCCGTTCGGACGGGTGGATGGCCGCGGCGAGCGGGCTGCTGCCAGCTTGGTGGCTGCCGCCGGAGCGTTCTCGGCCCCCGTCGTGACGGTGGGCACCGTCTCGGTTTCGTTCGGCACGTCGGCTCCCTCGGTTTGCGGCGCCGCTCCAATGATTTCTATCGGAGCGACCCCGCCAACGCTACTGCGACCACGGTGCAATGTCGCAGCCGAGGGTCACGTGCTGTCACACACTGTCACGCAGCGTCACACAGGCCGCCGGGTACTCGGCGCGCCTTCCGGGCAGTGGATGCCGGCGGCGCCTGAGTGGTGTCGCGGACATCCGCTTGGATGGTGCCGCTCACCGGCCATTGCCGCCACGGGGACAAGCTGTTGCCGCTCGCCGCGCGCAAGGCGGCGGCGCCCCCGTAGGCTAGGGACATGGCTGAACGCACCCCCTGGTCCCTCTCCGGCGCACTGCGCGGAATGTTCACGAAGAAGACCATCGACGCACAGACCTGGGACGACCTCGAGGACGCCCTGCTGCAGGCCGATTTCGGCCCGAATATCACCGAGTCGGTCATCGCCGACCTGCGTGCCAAGGTCGCCAAGTACAACACGACCGACCCGGCCGATTTACAGCGGATGCTGCGCGAGGGAATTGAAGAGCGGCTGTCCGTTCTCGACTCCACCCTGACCCTCTCCGAACGGCCGGCCATCGTGCTCGTCGTCGGCGTCAATGGCGTCGGCAAGACCACCACGATCGGCAAATTCGCCAAGTTTCTGCAGACCTACGGTCGCAGCGTCGTGATCGGTGCGGCCGACACTTTTCGAGCGGGGGCGGTCGAGCAGCTGGCGACCTGGGCCGAACGAGCCGGGGCGCAGATCGTGAAGCCGCAGATGACCGGCCAGGATCCGGCCTCCGTCGCCTTTCAGACCGTGGAGAAGGCGAAGAACGAGGGCATCGAGATCGTGCTCATCGACACCGCCGGGCGGTTGCAGACCAAGGGCGGACTGATGGACGAGCTGACCAAGATTCGCCGGGTCGTCGAAAAGCAGGGACCGATCGCCGAGGTGCTGCTCGTGCTCGACGCCACGACTGGTCAGAACGGGCTTGCCCAGGCCGAGGCGTTCATCGAGCACGCCGGGGTGACCGGTCTCGTACTGACCAAACTTGACGGCTCAGCGCGTGGCGGCTTCGTGCTCGCCGTGCAGGAAAAGACCGGCATTCCGATCAAGCTGGTCGGGCAGGGTGAGGGCATCAACGACCTCACCGGTTTCACCCCGCACGTGTTCGCACAAAAACTCGTCGGCTGATGAAGAATTTAAGAGGAGCACTATGAGCATCGAACACGATTTCTTCGGAATTCTCGGCGACGAAGACGAGGGCGAGGTGTACTGGTCGGAGTCGGCTGAGCTCGGAGACCAGAGCGTCGAGATCGACCTCAGCTCGCCCGACGAAGATTCGGTCACCGCCGAAGCGCTCGATATCGCCGCGGCCATGATCGGGTCGATGGAGGACCTCGACTCCCAGGTGCGGGAATCCCTCGTCGCCGATCTGTCGGCCGAGGTCTCCGTGACCAGCCAATACATCGCCGAGCAGCTCGACGAAATGGACCAGGAAGCGATCGAAAACGCCATCATCTGGGATTCCGGCGACCAGCAGATTGACTTCCTGCGTTCGCTGCGCCTGCAGCGCATCGGCTTTCACCCGCACCGCGCCGGCAGCGAAGCGCACTTCGCGGTGCTCGAATACGCCATCAGCCCCGACGACACCGACGGCCTGCTCGTTGTGACAATCGACGTGCACGGCGACACTGTCCAGGTAGCCCTGGACAGCTAACTTCGACCGGGCCCGGGCCCGGAAACCGGGCCCATGATGTATCGTGGGCCCGCTTCCTTAAGGTGGGCCCAGGCAGCAGTCCGGAGCCCCTGGGTACCGCCCTGAGGCAGGCACCCTCTTTCTTTCCGGGCCCGGGCCCGGAAACCGGGCCCATGATCTATCGTGGGCCCCCTTCCTTAAGGTGGGCCCGGGTGAGCGCTGGCAGCCCCGAACCGGGCTACCCGAGGTGTTGTGCGGCCTGCCCCGCGCCGAGCAGGTCTTCCTTGCGCGGGCGCACCAGGAAGAAGGCGATGGGCCCCGCCGCGAAGATAATGATGGCCGCCCACAGGAAGGCGGACTGGTATCCGCTCACGAGAGCGCCCAACTGAACGGCTTCGGCGGGAACCTTACCGATCAGGTATGAGCTCACCGCAGCGGTGTACAGCGCGGTGAACAGGGCGGTTCCAAGCGATCCGCCGATCTGCTGCATCGCCGTCACCGCAGCGCTCGCCGCACCGGCATCATGCTCGGCGATTCCCGACAGCGCCACGTTCTGCAGCGGCACGAAGATCATCGCGAGGCCGAGCCCGAGCAGGATGAGCCCCGGCAGCACCTCGAGCGCATAGTTGCCGCTCACCGTGATCTGAGTCATCCAGAGCAGCCCGGCCGCGCCGACGATCGGTCCGACGGTCATCGGAATCTGCACGCCGGTACGCGCCAGAAACTTCGACAGGACGCCAGCACCGATCATGATCGTCGCGGTCATCGGCAGGGAAGCCAGACCGGACTGAATCGGGGTGTAGCCCAGCACGATTTGAAAGTACAGGGTGAGAAAGAGGAGCCCTCCGAGCAGTCCAGCGCCCGACAGCAGCGCCGTGAGGAAAGCTCCGCCGCGTACCTTGTTGGCCATAATGCGCAACGGCAGCAGCGGATGATTCGACCGCTTTTCCACCAGCACGAACAGCACGAGTAACACCAGTCCGAGTGGGAGGCAGACGAGCACGGGCCAGCTGGCCCACCCATTCTCGGCCTGCGCGAAGCCGAATACCAGGGATCCGAGGCCGAGTGCCACGAGAATAGTCCCCGGCACGTCATATCGGGTGTTTCCGTGTGCCTTGCTCTCGCGAACGACCGGGATGGCGGCCGCAATCGCCACGATGGCGATCGGTACGTTCACGTAGAGGCACCAACGCCAGCTCGCATACTCGGTGAGCACGCCGCCGAGGATGAGGCCGACCGCCGCGCCGCCGCCGGCGATCGCGCCGTAGACGGCGAAGGCTTTGATGCGGTCCTTGCCGCCGGGAAAGTTGACCGTGAGCAGGGCGAGCGAGGCTGGCGCGAGGAGCGCGGCGAACAGGCCCTGCAGGCCGCGGGCGGCGAGTAGCTCCCAGGTGCTCTGGGCGGCGCCGCCGAGGGCCGAGGCAATGGCGAACCCGGCCATGCCCACG
The DNA here is from genome assembly GCF_004402355.1 of Cryobacterium sp. TMS1-20-1. Taxonomy (NCBI): domain Bacteria; kingdom Bacillati; phylum Actinomycetota; class Actinomycetes; order Micrococcales; family Microbacteriaceae; genus Cryobacterium; species Cryobacterium sp. TMS1-20-1. The sequence goes on along the minus strand of NZ_SOGF01000026.1, from coordinate 18,399 downwards.
ATGAAGGAGCGTTTGCGGCCCCAGAAGTCGGCAATACGCCCGCCGAGCAGTAGCAGCGCGCCGAAGACAAGCGAGTACAGCGTGACGACCCAGGTGCGCTCGCCGTCGCTCATGCCGAGCGCGGTCTGTGCCTGGGGGAGCGCAATGTTCACGATGGTTCCGTCGAGTACGACGGTGAGCTGGGCGAGCGCCACGATGGCCAGCAGCAACCACTTTCGTGGGTGGGGCGCGGTGGCCGCCGACGCGGGCGGGGCAGAACTGGACTGATTTGTGCTGATACCGGGCATAACAGTGACTCTATCGTGCAAACCGAACGAACTAGTTCGTTTTTGTGAACTAGAGTCAAAACATGGCACGCGACGGAGCAGACCCCCAGACCCGCATTCTCGAGGCGGCGCGCACCGAATTCGCCGCCTACGGACTAGCCGGGGCCCGCATCGACCGCATCGCCAAGAGCGCCGCGGCGAGCAAGGAACGCCTCTACGCCTACTACTCCGACAAGCAGCAGCTATTTCTCGAGGTGTTGGAGCTCAACCTGCGCGAGTTCGCAAGCGACGCCGTGCTCACCGACAACGATGTGCCGGCCTTCGCCGGGGCGTTGTTCGACCACGCCGTCGAGCACGGCGACCACCTGCGCATGATCGACTGGGCCCGCCTCGAGACCGACGGTACCTGGCTGCCGGCCCTCGACGTCATGCTGGGCTATCGGGACGAACAGGTGCGGCGCATCCGTCTGGCACAGACAGCCGGTCGGGTCGATGCTTCCTGGCAACCGGCTCAGCTCATGACACTCATCTTCGGCATCGCCTCGGCCTGGGTACACGAGCCCGGGGCGGCGCTCGCGCACGGCGGCCCTCCGGACGTGACGGCAATCGCGGTTCGCCGAGCCAACGTCGTTCGTGCGGTCGAGCGGCTGATTGCACCGAGTGTGGCGGCGCAGAACTGACGCTCGCCCGAATTTGACGGAACCGCGCCTCAGCATCCGTTTCGAAGTAGCAGCGGCCACCGGTTAAACTAAACGCATCATGGCAACTTTTGGAAACCTCTCAGAACGTCTTGCCGAGACGTTCAAAAACCTCCGCACCAAGGGCAAGCTCAGCGCAGCGGATGTCGACGGCACCGTTCGTGAGATCCGTCGCGCCCTGCTCGACGCCGACGTCGCCCTCGAGGTCGTCAAGGATTTCACCGGCAAGGTGCGCGAACGCGCCCTGGGCGACGAGGTCAGCAAGGCGCTGAACCCGGCCCAGCAGGTTGTGCAGATCGTCAACGACGAGCTCATTACGATTCTCGGCGGCCAGCAGCGCCGGCTGGAATTCGCCAAGAAGCCGCCGACCATCATCATGCTCGCGGGCCTGCAGGGTGCCGGTAAGACCACCCTCGCCGGCAAGCTCGCGAAGTGGCTGGCCAAAGACGGCCACACCCCGCTGCTCGTCGCCGCCGACCTACAGCGCCCCAACGCGGTCACCCAGCTCGAGGTCGTCGCTAAACAGGCCGGTGTCGCCGTCTACGCGCCCGAGCCCGGAAACGGTGTCGGCGACCCGGTCAAGGTCGCCCGCGACGGCGTGAAGTACGCCCTGCAGAAGGTTCACGACGTCGTCATCGTGGACACCGCCGGACGTCTGGGCGTCGACGCTGAGCTCATGAAGCAGGCCGCCAACATTCGCAAGGCGATCGATCCAGACGAGGTGCTCTTCGTCATCGACGCCATGATCGGCCAGGATGCCGTCGCCACGGCGAAGGCCTTCCAGGACGGCGTCGACTTCACCGGCGTCGTGCTCACCAAGCTCGACGGTGACGCCCGCGGTGGCGCCGCCCTGTCGGTCGCTTCGCTCACCGGACGCCCGATCATGTTCGCCTCGACCGGTGAAGGACTCGACGACTTCGAACCGTTCCACCCGGACCGCATGGCCGGCCGCATCCTCGACCTTGGTGACATCCTCACCCTGATCGAGCAGGCGCAGGGTGCGTTCGACGAAGACGAGGCCCGCAAGGTCGCCGAGAAGTTCGCGACCGACTCCTTCACCCTCGACGACTTCCTCGGCCAGATGCAGCAGCTGCGCAACATGGGTTCGATCAAGAAGATGATGAGCATGCTGCCCGGCGCCGGCGCCATGAAGGCGCAGCTCGAGAACTTCGACGAGCGCGAGATCGTGCGCACCGAGGCCATCATCCAGTCGATGACCAAGCTTGAACGCACCACCCCGAAACTGCTCAACGGATCGCGCCGCATGCGCATCGCGAAGGGTTCGGGCATGACCGTCACCGAGGTGAACCAGCTTGTGCAGCGCTTCGAACAGGCCGCCAAGATGATGAAGACGGTCGCCAAGGGTGGCATGCCCAATATCCCCGGCATGGGCCCCATTCCCGGTGCCGGCTACGGCGGCAAGCCCAAGCAGGTGGCCAAGAAGAAGGGCTCCAAGTCGGGCAACCCAGCCAAACGCGCTGCCGAGAACGCCGCGATTGCCTCGGGCGTCAAGCCTGCCGGGGAGTCTTCCAAAGCGGATGCCGCCGGCTCCGGTTTCGGCCTCGGCTCCGGCGCCCAGCCAGGCAAGGGCAAGGCCGGCGGTCCCACCGAAGAGGAAATGGCCGCGCTGCAGAAAATGCTCGGCCGGTAGCATCCGTTTGGGGAAAGCCTTTGGTGGGCCGGGCCCACCTTACGGAAGCGGGCCCTTGATGGATCATGGGCCCAGTTTCCGGGCCCGGGCCCGGTCGCAGAACGTGGGCCCAATCTTCTCGCTGAGCCCGTGGACCGCGCGCAACTCCTGCAAATCGTGAGTGCCAGAAGGCCGTTCCCGGCAAATTACTGGGATCCGCGGTGCTCGCCGAAAAAATTGCAGGAGTTGTGCGCGTGCAGTGGCCTTCGGTCGGCGCTGGGGGCCTGGGGGCCTGGGGGCCTGGGCGCCGGGGCACGAACCGTGGGCAGTCCTAGGCTGGACGCATGACTTCGACGACGAACCACAACGTGCGCATCGGTGTGCAGATTGCCCCGCAGCACGCCCAGTACTCCAAGATTCGCGACACCCTCACCGAAGTGGAGGCGCTCGGCGCCGACATCGCCTTCAACTGGGACCACTTCTTTCCGCTCACGGGCGAGCCCGATGGTCTGCACTTCGAGTCGTGGACCATCCTCGCCGCCTGGGCCGAGCAGACCACGACCATTCAGTTCGGCGCCCTGGTCAACTGCAACAGCTACCGGAACGCCGACCTGCAGGCTGACATGGCGCGCACGATCGACCACATCAGCGGCGGTCGCTTCATCTTCGGCACCGGCGCGGGCTGGTTCGAGCGCGACTATCAGGAATACGGCTACGAGTTCGGCACTCCCGGCACTCGGCTGAACGCCCTCGATACCAGCCTCGGCCGCATCGAGGCCCGCTGGGCCAGGCTCAACCCGCCGCCCACCCGCGACATCCCGGTGCTCATCGGCGGTGGCGGCGAAAAGAAAACCCTGCGCATCGTCGCCCAGCACGCCGATATCTGGCACTCGTTCTCCAACCCCGAGGTGCTCGAGCACAAGCTCGGCGTGCTCGGCGCCTGGTGCGACGAGGTCGGCCGCGACCTGAGTGAGATCGAGATCTCCACCGAGCTGCGCGGCCGCACGGTGGACGACGCCGATGCGCTCTACGACCTCGGCACGCGCCTGTTCACCGTAGGAATCTCCGGCCCCGACTACGACCTCGGCCAGGCCGCCGACTGGCTGGCCTGGCGCGACAGCAAGAACGCCTGACCCGAGCGGATGCTGCTGGCGCGGCCCCGCGCTGCTCGTGCGGCTCGCGTTGCTCGCGCTGCTGGTGCGGCTGGTGCGGCTCGCGCTGCTGGTGTGCGCTGCGCGCGAGCCACGAAGGGGCGCCCGTGCAGCGAACCGGCGCCTGGCGACCGCACGACTTGGGCGCGCGTGCAGCCAACGCGCTAGCTCCCGAGCCCCTCCGCGAGCTCGTGGCTGAGCGCCGCCACCACCGCCGGCAGGCTGCCATCATGCGCGGCCGCGACGGCGAGCTGGCGCTGGTAGCTGCCGCCCTCATCGATGATGCGGTGCAGTCCGAGCAGCTCCGGCAGGCAGCCGAGCCGCTCGGCGACGGGGGAGAGGATCTCGATGAGGCGACGCACATCATCCGTTACCAGACACTCGGCGCCCGCAGCATCGAGGATGATCTCGGCGCCCAGCCCATAGCGGGCGGCCCGCCACTTGTTCTCGCGCACGAACCACGGCTGCATGCGCGGAACGTCTTGCCCCGCGTCGAGGCGGGTGGACATCCACTCGACCAGGCACTGGATGAACGCGGCGATCGCGCCGAGCTCCACGGCCGTCGAGACGCCGTCGCAGACTCGAATCTCGATCGTGCCCCAGCGCGGCGACGGGCGAATATCCCAGCGCACCTCGGTGACGTCCTCGATGATGCCGGTCACGGCCATGTCGTCGACGTAGCGCTCCCAGGCTTCCCAATCGGGCAGGTCCCAGGGCAGTCCGGCAGTCGGCAGCTGCTGGAACATGAGCGAACGGTTGCTGGCATAGCCGGTGTCGACGCCGGCCCAGAACGGGCTCGACGCGCTCAGCGCCTGCAGGTGTGGCACGTAGGTGAGCAGGCCGTTCATGATCGGAATGACCTTGGCCTTGTCCTCGATGCCGACGTGCACGTGGATTCCCCAGATCATCATATTGCGGCCCCACCACTGGGTGCGGTCGATGAGCTTGTGATAGCGCGCTTTGTCGGTGACGGTCTGGTCGAACCACTGCGCAAACGGATGCGATCCGCTGCAGATCAGGTCGACCTCGCGTCCCGAAAGCACGCGGCGCACCTCGCCGAGCTGGCCGGCGACATCCGCTACCGCACCGCCTACGGTGGTGTGCACGCCCGAAACCAGCTCGACCGTATTGAGCAGCAGCTCGCCGGTGATCGTTGGGTGGGCGGAGCCGTCGGGGCCGCGCAGGGCGTCGAGCACTTCGTCGGCGATATTGACCAAATCGCCGGTCGAGCGGTCGACGAGGGCGACCTCCCACTCGATGCCCACGGTGGATCGGGCGGATCGGGCGAATTCCAGTGGCACGGGGGCTCCTTGAGTGGGCCGGTAAAAGTCGTTGAGGTTCGATTATCACAATGCCCGCAATCTCTGACAGAATGATTAGTCGCGATCCGTTGTGCCCGACCCTCTATCTCGGTGCAACGTGATCCTATAGAGCTTATGCCGAGTGTGCCCCCACGCTCACGGCCCAAGGTTCGCCAAACAACGAATTAACACTGGAGAATTGTGGCTGTCAAAATCCGTCTGAAGCGCATGGGCAAGATCCGTGCACCGTACTACCGCATTGTCGTTGCCGACGCGCGCACCAAGCGCGACGGTCGTGTCATCGAAGAAATCGGCATCTACCACCCCACGGAGGAGCCCTCGGTCATCGAGGTCAAGTCCGAGCGTGCGCAGTACTGGCTGAGCGTCGGCGCTCAGCCGACCGAGCAGGTTGCTGCACTCCTCAAGCTCACGGGCGACTGGGGCATCTTCAAGGGCGACAAGAACGCTAAGAACACCGTCAAGGTGAAGGAACCGAAGGTCGCTTTCGTCGCTGACGAGAAGAAGAAGCCGGTTCTCAAGCCCAAGGCCGAGAAGCCGGTCGCCAAGGCACCCGAGGTTGCTGCCGAAGCAACCGAAGAGGCGTAACTGTTGCTTGCTCCCGCGCTCGAACACCTCGTCAAGGGGATCGTTGATCACCCCGATGATGTGCACGTTGCAGAAAAGAACTCGCCCCGAGGCGAGGTGCTCGAGGTTCGTGTGAACCCCGAGGATCTCGGCCGGGTCATTGGTCGTGCCGGTCGCACAGCCAAGGCCCTGCGCACCCTCGTTGCGGCTCTGGCCGATGGTCGACGCGTACGCGTCGACGTCGTCGACACCGATTTCTAGTTCAGTGAACGACACGACGGTGAACGATAGCGAGAAGGACCGCACCCAGCAATTACGGGTGGGGCGCCTGACTAAGGCTCACGGCCTCAAGGGAGCAATCAAGCTCGAACTGTTCACGGATGACCCGGGACGACGTTTCGTCCCGGGCGCCGTGTTCACCCTGCAGGTTCCGACCGGGTCGGCCTGGCACGGCAAGACGATTGAACTCGTCGAGCTGCGCTGGTACAACCAGCACGCGGTTGGTTTTTTCAAGGATGTTCCCGACCGCTCCACGGCAGAAACGCTCGCCAAGGCGATCCTCTGGATCGACGCGGACGTCGCCGAGCAGTCGGATGAAGAAGACGCCTGGTACGACCACCAGCTCGTCGGGCTCGCCGTCATGCGTGACGGTGTGCGCATCGGCACCATCGGTCGCCTCGAGCACATGCCCGCGCAAGATCTGCTGATCGTGAAGACGCCCACCGGCGACGTCATGATCCCCTTCGTGAAGGCCATCGTGCCGAGCGTCGATGTGAAGGCCGGCATCGTCACCATCACCCCGCCGCCCGGACTGCTCGAAGAGCTGCCCGAGGACCCGGCCGATGCTGTAGCCGACGCCGTGGCCGAACCGCTCTCTGAAACGGATGCCGCGGCATCCGCTCTCGAGACCGACCGCCCGTAACGCACTCCCTTCACGGCGCGCGGGACTTGCGCCGCTGCGCGGGAGGCGCACAACTCCCGCGTACTGGCGCAGTTCCCGCGCAGGGCGAGGCGCCGGTCACGAGTGGTACCGCCCGGCTTACACGTTGAGCCGGTAGCCTCGTTTGACCACGGTCGCAACCAGTCCCGGCACGGCGAGCGTCTGCCGCAGGCGGCTGAGCGATACCTCCATGGCGTGATCGTCGGAGTAGCCGGCCAGCGCGAGGTCTTCGCGGGAGACGACCGCTCCGCGCGCCCGCACGAGGGCGCGCAGAATGGCGAGTGCCGTCGGGGGAAGCTGCACGCGCTCCTCGCCGATCTGCACGATCGAACCACGCAACTGCACGAGTCCGTTCTGGGTTTCGATGCGCTCGACCATGTTCTGTTCCAGGTGTTCGCAAACCAGGCGAATCAGCGCGCCCATGCGAAACCGGGTCGGTTGAATCGGCGCGATCCCCGCGGCAATCAGCGGCGCACTGGTCACCGGTCCGACGGCGGCCGCGCAGACCTGAGTCTGTAACGCTGCAATCAGCTCGGGGTAGACATCCATTCCCTCTGCCGCGGTGAACAGGGCGTGCACGGCCGGGGCGCTCGTGAAGGTGACGCAGTCCAGCTGACGGGAGCAGATGGCCTCGACAAGCTTGTAGACGCGCGCGTCGCTGTCGTCCATGGCAATCCAGCGGTACGGCGCCACGACGAGCACACGCTGATGCACGGCGCGCAGCCGGTCGAGTTGCACCTCATCGGTGGCCCCGTGCACCTGAATGCCGATGGTCAGCCCCGGCGGATACTCGGCCAAAACCTTGTCAACGAGCGAGGCGGTCGTCTCTGAATCGCTCATTCCAGAGTCATTGAGCCCGGTTGCGCGAATGCCGCCGCGGGCCTTGGGCCCCCGCACCAGAATCGTGGTGTCGGCGAGCGCATCGGTCAGTTCGGAGCCGATTCCGTCGGCCTCGGCCACCTCGAACCAGCGCCGTACGCCGTAGCCGGTCGTCGCGAGGAGTAGATCGGGCCGCGCGGCGATCATGGTGCGGGTATCGTCGAGCAGCGGACCATCCTGCTGCGAGTGGGCGATGCGCAGCGTCGGTGCGTGCACGACCCGCGCGCCGCGTCGTTCGAAGGCGTCGATCAGGTCGCTCGAGCGGCGATCACTGGTCACGCCGATGCGAAATCCCTCGAGCTGGTTTGGCTGCAGAAACGGGGCAGCGACCTCAATGGGCTCGGTCGCTCCCGGCAGGCGTACGTGGTGCGCCTGCCGGTCCGGTGCCGGCAGCTGTGAAGCGGATGCCGCCGGCTCGCCGCCCGAAGCAGCCTCGGCCCCGTCGTTCGTCGCCGCCATCAGTCGGTCACCGAAAATTCGGCGGCGCGGGCCACGAGGTCGTTCGCGGCCGCGTCACCGCTGAACGCGAGGCGTACGACCTCGCCGACGACCAGCACGGCGGGGCTGCGTACGCCGGCCGCGGCCGCATCGGCCAGCACCGTCGCGAGCGTGCTCACGGTCGTGCGCTGGGTGGCACTGAAGCCGCGCTCGATAATCGCCACCGGCATACCAGCTGGCATGCCGTGGCGGAGCAGGCCCTGGCTCAGGGTCGGCAACGTGCCGACTCCCATCAGCACGACGATGGTGCTGCCGAGCAGAGTGAGACCCTCGAGCTCGTTGTCGGTGAGCGGCGCGTGGCCGCTGATCACGGTGAACGCGTGGCTGATGCCGCGGTGGGTGAGCGGGATTCCCGCCGCCGCCGGCACCGCGATCGCACTGGTGACGCCGGAAATCACGGTCACTGGAATGCCGTTGCGGTGGCAAGCCAGAACTTCTTCGCTGCCGCGCCCGAAGACATAGGGGTCGCCTCCCTTGAGCCGCACCACGCGCTTGCCGGCCAGGGCATGTTCGACAATGAGTTCTTCGATGCCGGTCTGCGAGACCGGATGGCTGCCGGCGCGCTTGCCGACGTCGATGAGGACCGCGTGGGGCGCGAGCAGGGCGAGTTCGTCGTTCGGGGCGAGGCGGTCGAACAACACGACATCCGCTTGAGCGATGGCCGTCACTGCTCCGACGGTCAGCAGTCCGGCGGCGCCGGGGCCCCCGCCCACGAGTGTGACTGATCCGGTGCTGACTGACCCAGCCGTTCGGGAATTCCGGGCTGTCATTTGCTTACTCTTTTCGTACAGGAATGCGGCTTCCGCTTAGGAGAACAGTACCCGACGAGGCTCGCTCGGCCGGGGTCGCCGGTCGGATTTGGTCACGCTCCGTAACGAGCGCGATGCTCGGGTCGGGTTCGGTCGGCGCGTTCACGAAGGAACGGAACCGGCGCAACCGCTCCGGATCAGCGAGCGTCGCCGCCCACTCGTCCTCATAGTTGTCGACGTGGGCGAGCATGGCCTGTTCGAGCTCCTCGGCCAGTCCAAGCGAGTCGTTGATGACGACGTCGCGTACGTGCTCCAGGCCGCCCTCGAGGTCTTCCATCCAACGGGCGGTGCGCTGCATCCGATCGGCCGTGCGAATGTAATACATCATGTAGCGGTCGATGTACTTGATCAGGGTTTCTTCGTCGAGGTCGGTCGCGAGCAGCTGCCCGTGGGCCGGCTGAAAGCCGCCATTGCCGCCGACATACATGTTCCAGCCGTTGTCGCTCGCGATGATGCCGACATCCTTGGCGCGGGCCTCTGCACACTCGCGGGCGCAGCCCGAGACCCCGAACTTGAACTTGTGCGGCGCGCGCAGCCCGCGGTAACGCAGTTCAAGGCGGATCGCGAGGCCGACGGCATCCTGTACTCCGAATCGGCACCAGGTTGACCCGACGCACGATTTCACGTTGCGCAGCGCCTTGCCGTAGGCCTGCCCGGATTCGAATCCGGCGTCGACCAGGATTCGCCAGATGTCCGGCAGCTGCTCCAGCCGGGCACCGAACAGGTCGATTCGCTGGCCTCCGGTGATCTTGGTGTAGAGGTCGAAATCGAGAGCGACCTGCGCGATCACGGCGAGTTTGGTCGGAGTGATCTCGCCGCCCGGAATGCGCGGAACGACGGAGTAGGTGCCGTCCTTTTGCATATTGGCCATGGCGCGGTCGTTGGTGTCCTGCAGGGTGCCGCGGCCGGCATCCAAAATGTAGGCGGTGTTCTGACTGGCCAGAATCGAGCCGACGGCGGGCTTGCAGACATCGCAGCCGCGGCCGGTTCCAAAGCGGGAGAAGATCTCATCGCTTGACGTGAGGCCGAGCACCCGCACCGATTCGAACAGTTCCTGCCGGCTCAACTCGAAGTGTTCGCACAGCGCGTGCGACACGGTTTGACCGGATGCCGTCAGCTCGGCCTCGAGGATCTTCTTGACGAGCGGCACGCACGACCCGCACTGGGTGCCGGCCCGGGTGCACACCTTGAGCGCGCCGAGTTCGGTGCAGGCTTCGGTTTGGTGTTCATTGTTCACATCGTCGCCGCGCACGGCGCTCCGCACCGTTCCGGCCGAGACCATGTTGCAGGAACAGACCAGCGCGTCGTCGGGCAGTTCGTCGCCGGCCGGACCCTCGGCGCCGGCGGCCGAGAGGTAGGCGGCGGGTTCGCTGCTGAGCTCGCGGCCGACCATGGGGCGCAGGGCCGAGTAGGGCGTGGCGTCGCCGACGAAGATGCCGCCGAGCAGGGTCTTGGCGTCGTCGGTCATGACGAGCTTTTGGTACAGGCCGCGGGCCGGGTCGGCGTAGACGATTTCGAGCGACCCCGCCGTGGTGGCAAGCGCGTCGCCGAAACTCGCGACGTCGACGCCGGAGAGCTTGAGCTTGGTGGCATCGTCGACGGTTGTGAACTCGGCGCTGCCACCGAGCAGCCGGTCGGCCACGACCTCGGCCATGGCGTTCGCCGGGGCGACGAGGCCGACGCAGCGGTCGTTCCAGCTGGCAACCTCGCCGATGGCCCAAATATTCGCATCGCTCGTGCGGCAGTCGTTGCCGATCGTGACGCCGCCGCGGGTGCCGACGGCGAGTCCGGCGTCCCGGGCGAGCTCGTCGCGCGGGGAGATGCCGATCGCGTAGACGACCATATCGGCGGCGATCGTACGGCCGTTGCCGAGTTGCAGGCCGGTCACTGCGGTGTTGTCATCGTTCGTGAGAATGGTGCGGGCCCGAGTGCCGAGGTGCAGTTCGATGCCCTGGGCCACGATGAGCCGGCCGAGGGCCTGTCCGCCGCCCTCGTCGAGCTGGGCCGACATCAGCCAGCCGCCGGAGTGTACGATGGCGGATTCGGCGCCGAGCTTGTGCAGTCCGCCCGCCGCTTCGAGGCCGAGCAATCCGCCGCCGGCCACGACGACCTTGGGGGTGCGGCCGAGTGAGGCCGTGAGTGCGGCGAGTTCGTCGACGAGGGCGTCGACGTCGTCGACGGTGCGGTACACCCGAATGTGCTCGCGACCGGGCATCTCCGGAACGGGCGCGCTTGACCCGGTGGCGAGCACGAGGTCGTCATACTCGAGCACGGCTCCGGTGGACGTCGTGACGGTCTGGTGGACCCGGTCGATGCGGGTGGCGCGTTCGTTGATGCGCAGGGCGATCCGTTCGCTGTCCCACGGTGCGGTGGGCTCCAGGGTGAGGTCGATCATTCCGGCGAGCCGCTGGCTCAGCGCGACCCGATCGTAGGGGCGGTGGTTCTCCTCGGCCAGCACGACGATCGACAGGGTGTGCTCGGTGTCGCGGGAGTGCAGGGCGTCGGTGAGGCGGTGGGCAGCGGGTCCGCCGCCGATCACGATGACCCGGCGCGGCGTCTCGGCAGCGGGAATGGCGGCATCCGCTTTGCTCGTCGATGTGACGGCGTGTGTCGCAGTCCCAGCGGTTGTTGCAGGGTCTGGGGCAGAATACGCGGAAGCGGTTTCATTCGAAGCTGGCATCAGCATCCTTTCGAAGCGGGGCAATTGTGAGCGTAGTTCGGGGCAGTTTCCCCCTCGTGTCGCTCGTGTGTCCCGTGCTGGTCGAAAGCCCCACAGCGGCGCACCCCCGCTGTGAGGCGAGTTTCACGGCGAGGAAACATAGGGGGCGTCTGGTCGAAATATGGCCCGCCTACCGTGGGACCAACGCACAAACGCGACAACCCAGGGAGCGCACCATGACGATGACAACCGCCGAGTCCCGCCCTACCGCTGCACTGACCCGCCCCACCCTGGTCTGGGAGCGCGCCTGCGCCGTGGCCGATCTGGAACCCAGCTGGGGCGAAGCGGCCCTCATCCGCGAAAACCAGATCGCCCTGTTTCTGCTCTCGCCCACCGAGATCTACGCCGTCGACCACCGCGACCCGCACACCGAGGCACACGTCATGGCCCGCGGCATCGTCGGCTCCAAGGGCGACCGCCCCACCATCGCCTCCCCGCTGCACAAAGAGGTCTATGACCTCGGCACCGGAGAATGCTTCACCAACCCGACGCTGGTGCTGAACACCTACGAAACCCGCGTGGTCGGCGGTTTCATCGAGGTCGCCGTCGAGACTGAACGGCACGCCCCTGAACTACTCAGTGCCGCATGACCCTGCTCGGCGAACGACTCAGAACCGACCAGGTGCGAACCATTCCGGCTCGTACCCCACAGACTCGCACCGATCAGGTGCGAGCCGGTCGACCCCGCAGCAATCAAGCGGATGCCGCGCCCCAGACGGCGCTACCCGCCGCGCTCGTCGCCATCTCGCACGGCACGAGTTCCGCTGACGGGCAGGCCGCCATCGCCGCCCTCGTCGATGCCGTCGCGCTCGCGCGCCCCGATCTGGGCGTGACCGGCGGTTTCGTTGACGTGCAACAGCCGGATGTCGCGGCCAGCCTCGGCGCGCTGCGCCCGAAACGCGCCGCAGTGGTGGTACCCCTGCTGCTATCCGCCGGCTACCACGTGCACGTCGATCTGCAACGCGAGTCCCGCGTGCCCGGCCGCGTGACCACCGTCTCCCGGGCCCTCGGCCCCGATGATCGCCTCATCGATGTGCTCGAGCACCGGCTCGCCGCCGCCGGATTCACCGCCCAGCCCGGCCGCGAGGTCGTCCTCGCCGCTGCCGGTTCCAGCGACACACGCGCGGTCGAGGACTGCCGCCGAATCGGCGAGATGCTGGCGCAGCGCCTCGGCGTGCGCGTCACGGTCGGTTTTTTGTCCGCCGCCTCGCCCCGACTGGCGTGCGCCGTCACCGAGGCCCGCCTCCGCAGCGACAGCGTCACCGTGAGTACCTACTTGATGGCACCGGGATTTTTCTTCGACCTGACCCGCGCCCAGAGCGCCGGTGCCGAGTCGGTCACCGCTCCACTGCTGGTGCCGGGCGAACCAGCCCCCGCTCCGCTGGTCGATTTGGTCGTTGACCGGTACCTTGAGGCGAAAGCGCACGCCGGACTCTTCTAGAATTTGACCATGCGCATCGACATTGTCACCATTTTTCCCGAATTCTTCGATGTGCTCGATCTGTCGCTGCTCGGCAAGGCTCGCCAGAGCGGACTGATCGAACTCGGCGTGCATAACCTGCGCGACCACACCCACGACCGGCACCACTCGGTCGACGACACGCCCTATGGCGGCGGTGCCGGCATGGTCATGAAGGCCGAACCGTGGGGCGCAGCCCTCGACGCCATCCTCGGCGCCGCTCCCGAGGCCGTAGCGACCGACGCTGTAGCGACCGACGCTGCCGCAACCGACGCCGAGGCTAACGCGACCGAGGCTGCCGCAACTGAAACGCCGACCGCCGACCAGGCCGAAACCGAAGCGCCGACCGCCGTCAACGCCGCCGTCAACGCCGCCGACGACGGCCCGATCCTCATCTTTCCCTCCCCGGCCGGCGATCAGTTCACCCAGGCGATGGCCCGCGAACTCTCGCTCGAGCAGCACCTCGTTTTCGGCTGCGGCCGGTACGAGGGCATCGACCAGCGCGTCGTCGACCACTACTCACAGCGCGGCCGGGTGCGCCTGGTCAGCCTCGGCGACTACGTGCTCAACGGGGGAGAGGTTGCCGTGATGGCCATGATCGAAGCCATCGGACGCCTCATCCCCGGCGTCGTCGGCAACCCGGAAAGCCTCGTCGAGGAATCCCACGAAGACGGCCTGCTCGAATACCCGAGCTACACCAAACCGTCCAGCTGGCGCGGCCTCGACGTACCGCCCGTTCTGCTCAGCGGCAACCACGGCGCCATCAGCACCTGGCGCCGTCAGCAGCAGATCGAACGCACCGAACGGGTGCGCCCCGACCTGATGTCACCCGATCTTCTGCCCCCAGCGAACGCCAAGCAAAGCCCCAGCCGCCGTCGATAAACTGACGCGGTGATCATCCGCCGCGCCTTCTACCACTGGCAATTCATTGCCGCCGGAGCCCTGCCGCTCTGGCTCCTCGTCGGGTCCTCGATCTTTGGATCGGGCGCCTGGGCCGTTCTGGGCATCTTCTTCGGGGCCGTGCTCATCGGCCTCGGGCTTCTCCTCGTCGCCCTCCTCTTCTATGCGCGCAAAGAGGTGCGCGAAACCCGCGCCGTCTCCTATGCCGATGTCGGCGTCCTCAGCCTCTGGCACACCCTCATCATCGCCATCCCCTTTTCCACGGATGCCGCCGGCTGGCTCAGCGTGTTGGTCATCCTCGGCGGACTGGCCGTGTTCTGGTTCGCGCTCTGGGAGCTGTTCGACTCCGCCAAGCGTCGAATGCGCGCGATGGTCGACCTGGTGGAGCAGACGGCACGCGGGCAGTCTGCACCGGCCGCGCCGGGACATCCACTGCCCTATGCGTCGCCGAAGACGACCAGGCCAACGCCCGGCTTTGGCCGTACGGGCACCCCCGAGGTCATCGTCATCGAAGAAAAGCGCGACCGCATCTAACTCAAACGAGCCCGACTTTGCAGCCGGGCCTCGTTCATGGCAGAATAAGCGATTGTGCCGCTGCAGGACTCTGCCACAGGGGAACCTGCTTTGTGCGGCGCACAACTCATACTGATTGCTTCGAATGAAGCACCTAGCGTAGTCGACCTGTGGCGGGTACAGAGAGCGAAACAACATGCATATTCTCGACGCGGTAGACGCCCCATCACTGAAGAAGGACCTTCCTGACTTCCGTGCCGGCGACACCGTCAAGGTTCACGTCAACATCATTGAGGGAACCCGCTCTCGTATCCAGGTCTTCCAGGGAGTCGTCATCGGCCGCTCCGGCGAAGGCGTGCGCGAAACGTTCTGCGTTCGCAAGGTCAGCTTTCAGATCGGCGTCGAGCGCACCTTCCCGGTGCACTCCCCGGTCATCGACCACATCGAGATCGTGACCCGCGGCGACGTTCGTCGCGCGAAGCTGTACTACCTGCGCGACCTGCGTGGCAAGAAGGCCAAGATCAAGGAAAAGCGCTAACTTTCGCGCTGACCCAAGGTTCAACCGGATTCTTACTGAGCTCCCCATCACCTAAACTGATGGGGAGCTCAGGCGGTTAAATGACAGATGAAGTGCTCACCTCCAGGTCCGATCATCGGGTGTCAGAGTCGAAGAGGTCCCGAAGCAAAATGGCACGAAGTACGAAGGCGCCCAGCAAGAAGCGCAGCGTCTTGCTGTTCATTCGCGACCTGTTGATCATTTTCGTGGTGGCTCTGCTGATCTCGTTTTTGATCAAGACCTTTCTGATTCGGTCGTTCTACATCCCGTCCGGGTCGATGGAGAACACCCTGCAGGTGGACGATCGCATTATCGTGAACCAGCTCGAACCCGAGCTCATCCCGATCACGCGCGGCGATGTCGTCGTATTCAAAGATCCGGGCGGATGGCTGCTGCCGCAGGCCGAGATCGTGCAAAATCCTGTTGTTGCCGGCGCCGACTGGCTTCTCTCGGTCGTGGGCCTGTCTGCCCCTGACAGTAACGACCACCTGATCAAACGGGTCATCGGCCTGCCTGGCGACCACGTCGTCTGCTGCAACGCCCTCGGCCAGACGAGTGTGAACGACGTTCCGCTCGACGAATCCGCCTACGTGCTGCTGCCGGCCGGCGAGGCCAAAGTCTCCGACATCGACTTCGACGTGACCATCCCGGACGACTCGCTCTGGATGATGGGGGACAACCGCTACAATTCCAAGGATTCCCGGTTCAACGGCGAGACCGCCGGTCAGGGCTATGTGCCCGTCGAGAACGTCGTCGGGCGGGCTCTGGTCGTGAGCTGGCCGCTGGCCCACTGGGCCTGGCTCGACGACTACCCCGACGTGTTCCGCGAAGTCGAGCAGGCCGAGCAGGGCACCGAGTAGTGGCGGTTTCTGATCCCACCCTCGAGGTGGAGTTCGACCTCCTGCGCACCGGCGCGAGCTTCGTCATCGGATGCGACGAGGTCGGCCGCGGTGCCCTCGCCGGGCCGGTGGCCGTCGGATTCGCCGCGGTGAACGCATCCGTTCTGACCATGCCGGTTGGACTGCGCGACTCGAAGATGCTCAGCGAGCCGCGCCGCGAACGTCTTGCGCCGCTCGCCGCGGCCTGGGCGACGTTCTCGGCTGTCGGACTCGCCTCGGCCGCGGAGGTCGACGAACTCGGCATCATCGCCTGCCTCGGCCTGGCCGGTAAGCGTGCCCTGTCCGACCTGTATGCGCAGGGCGTCGACGTGGCCGGCAGTATCGTGCTGCTCGACGGCAGTGACGACTGGTTGAATAAGGCTCTGGCCACCCCGCTCAACGTCGTGACCCGCATCAAAGCCGACCGGGATTGCGGGTCGGTCGCGGCGGCATCCGTTATTGCGAAGGTGCACCGCGACCGTCTGATGATCGCGGCGCACGATGACGAACCTGGCTACGGCTGGGCGTCGAATAAGGGCTATGGCAGCGCGGCGCACATGAGCGCGATCGACCTGCTCGGACCGAGCCCCTTACATCGAAAATCGTGGCTGAAAATCTCATTGTAAGATGAGGTCACCATGGAAGAAGACGAAATCGAGGACTACGACCGAGAGGTCGAGTTGGCCCTGTACCGGGAATATCGAGACGTCGTTGGCCAGTTCCAGTACGTTGTCGAAACCGAACGACGCTTCTACCTCGCAAACGAGGTCGAATTGGTGCGCCGCGACACCGAGCACGACTTTTATTTCGAACTGACCATGAAGGACGTCTGGGTCTGGGACGTTTACCGCTCCGACCGGTTCGTAAAGTCGGTACGCGTGCTGACCTTCAAGGACGTCAACGTGGAAGAACTCGCGTCGAAAGACTTCGAACTCCCCAAGGAACTTGCGCTCGACGAGTAAGGAATGACTCCGGGGCCGCGGGGTGGCCGGACATGCTCCGTCTAACTGACTAACGATGGTTTAGGAAGGCAACCCTGTGATCCAGGACGCTGATCGTGCCCGTGCAACGTGGATCAACCGCGAGGCTCTCGCCGAGGCGATGATTCCGCTGATCGGGCGCCTCTACCGCGATAACAATGTGGTGACGAGCGTCTACGGACGCGGCCTGGTCAACCGGTCGGTCATTGGCCTGCTCAAGGCGCACCGCTTCGCGCGTCATATAGCGGATGTCGAGTTGCCGCTCGACGAGACGCTGCCGATTCTGCAGGCCCTCGACGGGTTGGGTCTCGGTGCTGCCTCGGTCGACCTGGCCCGCCTGGCCCTCGGCTTTCGCGAGCAGAACGACCGGGTCACCCTCGAGGAATACCTGCGCGGCGAACTCGCCGATGTGGTCGGCCAGCACGGACGGGACGGTCGCTCCAGCACCGACGTGGTGCTCTACGGGTTCGGCCGGATCGGCCGACTGCTCGCGCGCATCCTGATCGAGCACGCCGGTGGTGGCCAGGGGCTGCGTCTGCGGGCGATCGTCGTGCGGCGCGGATCCGCCAATGACCTGGTGAAGCGCGCGAGCCTGCTGCGCCGCGACTCGGTACACGGCCCCTTCGAGGGCACGATCACGATCGACGAAGAGAACAACACCATCCTCGCCAACGGCACGCTCATCCAGGTGATCTACTCCGGCGACCCGGCCAGCGTCGACTACACGCAATATGGCATCCACGACGCCGTCGTCGTCGACAACACCGGCAAATGGCGCGACGAAGAAGGCCTCTCGCAGCACCTGAAATGCCCCGGAGTGTCCCGGGTGCTGTTGACCGCGCCGGGCAAGGGCGCGCTCAAGAACATCGTACACGGCATCAACCACGGCGACATCCTGGCGAGCGACCGCATCATCACCGCGGCGTCCTGCACCACGAACGCCATCACCCCGGTGCTCAAGGCGATCAATGACCGCTACGGCATCATCGACGGCCACGTCGAAACGGTGCACTCCTTCACCAACGACCAGAACCTGATCGACAACTTCCACTCCGGCGACCGCCGTGGTCGCTCGGCCGCGCTCAATATGGTGATCACCGAGACCGGTGCGGCGAAGGCCGTCGCCAAGGCTCTGCCCGAGCTCGCCGGCAAACTCACCGGCAACGCGATTCGCGTGCCCACGCCCGACGTGTCGATGGCCATCCTCAACCTCAACCTGGCCGGAGCCACCGATAAGGACGAACTCAACATCTACTTGCGCACCATGTCGCTGCACTCCTCACTGCACCGGCAGATCGACTACATCGACTCGCCCGAGGTCGTCTCCAGCGACTTTCTCGGCTCGCGTCGCGCCGGTATCGTCGACGGGCTGGCCACCATCGTCACCGAGCAGAAGGCCGTGCTGTACGTCTGGTACGACAACGAATTCGGCTACAGCTGCCAAGTGATTCGGGTACTCGAGGAGATGGCCGGCGTGCACGCGCCCATCTTCCCGGCCATCCTCGCCGCTGAGGCCCTCGAGCCCGTCGCCTAGGAGGCTGCTGAATAACATGGGTTCAGCCGGCCCGGCGAGTCTCTAGAGTGTTTTTTTGCTCCGGGGTGGGGCGTTGTGAGATCGGCTGAGCGGTCGGCACCGG